>NZ_JAJGZS010000001.1:0-460754 GCF_020806285.1 Shewanella sp. 10N.7
ATCCAAGAGGGTATTGCTGTTGATACCCTCTTGGTCGGGTGTGGGTGGAAAATCCACGACTTTGATTCAGATTTAAATTTAGATTTAGATTTAGATTTAGATTTAGATTTAGATTTAGATTTAAGTTTAGATTCTATTCAAATATATAAATCATTAGCTAACGAAAGCTGCTAAAAATCTTGGGGCATAAACGACTTGCCCTACCCCGTTTCGACCAGCAAAAATGCCAGAAACTATCAATAATCGCCATCCTGAATAAACAACCGCAGTGAAATACGCCGCTGTTAACTAACGCAATAATGACAATAAATCGTCCGCATTACCTTGCCATTGACTCTTGGCACTACCCGCTAAAATACTGTCAGCTAAGCTTTGTTTATGCTGCTGCATTTCTTGAATTTTCTCTTCAACTGTTCCTTGGGCAATCAACTTATAAACAAACACCGGATTTAGCTGCCCTATGCGGTGCGCTCTATCAGTTGCTTGTTTTTCAGCTGCTGGGTTCCACCAAGGATCAAAGTGGATCACAGTATCTGCAGCGGTTAAGTTAAGCCCTGTTCCGCCAGCTTTTAAACTGATCAAAAATACGGGTACTTCACCTTCTTGGAATGCATCAATTTCAACCTGACGATTACGGGTTTGCCCAGTGAGCTTACTGTAACTAATCCCCATTTTGATAAATTCTTGCTCGATAAGCGCAAGCATCCCAGTAAACTGGCTAAATATGAGGATTTTACGCCCCTCTTCCACCATTTCAGGTACATTTTCAGTTAGCCAAGTTAGTTTGGCATTATTCTCAACATGTTGAGCTTGTTCGAGTTTCACTAAGCGTGGATCACAACATGCTTGGCGTAGCTTAAGTAATGCATCTAAAAATTCAATATGACTACTTGAAACACCTTGTTTAGCAAACAGTTCACGCAGCTTTTTCTCCATCACTAAACGGATACTTTCATATAAATTACGTTGGTCTTTTTCAAGCTCAAGCGTTTGCACTATAATGGTTTTTTCAGGCAGTTCCGACATCACTTCAATCTTAGTACGGCGTAATAAGAAAGGCGCAATACGGTTAAGCAAAATCGCCGATTTTTCAGTGTCAGCTTGCTTTTCAATAGGTCCTCTAAACTCTTTGTTAAAGTAGGCGTGCTGGCCTAAAAGCCCGGGTAAACAAAAATCCATTAACGACTTTAATTCACCTAAATGGTTTTCAAGCGGCGTACCCGAAAGACATAATCTAAACTGGCCTTTAAAGGTTTTCAGCGCTTGAGTCACTTTTGCTTGGGCATTTTTGATTTGCTGCGCTTCATCTAAAATGATGTGCTCAAAACTGTATTCACTGTAAACCATTTCATCGCGCAAAATTAATGGATATGTGGTCACAATGACATCATAATCTTCAATTTTATCTAACAGTGCTTGGCGCTTGTTACCATGTACCACCAGCACTTTTAAATCTGGGGTAAATTTCTGTGCTTCTTTATACCAATTCCCGACAAGGCTGGTAGGACAAACAATCAGGCTGGGTCTGGTTTTCCCAGAGGTCGTTCTTGCTGGAGTATTTAAGCTGGTACTCACTGCAGATGCTTTCATCTGTTTTGCTTTTAACAAAAATGCTAGTGTTTGAAGCGTTTTACCTAAGCCCATATCATCGGCAAGGATCCCGCCTAATTGGTACTCTTTCAGGAAACAAAGCCAATCATAGCCTTGTTTTTGATAATCACGTAACGTGGCATTTAAGCCTGTTGGTAACTCAACAGCTTGAATACCTTTAAACTCTGACAATTTAGTTGCAAGGTGCCTGACACGCTCACCGTTTAATAAACGGATATCACTTTCAGATAACTCATTGAGTAAGTCAGCTCGGTTACGTGGTACTTCTAATAAGTCGCCGCCGCCTCGTTGAAACAGTTCTTGGATTACCGAAATCAAAGGTTTAATGGTTTTGGCTTTTATCTTCACAAATCGGCCATTTGGCCCTGGTAGGATAAGTTCTTGCTCATCATCAGGCTCGCCATTTTGCTGTAGCCAACGAGCAACTAAACTCAATAAAGGCACGCTTTGGCCTTCGATATCCGCATTAAGTGATAATGAGAACCAGCCACTGTCTTCATCGTCATCTAAATCGACTTCGATGTCTGCATCAATAATGTTGAGATCAAACTCAGGTGCAAACTCCACCTCATAACCTAAGTCTTCTAAGGTCATGATCCCAAACGTGGTTAATTGCGCCCATTCGTTCACCATTTCAGGCATCAAACCTAGACTATAAAAACAGGCTGAATGATTGGTATAAGTTAATAAACTATTATCAATGGCTTGTAACTGCAGGCTTTGTAAACATGCTATTGCTTGCGCTTCACCTTCTAGTTCTCGATGAATTTGATATTGCACTTTACCTTGTTTAATTAAGCTGATTTTCTCACGACTCACTTTACCTGCAATCGCAATATCACCATAAGCAAACTCAAGTTGTAATACTGGTTGAAGCACCGCGCTGTCATTGAGCTGCACCATGGCAAAGGTTAATTTTACCTTTAATGGATCTTCAATCTCATGAAACTCTATCTCACTGGGAACAGGCACACTTTTAGGCGAGAAATGACGTAACATTTTGTCGCTGATCGAGTCGACCTTATCCAGCGGCACTGGCGGCATTTGTTGTAATAGCTTGAGCTTTTCAACAGTTAAATCCGTTGCAACTGCACCAATTTTTAAATAGTCCAAATCAACGAACATCGGCGGACAAGTGGCAATAAATTCCCAGTTGTCTAATTCAGGCATGCTCATACTAATTTGCGTATGACGTGCATCAGTTTCTTGCCAAACAAAACCGGGAGCTACGGGATGTGTTATTGCTAATGGTGTGCGGCTCTCTTCCCAAAAACATGTGCCTAATTCCAGCATTTTGTTCAATGCTAATGCACAAATTTCACCTTCTAGATAAATCTTTGAGGCACTTTTTGAAGAAGATAATAACAAGCTGATTATCTGGCTATCTTCAGGGTTAATCCACCAAGGAAGATGATACTTAACATCGTTTAAGGCGACTTTACTGCCTTTGTTGTATTGGCCTTTCTTATTCAATTTGCTGCGCTTGAAGTCAACAAAAATGCCATGATGATCGCTAGATAAAGAGAAGATGATACGATCTTTCTCTTCATCCTCTTCTTCGACTGGATTAATAAGATCTTGTTTTTCTAACTGCATTAACCACTGACTTAAGCGTTGCTCTTCAACGGGCTTTTTGTCAATTAGGGCCAAGAGTGCTGCTGCAACATGCTTACAGTTGCTTGCAACAGGACAAGAGCAGTGAGATTTCATCACAATTTTATGGTTCACGTTAACCAAGGTTATATCTTGTCGATAAGGCTCAATCGCAGAGCCCACCACGTAAGATTCAATATTATGATTCTCTTGGCTTGCATGTACTTCAAGTACACGCCCTTCAATTAGATAGTTCTGTGCTTTTTGAAGTTGAGCAGAAGAAAATAACTTAGCAATAAGGTCTAAGCTAATTTTAATTGGAAGATTAAATAATTTGGCCGACATGCACTATTCCATACAAGCTGTAGCAAGAAAAATTGGCTACACAACAACGAACGTAACCATCCATTGTATGGAAGAAGATGGCAAAATTCTACTGTATTCGGCCATCTTCAAAAAAAACCATCACCCTTGTAATAAATACTCTTCAGCAGTTTCTATTGCACGGGGTTTTCCCACTAACATAATGATGTCTTTACGTTGAAATACCCAATCCTCAGGCGGAGGACTAATTTCCTCTCCTTTTCGCCTTACAGCGCGTATTTCAGCCCCTAACTCAGACCATGGAATAGCCGTCAACGTCTTACCTACCGCGTTAGAACCTGTATCTAAAGACACCGCATGCAATAACTCAAGGGTGAAGTCGGTTTCTGCCCCAGTAAAAAAGCCGTGCAGATATTGATAATGATTGCGTCGTTCTGATTCAAGACGCTTAATAATTCGCGGCAAAGGTACACCACATTTATAAAGTACCTGTGACACAAGCATCAAACTGCCTTCTAGTTTTTCGGGGATAACTTGTGTTGCGCCCATTTCCTTTAAGCTATCAAGCTCCGCATCATCTGTGGTGCGTACAAGAATTTTAGTCTCTGGGGCAAGCTTTCTCGACAATGCTAAACAATCTTCAACTTGCCTTGATTCGCCAAAGGTAATCACCACCATACTGGCGCGGCGAATACCAATTTGTTTTAGCAGCCCCATTTTACAAGCATCACCGAAGAATACGGGCTCACCAGCAAGTTTGGCTTCTGACACACGTTTAGGATCTAAATCTAACACCACAAAAGGCACAGCCTCTGTTTTTAAAAAGCGGGCAATGGTTTGGCCCACACGGCCATAACCTAAGATCAATACCAAATCGCCGTCTTCTGGTGGTGGTAATTGAAACTCATCTTCTATTGTCGATTTTTTTGATGTTTTACCTTCAATCTTTTGCGCAATAATAAGACTATTTCGAACAAGCCATGGCGCTATCGACATTGAAAGCACCGCAACCATGACAAATATCGTGCTCATCTGAGTTTCAAGCAGTTCATAATTAACCGCTAGCGCCAGTACGACAAAACTAAATTCGCCTACTTGTGCAAGGCTGATAGCCGTACTTAACGCTACTTTAAATTGCTCACCACCCAGTTTAAGGATCCCAAACACCACTATGGTTTTAGTTAATAACACCGCGATTAGGATCAATAATATTTGCCACCAAAATTCAGCGACAATTGAGAAATCAAGCAGCATACCAATGGAAATAAAGAACAGACCCATTAACAAGTCACGAAACGGTCTTATATCGGCTTCGAGTTGACGGCGATATTGGCTTTCACCTAATAGCATGCCAGCAATAAATGCCCCAAGCGCCATTGATAACCCAAGCCACTGAGTAAACGCGCCCGTCACTAATACAACAACCAAGGTTGAAAGAACAAACAACTCGTTTGAGCGAGAGCGTGCAACTTCATCAAATATGCGCGGTAGGATCCACTTACCAAAAGACATTAAACCAATAAACGCTAAGATCCCTGTCAGCATTCCCCATGCAATTTCAAGAAAGCCTATCGGCTCGCCGTTGGTTGATAATAGCGGTAATACAATCAATAAAGGCACGACGGCAATGTCTTGAAACAACAGCACACTGACCGATAGCTCGCCATGCCGTCTTCGCATCCAGCCTTGCTCATTGACTAGCTTAAGGACAATTGCAGTTGAAGAGAGTGCCACTGCAGAACCAATCACCACAGCTGAAATCATGTTTTGCCCAAATAGCAAAGCCACTAACCCTGCAATGAGTGCAGTAAAAGTCACTTGCGCACTACCTAAACCGAATACTGTGCGCCGCATTGACCAAAGTTTAGGTACCGAAAACTCAAGCCCTAAACTGAACATCAGTAATACCACTCCAAGCTCAGCCACAGAGTGCATTTGTTGTTGAGTAAACCAATGAAAACCACTAGGGCCGCTCACAACACCTGTCAGTAAATAAGCAAGAATAGGCGGCAACCCAAATCGTCGAAGTATTGAAATTGCCACAATAGCAATCACCAACATTGAGAGAATATGGATAAAAATGCTGTGCTCCATAAATACGTGTTCTCCGAGTCAAAAAACCAACGATTAAAGAAACAGTCTATTAACAAAGTAGTTCATTAACAATAACCATATGAAAATAAGGTATAAAAAATAGTAGGCGCACTTTTTGCATTAGTTATACAAGTTAACAACAAACGTTTCACCACTTTTGCAGGAAGCAATCATCGAATGAGGTACTAACAATGGATTACGCAATTGCTTCACAGCCATATCCAGAACAAAACTGGGGTAAATCAGCGTCTTATACAAAATATAACAGCGCTAACTCAGAACGTAATTTGATGAATATCCTGCAGCAAATGCATTCGAGTTTAGACCCTAGAACAGTGTTTGCCAGCTACGGCAAAACGCTCGGCCAACTATTGCCGATCCAGGGGTTGCAACTTAATCAACAGCTCAAACTTAACTGGGGACGCTGTCATGGTTTAAACCAACAACGTGTTATCAGTGGGTTTGGTGAGCCATACAGCATTAAATATTATCTAACAGCGCCGTTAACACCGAGCCAAACACTGCAATTAAACAAACTTGAATCATTGTTTTCTCAGCCATTTTTTAATGCGATTAAATTTGATCAAATGTCTAATAAGGCTATGTTTGATGCGTTGACCGGTTTAGGCAATCGTTACTACTATCGCCAAACCATTAAAAATGCATTGGCGAGAGCTAATCGTAACCAAGGTAATATTGCTTTGTTAGTTTTAGACTTAGACAATTTTAAAAGTCTAAATGATAAACACGGTCACAAGTTAGGTGACACGGTATTGTCTGAATTTGCGGAATTAATCAATGAAGCCATTCGCAATACCGACCAAGCGTTCCGCATTGGTGGTGATGAATTTATTATTATAGCCCAAGGAAATGAACTCGAAATGACACCTTTGTGTCAACGCATTATTGCAGCAATGGCTGAGCACCCATTAATGCATGCTTTTAATGTTCAGTGCAGCATCGGTGTGACGGATTCGACCGTTTCAAATGTGCAAGATAAGTTATATGAAGCCGCCGATAAAGCGCTATATAGTGCGAAAGCTGCAGGAAGAAATTGCTTTAATATGAGCAACAAAAACCTTTAACTGGATATGCGAATTAGTATATCCAGTAGTTAAGAGGTTTTATTAAACTAAGTGCATTGGTTTTATCGTTGAGATATTAAGACGTAAAAACAAATCCCAATGTTTGCTGCTTGGCTAAATAACGCTTATCGACCCAAAGTCCCACTGCTGCAACAAGGTTATCATTATAGAAAACCAGTGGAATTTGACTTCTGATCCAAGGCGGCACGGCAAGTTCTTGCCATATTTTTTTAAGCTCACGTCCTTTATCTCTAAAGTGAGGCTGACAACGTGTACTGCCTTTAGCGCCGAATACTACACTCACTTGTTCACCATTAGGCAGCCTTAACCGCACTCCATCTGTTACAACATTCACCTTCAAACGATTAATCCCAGCTTCAGTGCTTATTAGCTCAGAGCTCGGTAATTCAGAGCTTACTAATTCAGAGTTTATTGGCCTAGTGCTTATTAACTCAGAGCTCGGTAACTCAGAGCTCTCTAACTCAAAAAAAGCACCCGAAATAAGCTCTGACTGAGGCTTAGTAACAAAATTGACCAGTTTATCTGTAATCAGCTTCTGATCTTTCGCCAACTCAGCCAGCTTAATTGCAGGAACAATATAAGCTTTACCTGCAAAACGCTTTATTGAATAGTCGCCACAATGCACATTGACTTTGGCATCATCCGCGGCATATAGCACTTGTTCTAGTACTTGCTCCAGCTGAGACTGAGATGGCAAATTAAACCCTTGAGACTGAATATAGCCCCGAAGCAATAAGCTTTGCCATTGAGTCGATTGCTCTCGCAACTCTAGTAATTTAAAAGCGGAATAGTGACCAACGCCTGAATCATCAATAAATGCCGGTAAGCGATTATTCACTTCTTGCTCGATAACTTGTTGCTGTTGAGCACACAAGTTAGCACTTCTTGAAGCGGTGACTGCTATGCTTGGCCAACGTTGTTTCAAACGTGGAATAATATCTTGGCGTAAGAAGTTCCGATCAAATTGTTCGTCTTGATTGCTTTCATCTTCAATGTGTTTAAGCTCCACAGATGCAGCAAATGATTCAATTTGCCCTTTTGAGACATCCAGCAATGGCCTAACAATCCAGCTGTGTTGATTAAAAGGCTGAATGACCCCCATAGCTGCTAAGCCTTTAGGCCCTTGCCCACGTTTTAACGCTAATAACAGTGTTTCAAGTTGGTCGTCTTGATGATGAGCTGTAAGTAATATATCGGAAGGATTAAGATACTTTTTAAACACGTTGTAACGTGCTTCTCTCGCGATTGCCTCTAAACTTTTACGCGGCGCTTTAGTTAAATTAATCCGTTCAATTTGAATAGGTAATTGATACTTGGTAGCTTGAGAAATACAGTGTTCAACCCAAGTATCTGCATTAGCACTTAAGCCATGATGTACATGAACTAATAGACAAGGAATATGAGGGTTCTTCTGCGCAAACAAACTTAACCCATAAGCTAAGCATTCCGAATCAACACCGCCACTGTAAGCTAATACTAACTTCGCTGATTGATTGTTCAAGGCTTGGGCTGTCACAGGCTCAGTTGCTATAGCCTGTGTTTGCATTAAAGGTAAGGTATAACGCTCAAGAGCCTGACAAATATCATTCACTGTCATCTTAGTTCATTCCATAAGTAGCAGGCTCAAAGACACGGTTCATTAAGCAATAATCATCATTGAACATATTAATCAATTAAAAAACAATTTTCACATTATTAGAGCCGACTAAGCTTTCAATGGCTAACATCAGTTCATCAGTTGGATTCACCCGCCATTCATCACCTAGAGTTAACTGCCCCGCCGCTTCTTGCTGCTGATAATGAATAATCACCGGTACACTGCCATTTTTCCATGGTGATAATGCCTGCTCGAACTGCTCTAGCCAAGCTTGATTGATATCATCAGCGGTAATATTAATTTCTACCGCATTAGCAAAGTGACTGCGAGCCTCGCCTATTTCGATGATATTTCGGGCGGTCATACGATTACCGCCAGCAAAATCATCAAAGCTAACTTCACCCTCACAAATCAAAATCTTATCTTTTTCTAAAAGGTGGTTAAATTTTTCAAATGCTTCAGTAAATAGCATGACCTCTAAACGCGCGCTTTTATCATCTAAGGTAACTAAGCCCATTTTAGAGCCACGTTTAGTAATCATCACTCGGGTAGCAATCACTAACCCTGCCGCTTTCATGGTTTTGCCGCGATCAGTTGGGTGAACATCTTTTAAACGACCTGAAGTGTATTGCTTTAACTCTTTTAAATACTGGTTGATTGGGTGACCAGTTAGATATAAGCCTAGCGTATCACGCTCACCTTCTAACCATATCTTGTCAGGCCAAGTTGCACATTGTACAAAGTTTTGTTTGTTGTCTTCAGGCTCTGAATTTAATAAGCCAAACATATCATTTTGGCCAATGGCTTCAGCTTTAGCATGTTGTGCTGCGGCTAAAATCGCTTCTGGCAAGGTGGCCATCATCGAGGCACGATGTGGGCCTAAGTTATCTAATGCGCCGGCGCAAATAAGCTTTTCAATCACACGCTTATTCAGCTTTTTAAGATCAATACGTGCACAGAAGTCAAATAAATCGGTAAAAGGTCCATCTTTACGCGCGTTGAGAATGGACTCTACAGGACCATCACCCACACCTTTAATCGCACCAATACCATAAACAATATTAAGGTCATCATCGACGGTAAACTTAAACAGGCCTTTATTCACATCAGGTGGAATAAGCGGTAGCCCCATTCGTTCACATTCATCGACTAAGATAACAATTTTATCTGTGTTATCCATATCTGCAGACATTACCGCAGCCATAAATTCAGCAGGGTAATGTGTTTTGAGCCATAGGGTTTGATATGACACTAAAGCATAGGCTGCTGAGTGAGATTTGTTAAAACCGTAACCTGCGAACTTTTCAACCAAATCGAAAATTTTCATCGATAAGGGGCCGTCTACACCGTTGTTGATCGCCCCTTCTTCGAAGGTGCCACGCTGTTTAGCCATTTCTTCTGGTTTTTTCTTACCCATTGCACGACGAAGCATATCTGCTCCACCAAGGGTGTAACCAGCAAGTACCTGTGCAATTTGCATTACTTGTTCTTGATACAAAATAATGCCGTAGGTCGGTTCTAACAGCTCTTTTAATGACTCATGCTGATATTCAGCATCAGGGTATGACACCTCTTCACGGCCATGCTTACGTTCAATAAAGTTATCTACCATGCCTGACTGCAGTGGGCCTGGACGGAAAAGTGCAACCAGTGCAATCATGTCTTCAAAACAATCGGGCTGAAGACGCTTAATCAAATCTTTCATACCGCGTGATTCTAACTGGAATACCGCGGTAGTTTCGTAACGTTGCAATAATCTGAATGATTTAGGATCGGTTAAGCTAATAGATTCAATTCTTACCGGATCTTCACCCACTTTTTCTAGGCGTGGATTAATCATTTGCAGTGCCCAGTCAATAATCGTTAGGGTTCTTAATCCCAAGAAATCGAATTTTACTAAGCCTGCAGTTTCAACATCATTCTTATCGAACTGGGTTACTGGGTTTAAACCTTCAGCATCGCAATATAGTGGTGAAAAGTCTGTGATGACGGTTGGCGAGATAACAACACCACCGGCATGTTTACCCGCATTACGTGTCACGCCCTCTAAGCGGCGACACATATCAATCAGCTCACGAACATCTTCATCTGCGCTATAAGCTTCAGGAAGCGATGGTTCCACTTCAAAGGCTTTTGTCAGTGTCATCCCAGGTTCAGCTGGGATCATTTTCGTGAGGCGCTCAACAAAACCATATGGATGACCGAGCGCACGACCAACATCTCGTACAACTGCTTTTGCAGCCATGGTGCCGAAGGTAATAATCTGCGATACAGCGTCACGACCATATAGTTCGGCTACGTGATCAATGACTTCATCACGACGATCCATACAGAAATCAACGTCGAAATCAGGCATTGAGACACGTTCAGGGTTTAAGAAACGCTCGAACAGTAAATCATATTCTAGTGGATCTAGGTCGGTAATTTTAAGCGCATAAGCCACCAGTGAACCCGCACCAGAACCACGGCCAGGTCCAACGGGGATATCATTATCTTTACCCCATTGAATGAACTCCATTACGATCAAGAAGTAACCAGGGAATCCCATCTGGTTAATTACTTTCAATTCAATATCAAGGCGTTCATCGTACTCTGGACGTTTTTCTATTCGCTCTTGTTCGTCTGGAAACAAAAACTCAAGTCGTTCCTCTAATCCCTTCTCTGAAATATCAACGAGGAAATCCTCAATAGATAAGTCACCTGTTGGAAAGTTAGGTAAGAAATACTCATTTAGACGAATCGTCACGTTACAGCGTTTAGCTATTTCCACAGTATTGGCAATTGCCGACGGGATATCAGCAAATAGTTCGCACATTTCTTCTTCGGTGCGCAAATATTGTTGTTCACTGTATTTTTTAGGGCGGCGAGGATCGGCTAAGGTGAAGCCGTCATGAATGGCGACCCTAATTTCATGGGACTCAAAATCATCGGCCTTCAAAAAAACAACTTGATTGGTTGCGACGACTGGCAAATCATTTTCTGAGGCGAGTTTAACCGCCATATGTAAATAGCGTTCTTCGTCGGGACGTCCTGTTCGAATGAGCTCTAGAAAATATCGATTTTCGAAATGGGTTTTATAAAACTCGACTAACTCAGTCACTTGAGTTGTATTATCTTTTAATAGCGCCTTACCGACATCGCCCTCTTTTGCCCCTGAAATTAATAAAATACCTTTATTAAATTTGACCAACCACTCTTGGTCAATTACAACGCGACCATTAATCTGACCACGTAAGTAGGCTTCACTGATCAACTGAGTCAAACTCTGATAACCATCATTATCTAAGGCAATGATGGTTAGTGCGCAAAAGTCGTCATCAAAACCTGGCACTTTCATCCAAAAATCGGCACCGACAATCGGTTTGATGCCCGCGCCATGACAACCACCGTAGAATTTAACTAAACCACAAAAATTATTTTGGTCGGTTATGGCTAAAGCCCCCATTCCAAGCTCTGAAGCTTTAGCTAGAATAGGTTTAACTTTTGCCACGCCATCAGACATGGAAAAATCACTGTGAACACGAAGGTGGACGAAACGAGGATCGGACATAGATTATAATATCTTTGGAATGCGTGATTAAAAGGAAAAACCGCTGACCAGATTAGCAAACTAACCCAGTTTATAATAGTGAATTATCAATATTGCGATGTCGAGATTGATTTTTAAATGAGCTGAAAAACATTTACTCTATCCATCTGTATTAATTAGAGTAACAGCTCATCCGACTTATATTAAACGTAGATATTTGATTGAGAATTAACTTTTATTTAAAAGCGCCATCACTGGTTTAAAGCTCTTACGATGCTCATCTAAAACCCCGTGGGCCTCAAGTGCTTCAAAGTGAGCTTTTGTTGGGTAACCTTTATGATTGGCAAATCCATATTGAGGATAACGCGCATCAAGCTCAGTCATTTCTTTGTCTCGAGTTACTTTAGCAATAATTGATGCTGCACTGATAGCTGCAACGAGTCCATCACCTTTGATGATTGCGTGACTTTGAATGCCAAAGTCTGGAGAACGATTACCATCAACTAATACCCGCTCTGGAGTAATTGATAAACCCGCAACTGCACGTTGCATTGCTAACATGGTTGCATGGAGAATATTTATCTCATCAATTTCAGCCGGTGTTGCTCGCCCTATGCTAATCGCTAAGGCTTTATCCATGATTTCGGTAAATAAAATGTCGCGGCGTTTCTCAGACAGTTTTTTCGAGTCATTTAATCCAGTAATCGGATTGTTAGGATCTAATATGACTGCAGCGGTAACAACGTCCCCTACTAGTGGGCCACGACCGACTTCATCCACACCAGCAACTACACCACGGCTAATGTATTCAACTTGTTCAGGTGTAATGCCTTTTATCACCGCAGGAATTCTACTCATGACACTTTCTCTTGTGATGGGTTATTATTTTGGATAATGGTTCGTTAGCGCTCGTTTATCACTTTAATTACTGCGTCGGCAGCACGGTCACTCGCATTACAACGAAGTGTTAGGTGCATCTTTTCAAACTCCGCTTTCAAAGGTGCAAAATCGATATTCAACTGTTCAATTACTGCTGCGGCAATATTATGTTCATTACATTCGTCTTGGACAACTTCCGGAATTAAAGCGCGATCGGCTAATAAATTGGGTAGCGAATAATGTTCAAGGCTCATCAGTCTTTTAGCGATACTATATGTCAGCCTATTCACGCGATAAGACATGACTGTCGGACGTTTAACTAGCATAGCTTCTAAAGCTGCAGTACCTGATGCTAATAATATTGCATCTGATGCTGCCATTACTTCACGAGACTGCCCTTCAATCAATTCGATTTCTAAGTCAGGAGCAAACTCTTTAAGCGCGGCAACAAATTGTTCTCTGCGAGCTTGATTAACTAATGGCGTGACAAACTTTATATCTGGATATTTCTGTTTAACGATGACAATCGCCTTGATAAAAGGCTCTGCAAGCTGTTTAAGCTCACTACCACGAGAACCTGGCAATACCGCTAGGTACTCAGCGTGAGGATCTAATCCGAGTAATTTGCGTGCAGCAAGTTTGTCACTTTCCATTGGAATATCATCAGCCAATGTATGACCTACAAAAGTGCAAGGCACTTGGTACTTATCGTAAAATGCTTTTTCAAAAGGCAGTAGCGACAATACCATGTTAGTGGCTTTTGCTATTTTAAAGATTCGTTTTGGACGCCAAGCCCAAACAGATGGACTGACATAATGAACAGTTTTAATACCTTTATTCTTAAGCTTTAACTCAAGACCGATATTAAAATCAGGTGCATCGATACCAATAAAACAGTCAGGTTTCGCTTGGCATATTTCTTCAATTAGCGTTGCCCTAACCTTGAGTAATCTTGGTAATCGTCCTAGGACTTCAACAATCCCCATCACAGCAAGCTCTTCGTAAGAAAAAAAGCTTTCAAAGCCTAATGCTTCCATCTGCGGGCCGCCAATGCCGATAAATCGGGCATCTGGATATTGTTTTTGCAAAGATTTAATTAATCCTGCACCTAAAATATCGCCGGAGATTTCTCCGGCGACCATTGCAAATATACGAGGGGTATTATTTGTCATTATGTATTCTATCGAATGATCCCACGAGATGAGCCATTAATAAAATCAACCATACCTTTAACGTATTCATCAGTTTCAGCATCTTCTGTGATTTCAGCGAGTGCTTCTTCGATGGTTAAGTTTTTACGGTACAGCGACTTATAAGTACGACGGATTGCATGTTGGGTTTCTTTGGTAAAGCCACGACGTTTAAGACCTTCAGCATTTAAGCCTCGAGGAATCGCCGGACTACCAGCAGCCATTACAAACGGAGGTACATCCTGGAAAATAGTTGATGAGCCTGCAGTAAAAGCATGCGCACCAATATGCACGAACTGATGAACGCCAGTCATTCCACCCAAAATAGCCCAATCACCAACATGGACATGACCTGCGATAGATGCATTATTTGCCATGATGATGTTGTCACCTAAAACACAGTCATGAGCAATATGCACATAAGCCATCAATAGGTTGTTTGAACCAATACGGGTTTCACTGTTATCTTGAATTGTGCCGCGGTGAATAGTTACGTTTTCACGGATAATATTATTATCACCCATGATTAAGGTCGTAGGCTCACCGGCATATTTTTTATCCTGACACTCTTCACCGATAGAAGAGAATTGGAAAAAGCGGTTACCCTTACCAATGACACTAGGGCCTTTGATAACAACATGAGAACTGACCCAAGTGTCGTCGCCAATTTCAACATCAGCGCCAATATAACTCCATGGGCCAATGGTGACATTATTGCCAATTTTTGCGTCAGGGTGTACGAATGCTAACTTATCAATCACTTGTTGATCTCTCTACGTGCACACATGATTTCGGCAGAACAAGCTAGTTCACCATCTACGAATGCCTGTCCTTCGAATACACCAATCCCTCGGCGCTCTTTAATCATTTTGACATGAAAATGAACTTGGTCACCAGGAGACACAACGCGTTTAAAACGCGCCTTATCGACACCAGCTAGCAAATATAAAACATCTGGTGAAGGCTCAGGGCTCATGGTCTTGAATGCCAATAAACCTGTTGCTTGTGCCATAGCTTCAATAATAAGAACACCAGGCATAACAGGCTTAACTGGGAAGTGACCTTGGAAAAATGGTTCATTAAACGTCACGTTTTTAATCGCATGCAAAGATTCACCCACGGTATAATCTAATACACGGTCAACTAACAAAAATGGATATCTATGAGGAAGATACTGAAGAATTTCTTCAATATCCATTGTATTTAATTGGTTTGACACGCTTAATTCCTCGCAATGGCTCTGTCGAGCCATGACTTCTAATCTTTAATTTTCTTTTCAATCGTTTTAACACGATTGAATAATTCGTCTAAGTGGCGAAAACGAACAGTATTACGACGCCACGTCTTGTTATCCATTGCAATTGTAGCAGATGAATACAGACCTGGTTTACGAATATCACTAGTTACATTGGTACTACCAGATACTTGAGTCCCGTCAACGACATTTAAATGCCCTGAGACACCACAGCCGCCACCGAAAATACAATACTTACCGATTTTTGTGCTACCAGCAATAATTGTGGCACCCGCAATTGCAGTATTCTGGCCAATGATACAGTTGTGTGCAATTTGCACTTGGTTGTCGATTATCACACCATCATGAATTTCTGTAGGAGAAAGTGCGCCACAATCAACAGTTGTTCCTGCACCTATCTCGACTTTATCGCCGATTCTCACTCCACCAGTTTGCGGTATCTTAATCCAGTTACCTTTTTCATTAGCATAACCAAAACCATCAGAACCGATGATAGAACCTGAGTGGAAAATACAATCCTGACCTACAATGACATTATGGTAAAAAGTTACATTCGCTTTTAAGCAAGTCCCAGAACCAATAATAGATTGTTCTCCGACGACAGAGCCTGCACCTATTTGAACATCATTGCCAATAATGACATTTGCGCCCACGACAGCATTGGCAGCAATAGCCACATTATCGCCTAATTGAGCAGAAGGGTCGATTTGAGCTGACGGATGAATGCCAGTAGTCACTTTCGGAGTGGTATCAAGAAGTTGAGCTATTCGGGCAAAGCCGACATAAGGATCTTTCAAAACTAAAGCATTACCTTGGTAATCTTCAGCATCTTTTTCACTCAATAACACCGCACCAGCTTGAGAAGCCTCAAGCTGTGCACGGTACTTACTATTGGCTAAAAAAGAAAGTTGATCTTGAGTCGCATCTTCTAAGGTCGCTACACTGGTTATGACCAATGATTCGTCACCTTGTATTGATGCGCTCAACAGCTGACCAAGCTCTTTTAAAGTCACAGTTTTCATTAGTTGCCTTTACTTAACACTTGAACAACTTTATCGCTGATGTCAGCGTCAGGCTTAACGTAAATAACAGCACCACGTTGAAGAACGATATCATATGATTCTTTTTCAGCGATGGTGTCAATAGCCTGTTGAACTTGAACTAACAGCTTGTTTTGCTCTTCACCTTGACGACGACGCATGTCTTCATCTAGTGCTTTGCCTTTAAGTTGGAAGTCTGATTTTAATGACTCCATTTTACGAACAAGATCTGTTTTTTGGCTTTCGCTCATCAACGCACCGTCACGTTGCTGTTTTTCAACCATAGTACGCATTTCTTCTTGCATTTTTTGTACTTCAGCAACTCGATCACCAAATTCAGTTTTTAGTGATTGTGAAATTTGTTCACGTTGAGGTAGTTGCTCAAAGACTTCGCCCATATCAACCACAGCAATTTTTTCAGCATGTGCCATCATAGGTGCACTTAAAAATGCCATTGTTACTAACGCGCGATTTACCATCTTTTTCAAAATAGACTCCTTGTTATGATCAGCAAAACTTGCCGAATATATTTGTTTTAGAATGTTTTGCCAATATTAAACGAAAATATTTCAGTTTCATCATCTTCGTATTCTTTAATCGGCCAAGCCAAGCTAAACACCATAGGTCCCATCGGTGATAACCATTGAACACTCATACCCCAAGAGGCACGGATTCGACTTGGGTCACTATAATCTTCCAATTTATCAAACTCATCGGCTGGAAGATATCTATACGAGTCATAATCAAACTCGGTATCCCATACGTTACCAGCATCAACGAAGAAACTAGTACGTACTGAATTAGAATAAGCCTCATCCAAGAACGGAGTTGGAACAATCATTTCCATACTGGCAGTCGCAATGGCGTTACCACCAATAGAACGACCAGAACTCACTTGAATTTGGTTAGGCTCACCAGGTAAAGAACAGCTGTCACCAGATGGATCCGGTGCACATGGTTCACTACCACGGTAGAGATAGAATGAACGTGGACCAACAGAGTTAGACTTAAAGCCACGTAATGAACTACTACCACCTGAATAATAGTTTTCCCAGAATGGTAAAATTTGATCGTTCTGGTTGAAGCTACCATAACCATTCGCGTAACCTAATCGAGCTCGTGTCAATAATACAAAGCCGTGATTTCGGGTTAATGGTAAATAGAAGTTAGTATCTAAATCTGTTTTAAAATACTGCAGATCTGAACCAGGAATTGTCGCCTTAGCACTAAAGCGCTGTGACGAACCATCAGTTGGGAACGTACCACGGTTTAACGTACTACGAGACCAGCCGCCATTCATCTCAAAGTTATCAAAACTTAAATCAGCATTAGGATCATCAGACTCACGATATACATTATAAAAACGTAATGCTTGTTCATATGCTGAAATTTCAGAAATCGAGTTATGACGATAACCAATGCCACCGTTTAAGCGGTTATATTCATTGACCGGAAAACCTGAGTTTAACGCGATGCCGTATGATTTGTTTTTATAGCGCTCAAGGTTAGCCTCGTTCGCATCAAATTCATTCCAGTAAATACTCCCGCCTAAACTCACGCCATCTTTAGTGAAATATGGGTCAGTATAAGAAAAGTTAACATTTTTAGAGTACTTGTTAGTATTCAAGCTGACACCAGCCTGATTACCAGTACCTAAGAAGTTACTTTGCTGAACACCAAACTGAAGACTCAAACCAGACTCAGTACCGTAACCCACACCAGCATTAAACGAACCTGAAGGTTGCTCTTTCACATTAAATGCAACGTCAACTAAATCATCGCTACCTGGAACTTGTACAGTCTCGGTATCTACTGTTTCAAAGTATCCCAAACGGTTTAAACGCGCTTTTGATTGCTCAACTTGCGCCGAGTTCAACCATGCACCTTCCATTTGGCGCAGTTCACGACGCATGACTTCATCTTTAGTAACCGCGTTACCACTGAAGTTGATTGAGCGAACGTAGACACGCTTACCTGGATTAACATTAATATTTAATGAAACCTCTTTGGTTTCGTCGTTAATTTCTGGGAAAGTTTTAACTTCTGGGTATGCATAACCAAAACGACCTAAATATTTACTGTACATTTCTTCGGTGAAAGTCACATCACCGCCGTTGTACATATCGCCTTCTTTGATTGGCAAAATAGCCTTCATTAACTTTTCACGGCCCATTAGTTCGCCGGTTAAGTTAACTTCAGACACTTTATATTTTTCACCTTCATCAACATTGATGGTGATATAAAGTCCCTTTCTATCTGGAGTCATTGCAACTTGAGTCGAACTGACTTCAAATCGAATATAACCCTGATTATGATAATAGGTTTTAACCGTCTCTAAGTCAGCTTGAAGCTTTTGTTTTTGGTAACGACGTTCACCGAATAAATCCCACCAAGCAACATAATCTTTAAGCTCAAGTAAGCCGATAATTTCAGAGTCTGAAAATACTGAGTTACCCACCACGTTAATTTGGCGAATTTCAGCCGCTAAGCCTTCAGTGAAGTTGAATTTAAGTTCAACACGGTTACGAGGTAAATTGATAACTTCCGCTTCAACTTTTGCACCGTATTTACCCACACCGTAATAGAAATCCTGTAGGCCTTTTTCAATGCCAGATAACATGGTTCTATCAAGTGACTCACCGATCTTAATACCTGAGCCATCCAAGCTTTCTTGGAGCTGCTCATCTTTAATATCTTTGTTACCTTCAAAGGTAACTGCACTGATTGTTGCACGTTCTTTTACAGTCACAATCAATACGCCGTCTTCACGGGCAACATTGATCGTTTCAAAGTTAGTGGAGGCGTACAAGCTTTTAATCGCTTGTTGTAATTTTACTTGGTCAACAGTATCGCCCACTTTAACGGGGAGACTTAACAAGGCAGCACCTAGTGCAACTCGTTGTAAACCATCAATCTGGATGTCGGTCACTTCAAATGGTTGGAAAGTCTCAGCCACACCATTGCCTGAAAATGACGCGCCGACTAAAATCATCGAGGCAAAAAGTTTATTCAATCTCATAGAGCACTTCTAATTATTTGTGTTCCCTGCTCAGAGTCTGGAAAAATCGTTAAAAAGCGCAACGCTCATTAACAACAGCAGCATAGCCGCACCAAACCTGAATCCTATATCCTGTACCTTCTCTGGTACAGGCTTACCCGTAATCACTTCGATAAAGTAATACAGCAAGTGTCCCCCATCAAGCACTGGCAAAGGCATTAAGTTTATGATGCCTAAGTTCACACTGATGAGTGCGATAAACCCGAGAAAATACACCAATCCATAGTCAGCACTGGTACCAGCACCTTGGGCTATAGAAATCGGACCGCTCAAGTTTTTCACCGACACATCGCCGGTAAATAGTTTTCCAATCATTTTAAAACTGACAACCACCAGTTGCCATGTTTTATCTGCAGCAGCTGTAAAGGAATCTACTATGCCATACTCAAGCTGGAAGCGCATACTTTCAGGCCAATCTATTTGAGTCGGGCTAACACCTACAACGCCAATTGTTTCCCCATTAGCATTTGTCTGCGCCTGAGGAGTAACAATGATGGTCTTTTGTTTGTTTTCTCTTAGAACAGTTAGTTCTACATCTTTGTCCGCAGACGTTTGTATCACATCTACAAAACCATTCCAATCTTGATAAGGCTGACGATTAATTTCGAGGATTTCGTCGCCTAAAGCTAACCCTGCCATCTCAGCAGCACTGCCTTTAGTAACCAAAGCAATAATAGGTTCAATACCTGGGCGATAAATACCCAATCCCATTGCTGTAATCGGTGACTCTTTATCAGGATCAAATTGCCAATTTCTGATATCCAGCTGATACGTTGTTACTTGAGTTTGTTCTTGTGCTGAAGTATTTTGTGCAGATAAAGAAAGCGGCATTAGGCTAATATCCAGCTCTGTACCACCTATATGACTCACCAATGCAAGGTTAACTTCTTCCCAGTTTCTCACCTTTTGCCCTGACACTGAAACAATTTGCATAGGTTCTTGCAGCTGAATTTGTGCCGCAGGTGTATTCACTCTTGTTGTATCAATGACAGGCTTCAGGGAAGAAACACCAATCATGTACATAATGTACAAGGCAACTATCGCGAACAAAAAGTTAGCAATGGGACCCGCTGAAACTACAGCAATACGTTGCCAAACAGTTTTACGATTGAAAGCTTGATCTTTCAACTCATCAGGTACGTCTTCAACACGTTCATCCAGCATTTTGACATAGCCACCCAATGGCAACATTGCAATGACGTATTCAGTTCCATCTTTGCCTATTTTGCGCCATAAGGTTTTACCAAAACCAATAGAAAAACGTTCTACTTTGATACCACAACGACGTGCGACCCAAAAATGTCCGTATTCATGTGCAGTAATCAAAATACCCAGTGCGACAATAAATGACCCTAGGTTCCAAAAAAAATCGAACATCGTTCTCCTACGAACTAGTTAATTGCTTTGATTGCTTCTTTAGCGATAGTACGAGCTTGTGCATCTAAACTCATAATATCTTCGATACTGCTTAATGAAGATTGAGGCGTTTTTTCTAAACAAACCTCGTTAATGCGAGCAATATCTGTAAATTTAATTTGTTGCTGTAAAAATGCGTCAACGGCTATTTCGTTGGCAGCATTTAACACTGTTGTTGCTTCTTGGCCTTTTTCGCAGGCTTGCATTGCCAGTGCTAAACAAGGGAAACGATTATAGTCAGGTTCACAGAAGCTTAATTCTCGGACTTTGAAAAAATCCAAAGGTTCAACTCCAGCGTAAATTCTTTCAGGAAAAGACATACAGTGAGCAATCGGTGTACGCATATCAGGGTTACCCATTTGCGCGATAACCGAGCCATCTAAATACTGCACCATTGAATGAATGACACTTTGAGGATGAATAACAACTTTGAGTTGTTCGGCATTGGTATTAAACAACCAACGAGCCTCAATAAACTCAAGACCTTTGTTCATCATAGTCGCTGAATCAACTGATATTTTAGGTCCCATTGACCAATTAGGGTGATTACAAGCTTGAGCAGGGGTCATCGCATCTAACGTAGCAAGATCTGCTGTTAAAAATGGTCCACCTGAACCTGTCAGCAAAATATGCGAAATACCCGCAGCGGATAAATCACATTGGCCAAGATTTGATTGCACTTCTGCTGGCATGCATTGAAAAATCGCATTGTGCTCACTATCAACTGGAAGTAACGTAGCGCCACTGTCGCGAGTCGTATTCATAAAGAGCTCACCGGACATTACCAAGGCTTCTTTATTGGCTAACAATACCCTTTTACCTGCTTTTACAGCTGCAAATGTAGATCTTAGCCCCGCTGCGCCAACAATTGCTGCCATCACAGTATCAACACTGGATGAAGTCACTAAGCCAATCAGTTCATCATCACCAGTAATAACTTCTGTCGCAAGGTTAGCTGGCAGCATTGACTTAAGTGTTTTCGCAGCTGTTGCATCCACCATATGAGCAAAACGAGGCTGGTGCTTAATACAAAGCGCTAACATTTTATCCACGCTTGAATTGGCCACTAGGCCATAAACCTTAAACTGCTCAGGATTATGACTCATCACACTTAATGTGCTGCTACCAATCGAGCCCGTGGCTCCAAGAATAACCATATTTTGCATGGTAAATTAAATCCAGAACGCTAGGTAAATAAAGGTAAAGACAGGTAATGCCGCTGTTAGGCTATCCATTCTATCTAATACACCGCCGTGTCCTGGTAAAATTTTACCAGAATCTTTAATATTGGCAGCACGTTTAAACATGCTTTCAGATAAATCACCAAATGCAGAAGCAACGGCTGTGATTAAGGTAACTGCTATCACTAAACCTAACTCTTGTTCTGGGGAGTAATACATCACACCAATAACAACAGCCATAGTCGCGGCTAAACCACCACCTAAGCCTTCTAAAGTCTTATTTGGGCTAACATTTGGCATTAGTTTATGTTTGCCCAATGAGCGTCCAGCGAAATAAGCACCAGTATCAGCAGCCCAAACCACTAACATGACTAAAAACACTAAACTAGCACCAAAGTATGGGGCAACGTTTGCACTGATTGATTTAAGGGTAATTAACGATACAAAACAAGGGATAAGTGTCAATTGGCCAAACATGGATTTAAGCATGTGGCTGTCTTTCCAGACGCTACCACTTTTAGGAAAGCTAAATACTAATACTGTACTAACAATCCACCAAAATAGACCAATGGTAATAATGGCAAAATAAATAGGGTGCAATTGCCCCTTAAGCCATAAACTCTCGACAGGGACAAAGAAGTTAAGCGCCACTAGAATAAGCGAAACAGTGACTGTAAATGTCCACTGGGTTGCAGTGCAATTAGGGTCAATAAAACTACCCCACTCTTTTGCACCAATCATAAAGACAGGGATTAACACCCAAGCAAAGTACTCAGTAGGAAGGAAGAATATGGCGCCAATCACTAATGGAAGTAACCATAACACTGTAATAATTCGTTGTTTTAACAAAGCAAAAGCCTCTTAAATATTTTTAAATAGCACGTATTTCTTCGATTTGACTACCCGTCAAACCAAATCTACGTTGCCTACTGGCAAAAACAGCAAGGGCATCTTTAAATGCCTGCTCATTAAAATCTGGCCACAAAGTCTCAGTAAAGACTAATTCCGCGTATGCAGCCTGCCATAAAATAAAGTTACTAATACGGTAATCACCGCCTGTACGTATCATCAAATCAACTTCATTTTGCTCATTCATGCAAAGCTGTTGATTTAATGTTTCTTCAGTCAATTCACTTGATTCAATTTCACCTTGAGCGACTTTATCTGCTAGCTTTTGAGCCGCTTGTAAAATATCCCAACGCCCGCCGTAATTTGCGGCAACATTGAGAACCAACCCTGTATTTCCTGCTGTTTGTTGTTGTGCTTTGTCAATCTGTTTTTGTAAACGTGCAGAAAAACGACTGATATCCCCAATGATATTTAATCGAACTTGATTATTGTGTAACAGTTTTATTTCTCTTTGTAAGACAGAGAAAAATAATTCCATTAATAAACTGACTTCTTTATCTGGTCTACGCCAGTTTTCGCTTGAAAAAGCGAATAAGGTTAACGACTCAATACCCAGTTGACTGGCGACACTCACAGTGCGGCGCACTGCTTTAACTCCAGCCTTATGACCAAACACTCTTGGCTTTCCTTGTTGCTGAGCCCAGCGACCGTTACCGTCCATAATTATAGCGACGTGTTTAGGAAGCGACTGCTTAACCACATCAGAAAGTTGACCAGGCAAAATTTCCGACGATTCTATATCAGCACTCGATTGTGTTTTTGGCTCATATCCAACAGTGGATGACATCTATTACAACCCTTTCAAATAGACAAACGCCGTGTAGTATAACCTTACACGGCGCTTTAACTCTAGCTTTGCTAGGACGAGAATTAGACTTCCATCAATTCTTTTTCTTTAGCAGCTAAAATTCCATCAATATTTTTGATACTTGCGTCGGTGAACTTCTGAATTTCATCTTCACTACGACGAACATCATCTTCAGTACACTCTTTCGCTTTTTCAAGCTTTTTGATTTCACTGATAGCGTCACGACGTACATTACGTACGGCAACACGACCATTTTCAGCTTCACCACGTACTACTTTAATGAAATCTTTACGACGTTCTTCAGTTAATGCAGGCAATGGGATACGCATTGCGTTACCCGCAGTCATTGGGTTAAGACCCAAATCAGAACTCATGATCGCTTTTTCTACAGCTTGAACCATAGTCGCATCGAATACGGTTACATTTAGGGTACGAGAATCTTCAATACCAATATTTGCAACTTGCTTAAGCGGTGTCATTGAACCGTAGTAAGACACTTGAATTGAATCAAGTAGGCTTGGGTGAGCACGACCAGTACGTACTTTAGCCATTTGGTTTTTAGTAGCATCAACACACTTGTTCATACGGTCTTGAGCATCTTCTTTAATTGTATCAATCACGATAAATATCCTTTTGGTCACAAATACTTATAATTTGAACGACTCTCTGAGAATGGCACATAGATTTTACTATGTCGACAGTCGTACAAATGAAAATTGTCAGCTAAAAACTAACCTATTAAGATTTAGTTTTAATATGCGTGCCTTCTTCTTCACCCATGATAACACGACGTAAAGCACCAGGTTTATTCATGTTGAAAACTAAGATAGGCATGTCATGGTCACGGGCTAGCGTAAATGCAGCTAAGTCCATCACCTTAAATTCATTTTCTAATACTTCATCATAAGTTAATGAGTCGTATTTTACAGCTTCAGGGTCTTTCATAGGATCAGCTGAGTATACGCCATCAACTTTTGTTCCTTTTAATACCACTTCCGCTTCAATTTCAATACCACGTAAACACGCAGCTGAATCAGTTGTACAAAACGGGTTACCTGTACCAGCAGCGAAAATAACAACTCGGCCAGACTTTAATAAACTGATTGCCTCTGCCCAATTATAATCGTCACACACACCTTTTAAAGGAATTGCAGACATCAAACGAGCATTGACATAGGCACGATGCAAAGCATCACGCATTGCTAAGCCATTCATTACGGTTGCAAGCATACCCATATGGTCACCAACAACACGGTTCATACCAGCTTGTGCTAAGCCTTCACCACGGAATAGATTACCACCACCAATAACAACCCCAACTTGGATGCCAAGTTCAACTAACTCCTTTACTTCTTGCGCCATACGGTCAAGAACTTTAGGGTCAATACCGAAGCCTTCTTCGCCCATTAACGCTTCGCCGCTTAACTTTAAAAGAACGCGTCTAAATGCAGGTTTTGGATTGGTGCTCATAATTTTTTCCTAATTATAACAAAACCGCAGCGGTTGCTGCGGCTTTAGGGTATGAAGAGATGTTTAATTACGCTTTTTTAGTAGCAGCAATTTGTGCAGCAACTTCTGCAGCGAAATCTTCTTCTTTCTTCTCAATACCTTCACCAACTTCTAAACGAATGAAGTTAGTTACTGAAGCGCCTTTCTCTTTAAGAATGTCGCCAACAGTTTTCTTTGGTTCCATGATGTAAGCTTGGCCAGTAAGAGAGATCTCACCAGTAAACTTCTTCATACGACCGATAACCATTTTCTCAGCGATTTCTTGAGGCTTACCTTCGTTCATCGCGATTTCTACTTGAAGCGCTTGCTCACGAGCAACAACATCAGCAGGTACGTCAGTTGGATTAACGAATTCAGGCTTAGAAGCAGCAACATGCATAGCGATGTGCTTAAGCGTTTCAGCATCAGCTTCACCTGTTACAACAACACCGATACGGTCGCCGTGACGGTAAGAAGCTTGATCAGCACCATCGATGTATTCAACGCGACGAACGTTGATGTTTTCACCGATTTTAGCGACTAGCGCAACACGAGTTTCTTCGAATTGTGCTTTAAGATCTTCAATAGATACTTTAGAAGCAGCTGCAACAGCTAGTACTTCATTAGCAAACGCTAAGAAGTTACCATCTTTAGCAACGAAGTCAGTTTGACAGTTAACTTCTAATAAAGCTGTGTAACCTTCGCCACCTTGAATAAGGATTGTACCTTCAGCAGCAATGTTACCTGCTTTTTTAGCAGCTTTAGCAGCACCACTTTTACGCATGTTATCGATAGCTAGCTCGATATCACCGTTAGTTTCAGTCAATGCTTTTTTACAGTCCATCATGCCAGCGCCAGTGCGGTCACGAAGTTCTTTAACTTGGGCAGCAGTAATTGCCATTGTTAAATCCTCTATTTTAATTCGTCTAATATTGCATTTAAAAACAGGGGCCCATAAGGCCCCTGCTCACCAATTTTTATTGGTTAATAAGGGGGATGGAAACCATCACGCCTTATTTAAACAGTTTCTACGAAACCGTCTTGCTCAGCTTGAACAGCTAAATCTTGACCGCGGCCTGAGTTAGCAGCTGCAGCAACAGAAGAAGTGTACAAACGGATAGAACGCATAGCATCATCGTTACCAGGAACGATGTAGTTAACGCCATCTGGAGCAGAGTTAGTATCAACAACAGCAACAACTGGGATACCTAAGTTGTTAGCTTCTTTAATAGCGATATGCTCGTGGTCAGCACCGATAACGAATAATACGTCAGGTAAGCCGCCCATGTTTTTGATACCACCAAGAGATTTTTCTAACTTCTCTAGCTCGCGAGTACGCATTAACGCTTCTTTCTTAGTAAGCTTGTCGAAAGTACCGTCTACTGACTGGCTTTCTAGCTCTTTAAGACGTTTGATTGACTGACGAACAGTTTTCCAGTTAGTCAACATGCCGCCTAACCAGCGGTGATCAACGTAGTACTGGTCACAAGACATTGCAGATTCTTTGATAGCTTCGCCAGCAGCGCGCTTAGTACCAACAAAAAGGATTTTACCTTTTTTAGAAGCAACGTTGCTGATGAACGCTAGTGCTTCGTTGAACATTGGCACAGTGTGCTCAAGGTTGATGATGTGAACACCATTACGAGCACCGAAGATGAAAGGCTTCATCTTAGGATTCCAGTAACGAGTTTGGTGACCGAAGTGAACACCAGCTTGAAGCATGTCGCGCATTGAAACAGTAGTCATTTTATATACCTTAATTTGGGGGGTTAGACCTCCACGGATCCCATACCTTCGACTCTTGCTTGCTTAAAAAGCGCACTAAGAGCACCCCGAAGAATGTGTCGATACGTGTGTGATTTAGTATTTAGTTAAATTGCCATCTATAACATGTATAATGGCCGCCATATTTTACGCTTAGTGGAACAGTAAGTGAAGAAAGTATTTATACTTTATTCAAATTACAGCTTCATTAAGACTTAAACACAACGGCGCGCTTTATACCATAACTAGGTGTAAAGCACAAATTTTGCCAAATTTATTTGCGCCTTTTTTGACTGATATAACGGTAAGAGATAATTCATGAGCATAGTCATCAAGACAGCAGAACAAATCGAAAAAATGCGTGTAGCTGGTAAGTTAGCTGCAGAAGTATTAGAAATGATTGCACCTTTCGTCAAGGTAGGCGTAACCACAGATGAGCTTAACGACATTTGTGCAAAATTTACCGAAGAACACGGCGCTATTTCTGCACCGCTTAACTACCACGGATTCCCAAAATCCATTTGTACCTCTGTTAATGAAGTTGTATGTCACGGTATCCCTAGTAGCTATACATTAAAAGATGGCGATATCTTGAATATCGATATCACTGTCATTAAAGATGGTTTCCACGGTGATACATCAAAAATGTTTTTAATTGGTGATGTGAGCCCAAAAGACAGAAGATTGGCACGCATTGCTCAAGAAAGCTTGTACCTTGCGATTAAAAAAGTTCGCCCAGGGGTTAAACTAGGCGAAATTGGTACTGCCATTGAGAAATTTATTAAAGCCAGCAAATCAGGTTTAGATAAGTACTCAATCGTTCAAGATTACTGTGGTCACGGGATTGGCGAAGGCTTTCACGAAGAGCCACAAGTCGTACACTATAAAAATAATGACAACACAGTATTAAAAGCCGGCATGTGTTTTACTATCGAGCCAATGATCAATGCTGGACGTTACACAACTGTTTTAGATAAAGAAGATAACTGGACAGTAACCACTTCAGATGGTAAAAAATCAGCTCAATGGGAACATACATTACTTGTCACTGAAACAGGTGTTGAAGTTCTGACTTTGCGAAGCGAAGAAGACCTCCCAAGATCAATTTAACTTTTAAGTAAAAATAAGGACATCAATGAACACTGCGCTGGTAGCTAAAAACACGCTCATCGAATTTAACCAGCGCTTATTGGAGCAATTTACTGCTAATGAACCAATAACGGATCTCGTGCAGCAGCGTTGCCAATTTGTTGATGACCTTTTAAAACAAAGCTGGCTCAAATTTGATTTAAATAATCATCACATTAGTCTTATTGCCGTGGGCGGATATGGTCGCGGCGAGCTTCATCCCCATTCAGATATCGATCTCCTATTATTAACCCAATTAGATAGTGTCAGCCAACAAGCTAAAGATGCCATCAGTCAGTTTATTACCTATCTTTGGGATTCAGGATTAGAACTCGGTCACAGTGTTCGCTCTATTGAAGAAACATTAGAGCAAGGTCAGCTCGATATCACTACCGCCACCAATTTACTTGAAGCCAGGTTGCTTATTGGCCAAGAGGCATTGTTCGATGAACTTTATGATGCCATTAGACAAGAAGATTTTTGGCCGTCTGATACTTTTTTCTTAGGCAAAATTGAAGAGCAGCACCAACGCCACCTCAGAGCAAATGCCTTTGACTTAGAACCCAACTTAAAATCATGCCCTGGCGGGTTACGTGATATTCAAACTGTCGCATGGGTTGCTATGCGCCACTTTGATGCGGCCTCGCTATCTGAGTTAGTTGCACACGACTTCTTAGAGCCTGTTGAGCTTACAGAATTTCTAGAATGTCAGGATTTTTTATGGCAACTGCGTTTTTGCCTGCACATGATTTCGGGACGTAATGAAAATCGATTGTTGTTCGATTTACAAAGGCAAGTCGCCAGCATGATGGGCTTTGAAGATGGTACTCAGCTCGCTGTAGAGCAGATGATGAAGCGTTACTATCGCACGGTAAGACGTGTGATGGAGCTTAATGAAATGCTGCTACAGCTTTTTAAGCGTGCCACATTAAGCTTGTCATCTTCGCTAACCATTTACCCAATTAATGACAAGTATCAACGCCGTGGTCGATACATTGAAGTATTAGATGACCAGTTATTTGAACAACAACCAGAGCAAATTCTAAATCTATTTTTACTTGTTGCCAAAAACTCTAATGTCCGTCGTATATATGCACCAACATTGCGTCTATTGCGACAAGCTAGACGTCGTCTAAAAGCCCCATTGCAAGATAACCCAGAATGCCGCAAGTATTTCATAGCAATTTTGAAGCATCCTCGGGGGATTGCCGCATTCTCATTAATGCACAAACATGGAATTTTATCTTCCTATTTACCTGCATGGCGTAAAATCGAAGGCCAAATGCAGTTTGATTTATTCCATGCTTATACGGTTGATGAACATACACATAGATTACTGCTAAATATTGAACGCTTTGCCCAACCCGATCAAAAAGATGAGTTCCCACTGGGCGCAATCCTAATAAATCAATTGCCAAAGAAAGGCTTACTCGTGTTAGGCGCCATATTTCATGACATCGCTAAAGGTCGAGGTGGCGACCACAGTAAATTAGGCGCCACTGATGCATTAGACTTTTGTAAGTTACATGGGTTAAGTGATCACGATGGGCGACTTGTGGCATGGTTAGTTGAAAACCACCTGGTAATGTCAGTTACCGCTCAGCGCCGCGATATTTCAGATCCTGAAGTGGTCGCAGTATTTGCTGATCGCGTTCAAGATGCAGTGCATTTAAGTTATTTATACTGCCTCACCGTGGCAGATATTTGCGCAACTAACCACAAAGCTTGGAATAACTGGAAAGGCTCTCTGTTAAGAGACTTATATTTTGCAACTCAGCGGGTACTATCTCGTGGCAAAGAAAAACCAATCGATGTGGCTGACAGGGTTCTTGAAATTCAGCAAAAAGCCCAAAAAGAATTATTAAGACGTGGCGTTAAACAAAAAGCGATTAATGAGCTGTGGAGCCGATTCAAAGATGATTATTTTTTACGTCATCAACCCAATCAAGTGTCATGGCATACTGAAGCATTACTCAAACATGATAAACAGAAGCCACTCGTGTTAATTTCAAAGCACACGACTCGTGGTGGCAGCGAGCTGTTTGTTTACGCCAAAGACAAACCCAAGTTATTCGCCACTGTTATGACAGTGTTAGATAACAAAAACATAAATGTTCATGATGCTAACATCATGACATCAAACGATGACTTCGCCTTAGATACATTCGTTATATTAGAGCAAGATGGCGAACCAATCAGCCAGCTTTCACGTATTCAATCGATTAAAAAGTCGCTTGAAAAGAGATTGGCGACACAAAAATCTAAACCTCCAAAGTTTAGAAAGATGTCACGAATCATGAAACCTTTTAAAGTTCGTACACAAGTGAGTTTCTTACCGGGTGCGAAGCATGATACAAGTATGATGGAGCTAATTGCGCTGGACACCCCTGGCTTACTCGCCAAAGTAGGTGATGTACTTTACCGCTGCGATATCACGTTATTATCAGCAAAAATTACCACCATTGGTGAAAGAGCAGAAGATTTCTTTATTTTACAAACAGCTCAAGGCCAAGCGCTCAACGAAGCTCAACAAACACAATTATCAGAAGCGCTTTCAGAGGCGCTTACTCAACCTTTACATCAATAAACACAATTTGGGAGAAAGTAATGGAGGCATTACGCCAACGCATAGAAGCTGCATTTGAGGCTCGTCAGGACATCACACCTAGCACGGTAGAGCCAAGTGTTCGTGCAGATATCGAAACTGTTATTAGCATGCTTGATAAAGGCCAAGCTCGCGTAGCAGAAAAGATTGATGGCGAATGGCATGTACATCAGTGGTTAAAGAAAGCTGTTTTACTTTCTTTCCGTATTTTCGACAACGAAGTTGTTGAAGGCGGTGACACTAAGTACTTTGATAAAGTGCCACAAAAATTCTCAGACTACACAGCTGAACGCTTTAAAGAAGAAGCTATTCGTGTTGTTCCACCAGCGACCGTTCGTAAAGGTTCATTTATCGGTAAGAACACCGTATTAATGCCATCTTACGTTAACCTAGGCGCATTCGTTGACGAAGGCACCATGGTTGATACATGGGCAACTGTTGGCTCTTGTGCACAAATTGGTAAGAACGTGCATTTATCAGGTGGTGTTGGCATTGGTGGCGTACTTGAGCCATTACAAGCAGGCCCAACAATCATTGAAGATAACTGTTTCATTGGCGCACGTAGTGAAATTGTTGAAGGCGTTGTGGTTGAAGAAGGCAGCGTAATTTCAATGGGCGTATACATTGGCCAAAGCACACGTATCTTTGACCGTGAAACTGGCGAAGTGCATTACGGCCGCGTACCTGCAGGCTCTGTAGTGGTTTCTGGTAACCTACCATCTAAATGTGGTACTTACAGCTTATACGCAGCTATCATCGTTAAGAAAGTTGACGCTAAAACTCGCGGTAAAGTGGGCATTAACGAATTATTACGTATCGTCGATTAATCGATAAAACACTAAGTGTGATAAGTCATAACGACCACTAAGCACTCCGATGTTAACGTAAAAAGGCTCAGATGATACTGAGCCTTTTTTATTGAATTATTGCCAACTAGCAGCTTAAAACACGACGGTTTTGTTGCCGTACACCACCACTTGTTCTTCAAGCACTAATTGTAATGCTTTACTCAATACACTCTTTTCAACGTCACGGCCGTTATGGGCCATTTCTTCAGCGCTAAAACTATGATCAACATTAATCACATCTTGCTTAATGATTGGTCCTTCATCTAAACAGTTATTCACAAAGTGCGCTGTTGCACCAATAATTTTAACCCCCCTTTCCCACGCTTGGCGATAAGGCGATGCGCCAATAAATGCCGGCAAAAATGAATGATGAATATTGATAATGGTATTTGGAAACTCTGCAACAAACTCAGGGGTTAGGATACGCATGAATTTGGCCAGCACGATATAGTCAGGCGAATAATGTTTTATCTTTTCAAGCATCGCTTGTTCATGTTCTTGTCTATCAAGCCCTTGATGACTCACATAATGAAACGGGATATCAAACTTCTCGGTTAAGCCTTGCAAAATGTCGTAATTACCAATGACAGCCGCAATTTCGACGTCTAAACCACCGTAATATGACTTCATTAGAATATCACCTAGGCAATGAGCTTCTTTAGTCACTAATACCACAATACGCTTCTTACCGGCATCAACTAACTTCATGTGGTTTTGTTCTGGTAAAACTTGACGAAGATCTGCCAATAACGCTTCATCATTAATCTTGCCTTCTAACACGGTACGCATGAAAAAACGGCCTTGCTGATGATCAACAAATTCGGTGTTTTTGATAATGTTTAGCTGATGAGCAAAACATACCCCTGTGATGTTCGCGATTAATCCTTGAGCATCTTCACAATCAGTAATTAAAATTTTCCGAGGTAATGGTGTCGTTGCTGTTTCACTTTGTTGACTTAAAGGGGAGTTATTCATAATTACACTACTCATATCAATAATATTAAACGCTTATAGCCATTCATTAATAACACAGCATTTGAGAAAATAAATATTCAGGAATATATTTTTATGATTGCGAAGTAAATAAGTGCCTTGAGATGGGATATGCATAAAAATATGACTTAAAAGATGATAATTCTATAATTAAACTTGAATTTTACTGACGAGTGTCGAGATATTTCTGCAATAGCTTTCTTAAGCTTTCTGCTTTAGTACCAAATACGACTTGTACCCCCTTGCCTACTTTAATCACGCCCTTTGCTCCCAGTCTCATCAATCTAGGCTTATCAACTAGCTTAGGATCGACAACCGCAATACGTAATCGAGTTAAACAAGCATTCAATTCAACGATATTATCAGGTCCACCTAAGGCACTGATCATTGATCTCAAACTCTCTTTATTTCCATCGTCGTCAAGCTCTAACCGACCAGGTGTCTTCAAATTAAAAGCTAAAATACTGACTCTAAAAATAAGGTAGTAAATAAAGGCCGTTAATGGCCCTAAAAACCAGAACCAACTGGTATTGCTGGACTGAGCAAACAATAAACTGAAATCAATTAACCCATGGGAAAACACCACACTATGGTTAACATCAAGTAAAATACAGACGGTATAAGCAAGCCCAGTTAATATGGCATGAATAACAAATAACACTGGTGCTACAAACATAAATGCAAACTCAATCGGTTCAGTTATGCCCGTAAGCCAACTTGTAGCTGCGGCTGATAACATAATGCCGGCAACACGGTTGCGCTCTGATTTATCTGCGCAGCGCCAAATCGCTAATGCAGCAGCAGGTAAGCCCCACATTTTAATTAAATAGCCACCAGCTAAATTACCCGCTAACGGATCGCCTGCAAGATAACGTGCAATTTCACCACGAACCATTTTTCCTTCATGAAAATACTGACCCACTTCAAGATAAAAAGGTGCATTCCAAATATGATGTAAACCAAGAGGGATCAAAAAACGTTCAATGGTGCCATAAACACCGAAGGCAAGTGCGGGATCTTGATATACTGCCCAAAGCGATAGTGAATCAATATAGTAAGCTAACGTTGGCCAAATATGAGCAAGTAAAAAAGCCAGAGCAATTGTGAAAGGAATAATGATTAACGCGGCGCTGCGCTGGCCTTCAAAAAAAGAAAACATCGCAGGCAACTTAACATCCTGACTTAACCGAACAACAAAACAGGTTAACGCGCCAACAAGAATACCGCCTGCAATACCTGTATCAATGGTGTCAATTCCCCATATTGGCTGGGAGTTTAACTCATAAATAGCAGTAAATGCTCCTAGGCTAGATATAAAGACCCCGTAGCCAAACACTGCAAAAAATGCTGCAATGCCTTGATCTTTACAAAAACCTATCGATATCGCCACCGCAAAAAGCAAAGGCATCATAGTAAAAATGAGGTTACCAACAGCGGAGAAAACCGTCGCCAGCTCTGCTGGAATAAAAGGGAGTGGATTAAATGATAAACCGAGCATTACACCGGCAGCGGGTAAAATGGCAATAGGAATAAGCAGCGCCTGACTCAGGCGCTGGGCAAACTTAAACCATTGCTGGCTAAGTCGTCTTAACTGGCGAGTGATTGAACTGCCGCGTACCAAGCTGGTATCCATTGTGTCGCTTCAGTTTCAGGTTCCATGGTTTCGCATGCATCAATCTCTAATGTCTCAGTGAGTTTTTTTGCCCCAAGTTCAGACAATAACTCATCAAATTGTTTAGCGGCACCACAAAAGGTTTCATAACTTGAATCCCCAAGACCAATGATACTGTATTGCAACTTAGGTAAATATGGCGCCACTGATTTCAGCTCACTAAACCACTGGGTAATATCATCCGGTAAATCCCCTTGCCCGGTCGTTGAAGTAACGACAATCAATAACTCATCTTCACTGGGCACATAACCAGTTAAATCGGCTGGCTGCAGCAGATTAGCCGTGAAATCTAATTCGGCAATTTTATCGGTCAATGTTTCAGCAACAAATTGAGCACTACCGTATACCGTCCCAAACACTAAATTAACTTTTTCCATGATATACTTCTCTTTAAGTTAACTGACTTCTATAATTCATTTAGCAGTGCGCTGCTTTATGAGGTTAATAACTTCACCATACTGTATTCTAATACTAGGCTGCAAGTATGAAATACAAACAAAAGTAATAACTTACCCATTCGTTAAGGTTACTGTTATGCGTCAGGCCAACAGGCACAGATTGTTTAAACTGCAACACAAATCAGCCCATATTCGCCGTAATTTTTATTTTCGTTGTGAGCAACAAGATACCAGTGAACCTCTGGCAAAAATTGAAGAGTTTGAAAAACTTAAATCGGTATTACTAGAACATACTAAAGTGCCGCTTAAGGCCAGTTAGTCCATTTTAGTCCAATAGTCGCGGTTGTTATTGGCTCGTTATTGACAGTCATGAAATCGACCAAAGAATATTGAAAAAAAGAGATATCCCTGACAGATATCTCTTTTTATTATTCAACTTTTTCTATTTTCTATTTTCTATTACTAAATATTTAGCACTAGGCAAGCAGCATAGGCTCTTCATCAATTAGTTGCTCTTGCCAACCAAACTGTTCAAAAATCGTTAACCACTCTTGCTCAAGCTCTGTTTCAATATGCATTAATTGCTGAGTGACAGGATGGGTAAAGCGAATAGATTTCGCTATCAGCCACAGTCGATTTATCTCAAAGTGCGATCTGAAGAATTTATTTTGTTTGCCGTCACCATGGGTGGTATCACCAATGATCGGGTGACGTAAATGTGCCATATGACGACGTAATTGGTGTTTACGTCCTGTTTGCGGTGTTAATTTAATTAAACAAAAACGACTCGTCGAGTAACGACCTGAACTAAATGGAATTTCTGTATTTAATAAAGGAGCATAGTCAGTCACCGCATCTTGAGGAGGTTTATCTTTGCGGGCTTTTTTGTCGGCAACATCATCAAGTTCTACTTTTAATGCGTAATCCAACCTCGCTGCTTCATGCATATTACCCCGCACTAATGCTAAGTAGGTTTTCTCAATTTGGTGCAGCTCGAACTGCTCACATAAAGCCCTAGCCACCTCACTACTTTTAGCAAACACCAATACACCTGAAGTCGGCCTATCTAAGCGGTGAACAGGGAATACATGACATCCAACTAAATCACGTGTTAATTGCATCGCAAAAAAACGCTCTTTTCTGGCTAAGTATGAACGATGTACCAATAAACCGGCAGGCTTATGGATGGCCACAATATGTTCATCTTCAAATAAAATCTCTAACTCAGGAGCGACTTCATCGCTTTCCTCTAACTCAGTATTAAGCGTTTCATCGTCAAAGTATTCATCATCAGCAAATGGACTAATATATTTATCTTCTGTCATTATATTCACCTTACTGACGGGTTAAAAAGTTATCTATCTGAGTCAGCAATTCAACTAAAGCTGTTAAGTCACCGTGATTTACCCAAGCTTGCTCTGCCATTGGCGTTAACGATATTTGCGTCGGCAGAGGTAAGCATTGCTCAATTAACTGACCCATTTTCGGAATGAATATGAACTGCAGCCACTGCTCAAAACGCAATGAGTCACAAGCAAATGGCGCCGTACTGGCAAGCGCTGTATCTGAAGGTATAGAGCCAGACCACAAATCACTTTGCTTTAGTTGCTGTTCTAACTGTATTAAATATTGAGCGGTTTGAATATGAGGCATAACGGCAGGTTTTCGCTTAAACGGTTTAAAATAATCATAGTTGTTTGTGCGACTAATCATATCATCAGACGCCAGTTAACCCTATAATAGCGGCAAGTTAATCGCGATAAATAAACTCCCATGACACAACTCGAAACCTTAAGCCAATTCCTAGACACCGCTAACACTCAATTTCAGGTTTATGATTTAGGCCGAAGAGTGGAAAACATTGACCCAGTGTTATTCAACCAAATTGAAGCATTGAACACCCCTTACCCATTTCCAATTCAAGGCCACGCCCAGTTTGCTATTGTGTTTTGGCGTGAAGATCAACCGCCTTTTATTTGGTTTTTAAAGCTGCCTCTTGATGAGCAAGGTTTGTTATCGCCTGCCCAGCGTAGCCAGTTTATTAAAATGATCCTAGAAGCGTTAGGGCGTGATCCAACTAAAGCTTTGTCTGATGAAGAACAAGAACGCTACGCCAATCATCCATTCAGTTTTAAGCCTAGCCAAGAAAAACTAGCACTGTTTAATGCACTAGTTAAAAAGCAATTAAGTCAGCAAGCATCTGCTCAATATGAATATGCTGCCCAGTATTTTTCGAATTTAAATGAAACCAATGCTCAAGGTGACAACTGGCAACAACTCGGATTGCAAGGTATTGCCGATGTCTGTGTCCGCTTAGATAAGTTTGACCATGACAAGCATATCAATGCAGCTATTACCCTAGCACCGTTAGAGGTTCAAGCTGCTATTTGTCAATGTTTAGAGCACGTTGCCATTTCAGATACATTAGCTAATACCTTATTTGATAAGTTATCAGCCGCAGAAGTTGAGCATAAGCATATCTACCTTAGATCGCTCGCATCTCAACCAGAATTAACGCAAAAAGCGATTAAGCTATTAGTGAATTACCAACAGTTAGATGAGAACTTATTGATCACAATTGCAGCAAGAAGTTGGACTGCTCTAAAAGATGATGCAACTCGCAAACTTTATCTTGAAGTATTAGCTAACCAACCGCAAAACTTCTTTAATCAAGTTTTTGCTGATATCGTAGCTATTCCAAGTTTACGAGATTCACTGCTGCTCGATTTAAGAAGTGCTGACCGTAGTGAGAAACTTTCTTCCGCCATCGGCGGATTATTTAGGGCCGTTAGCCAATGATGTCAGATTTTATTTTAATCGTCGCAGTTGTCGTTATTGCTGCATTCTTTTGGCAATTACGTCAAATGGCTGAAATCAGTCGTCGCTATGCTGAAAGATCTTGTGCCAATCAAAAAGTACAATTGTTGGCTATTGCTATGGAATCAGCAAGACCAAGTATTGGTGGCACAACAGGCTTATGTTGGCGTGCAAAATTTATGTTTGAATTCAGTACCGATGGTATTAATCAATACCGCGGTCACATCGATATGCACGGCAAAAAGATAGAAAAGATTAACTGGCCGATATTTCCAGAGCCGGAATGGATGGATGCGCCAATGGCCAAAGGTAAGTTTGGTGGCTGTGGTGGCGCATCAAGCTGCAATTCTGGCAAATGCCGTTAATACGCATACGTTAAGCAAGCTTTCAATTAAGCATTTACTTAATTAAAGTGTAAAACGTCCACATGATGAAACGCTATTAGAGGGTTAAGCACACTCTCAATAGCGTTTTTTATTGGCTGAGTATTAGAGTGTGTTGATCTTTTAAGGTTTTTTTTGCAGTGAAATTTGCTTAGATTGCTAGACGGCAATTCACTCGCCGCGCTTAATTCGCTTTTTATCTCGAACAAATTCAACCAGTAAAAATCAACACGCCCTAGCTGATATCTCGTTTCAATATCAGCGTAAGTCGAATTTTAAGCAAAAGAAAGACCGCGGCAATAAATTGTCGCGGTCTCTTATACTCTTGTTAAGCCATCCAGCTATATTTGTGCTCCCTGCACCATCCATGCGTCTAACTTGCTCCGTGCGCTATCCTTATTCAATCCTTGATGTTCCATGTACACTAAAGTACTGTCCCTGTTACTCGATTATCCTTTGACCGAGCCTGCTCAAATCCTTAAGCGTGTCCTTTAAATCATCCTTGGGGTTCTTCCATGACATCCTTGCTTCAATTATCTGCATCCATTGCAATCACTGTTATCCTTAACAGCGTAAATCCATTTTACTGATGTCCAAACATTAAAATCCATTTCACCATAAAGTCTTTCATCATCTCTGATGTCAGTGTCATCCATTAACACTGTCGTTTTCCTTAACGACGCTTTATCGTCCACTTAATTAATGTGTTATAAGTCATCATCCTGATGAGCAACATCAATAACTAAGGTAATAACTAGGGTTCATCCTGAGCAAGCCATTACAACAATCTATTGTAATCAGTCTCATGTTACAGCCACTTGCTAAAATCTTAATTAGCAGCAGTTTTGTTTAAAACTACTAAACACATCCTGTGCTTATCTGCTTCCTTGTGACTTATTTTAAGCAATATGTGAGTAAATAAATATGCACAAAACACGCAATTAACACAGCAGCAACAAACAGCAAAAGCCAAACCAAAAATTAAACCAATTGATACAACAACTTAAAACAAAACGCTCCAAATAAGCCAATCTAAAAGCGCTAAGTCTCACAGCGCTTGTGAGATATATCTCACAAGTCGAGTGGAAAAGTAAGAAGCTAAGTCTTTTGACCGACTTACATATTTAACATTTACATAGCAGGCATGCGTAAGCATGTATAAAAGTAGGCATGCATAAATATTGATTTCAATTAAGCATAAAAAAGCGCAACCTAATAAGGTTGCGCTCATTTTACTCTTCGTTAGCTATCCTGCTAAATTGTGCTCCCTGCTCCATCCATGCGACTAACGTGCTCCTTGCTCCATTTTCCTTTTAACTCAATTTCCTTGTACTACCCTTGAAGAGTATTACTTGAGTGTTCATTCCTTTGAATCAGTCAATCCTTGTGACTGAGAGGCTAACTCCTAATATACCGTCCTGGTATTTGCTTCCTGCAATCCTTCATCTTCCTGATGAGGTTCATCCTTGTTTCAGTTAATCATTAACTGAGCTTATGCCCATTCCTTGAGCGTGTCCTAGTTTCATCCTGAAATTGATACACTCATCCATAACTAATGAAAGAGCATTTTTATTCACTTTAAGCACTAACTCAATTAACTTTGATTGTGGCTACATCCTGTAACTCACTCAATTAATTCATTGATTGCTTAATAAGTTCATTGTAAATAATAATTGAATTCGAAATCAGCCTAAAAACCATTGAAACAAAATATTCACAAAGTAAATATTACAGCTAAATACATAAGCATCTGTTTTTATTTATCTTTTAATTAAATGGTGAGAAATTAGATAACTCATAACGAAAGAATACCTACACTACTGTGAGATAAGTCTCACAAGCATAGGTAACAGTTAGCTTGAAGGCGAGCCTAAACCAAGGCGCTTTTTTAACATTTGTGCAAACATCACCCAGTCGGCTAGTAAGCTATATAAAGGATATTCAAATGTGGCAGGTCTATTTTTTTCAAATACAAAGTGTCCTACCCAAGCAAAACCATACCCAATAACTGGCAAAAGCCATAATTGCCACCACTGTTGATTCAACAAAGTAACAATGATTAGCACAATGATTAAGGCACTGCCGACATAATGAAGTCTCCGGCAAGTTGTGTCTTGATGTTGTGATAAATAGAAAGGATAAAAAGATTTAAAGTCTTGATACTTTTTTTCACTTATCTTTTCATTCATAACCGTCACTCATCTTTTCATCCATAACCGAAGCTAATTGTAATAATATAAATTAACGCAAAAATTTTTCTTAAACGATCAGCTACTTCATGAAGTTAGCTAATGGTTAGATAATAGGTAGCTAATAGCTTGTTAACTGAAGCTTTTACTTACTCGGATAAATTAATATTTCACCATCTACGCTACCTATAGAAAGTTCAGATAAATGATTAAAACCTTCGCGGGCAAATAGCTCTGCATGTTTAGGGTTATTCACAAACACCCCAATGCCATCTAAATCAGGCTGTTCATCACACCAACTTAATACTGCTTCGATCAATTTTGCACCGTTACCTTTACTTTGTTCATTAGGGGTTAATGCAATAAATTGCAGGATCCCATATTGCTTACTCGGCAAGCTTTCTAAGATGCTGTGTTCTTTTTTAATTAATGCCTGAGTGGAATTCCAGCCTGTTCCTAGTAGCATTTTCAAGCGCCAATGCCAGTAACGGCTTTCCCCTAGCGGCACTTGGTGAGTAATAACACATGCAACGCCAATTAGGCGATCACCATCGAACCAACCAATTAAAGGTTGTTCTTGCTGCCAAAGCTCCGTCAATTCTTCACGAATAGCTGCGCGAAGCTTTTGCTCGTAACTTGCCTGATTTGTTGTAGCAAGTGCTTCAATAAAGAAAGGATCATCATGGTAAGCGTTATAAATAATCGAAGCTGCCACTCGCAAGTCTTCTGCCGTTAAGTAAACGGCTTTATGCTCTGCCAACACGTTCTGTTCCATATTCTCACTCATTGCTAAATCAAGTTGATAGTTACAACTTAACAAGTTTGAAACATATTGCAATTTTAATGCTGTCACCTACGCTTAAAGTTAATTTAATCGCGAAATTTAAGCATAATAACGGGACTATTATGGACACGACTTCAGCTACGCTTGCACACTTATTTGAACAACTCGGTTTAGATGCTACAGAGGCCGGTATCAAGCTTTTTCTGTCACAACATAGTATTGATGCCAATACCAAGTTAACCGATGCAAGCTTTTGGAATCATGCTCAGAAAGCATTTTTAGAAGAGAGTTTAAAAGAAGACGCCCAGTGGTCTGAACTCGTGGACCAACTGGACGTTCTTTTAAGGCAATAGCTAAGATTCTATCTAAAATTGCATAGCCATAAAATATTGATAAAAACTTACCCAACTAATGGCTTGTATTAAATCTTTTGATACGCGGTTTCACCCCAACCCACTAATTTATTGTCACTTATGACTACTGGGGTACATTCATCTTTAGTGGTTTTGCCATCGCCTTTACTCCACTGCGTACGATAGAAAAGCACATTCACTTCTTTCTTCGGACTTTCAGCATCAGCTTGAGTCACGTAAGCTTCACTAAAATCTGCTGTGCCCATTAAAATAGTGACTTGATCGCGCGCCATACCAATGGTTAATTTTGATAAGTTAGTTCTATTAGTTTGTTGCTGTTTTTCCCAGTAAGAATCACTACGATTACCTTCATGATCACCAACATTCAACACACAACCACTCAAAGAAAGGCTACTCACAGCCATTAAAAATGCTAAACCCAATTTTGTTTTCATGATACTTCCCTTTTATTAAAATGATTCTCACGTAATTACTACTCAAACTGCTTTTGAGATACGTTATAATGTTGTCAATCATCATTAAGCTAAAACCGTGCCAAAATTTATATAATTGATTTTATTAAGTTTTATAAATATCTAATTGGCGGTTGAGCATTTTCACTAATCAATATTGAGGGTTTTCACCAATTATGAGTCCAATCGAACAGGTCCTCGCAGCGGCAAAAACTATCGCAATGAATGGTCATACACCGACAATGGCATTGATTAAGGGGAAATTAGGTGGCCGAGTACCTATGCCAATTCTTATTCAAGGCTTACAGCAATTCAAAGCCATTCCGAAAGAACAATGGCAAACCTTGCCAGACTTAGGCGATGCGCTTGAAACAACTAAACAAGCAACAAATGATGCACCTAGTATGATTGAGCAACAATTAATGGCTCAAATGCAGCAAATGAAAATTGAATTCGAAGCTAAAATAGAATCACTAGAAAAGCGTGTTTTACAGCTTGAAAATAAACAATAACGATTGAAGTACAGCAGTATTTTCATTTAAATATATGAGTCTGCTGACACAAAATTAGTGCCTTAACTTGTGCACTCACATTGACTTAGTACACTCACATTAATTTAATGCACTGGAACCTTGTCATTTTACAGTCCAAGAATTGAACGGAAACCCCATGTTTGTCACAGAGCTCAGATTTGAATGTTTTGCGGATACCACGATAACCGCAGCCGAGAAAGCCATTAACCATTACCTCGAATCATTAAGAGCAAACGGTCAAATTTTAGGAAGAGAATTCGCTGTTGCATTTAACGAAGGTGAGTTTAAAGTCAGGTTGTTAATGCCGGAAAAAACCAGCTTATCGAGCCGTCATAACAGCCCTTGGACTAAACAAGCTTTACTGCAATTGACTGAAGCAAAGTTACTTGCGCCACGTGAGAAGTACATTGGCCAAGACATTAATTCAGAACAAAGTAATGAAGAAGCACCAAGTTGGCAGGTGCTTTATACCAGTTATGTTCATATGTGTTCGCCACTGCGTAGCGGCGATAACTTGTTACCTATTCCGTTATATCAAATCCCTGCCACATTTAATGGCGATCACAAAAGAGTGATCCGCTGGCAAACAGAGTGGCAAGCCTGTGATGAATTACAAATGGCTGCAGCGACTCAAGCTGAGTTTGCCGCTCTAGAAGAAATCACCAGCCATAAAAGCGACCTATTTAGACGCGGTTGGGATATACGCGGCAGAGTCGAATTTATCACTAAAATTCCAACCTACTATTATTTATATCGTGTAGGTGGTGAAAGCCTAGCCAAAGAGAAAGAACGAGCTTGTCCTAAATGCGGCTCGAAGGAATGGCGTTTAAATGAGCCATTACTCGATATGTTCCATTTTCGATGTGAGCCTTGTCGAATCGTGTCTAATATTTCTTGGGATCATCAGTAAGCTTGTACTCATAAGCCTTTAGCTAATAAGCCCTTAGCTAATAACTTCTTAATTAATAACCTCTTAGGCTATAAGCCTGCGGTTCAAAAAAGCCTGACTTATAATGAGTAAGTCAGGTTTTTATTTTCACATCATGCTAAATGCGCTGATTGATCATTTACGTTTCAGTAAATCATTACACATCATCTTCATTCGCTGCCAAATTCCAGGGTGAGCGACATAATGGTCTTCAACAATAGGCGCAACTGGCGGCATAACGCGCGGCGATAATGCATCGATGAATTCGGCTAAACTGTCAGCCAGTTGGTCTTTAGGTTTATCACCTGGAATTTCGATCCACACACTGCCGTCTTCATTATTTACGGTGATCATTTGGTCACCATCACCTAATACACCCACAAACCAAGTTGGCGCTTGCTTAAGCTTTTTCTTCATCATGAGATGACCGATCACATTTTGTTGCAAAGATTCAAAGTCTTGCTGATTCCAAACTTGGAGTAATTCACCCTCACCCCATGTTGAATCAAAATACAAAGGCGCAGAAAAATACTCACCATAAAATGCATTAATATCTTGATGTAATTTGAGATCTAAAGCGTGTTCTACATTACTGAAATCAGAGCTGTTTTTACGTTTAACAGCCTTCCAAGAAACGGCTTCATCTGATTCAAGATCGTACTTACCTTCAATGCAGGCGGATCCTTGCCCAAGTGGGAAATAACGGGGAAACTCGCCTAATACATCCTGATAAGCTTGAATATAACGGCTAGAAAAATGATCCAATGAAGTTGAACAAGACACTTAAGATGCTCCAATTTTGGGTTATAATATAAGTCTATTTTGACACGGAAACAGACTAGATGACACACAATCACGACCCCTATAGTGATGCAGAGGCACTTAAAGGACTCACTTTAGGCCAAACGACGCAATATCAAGCAGAATATGATGCTTCACTGCTGCAAGGGGTTCCTCGTAAACTGAATCGAGATGCCATTGAATTAACTGATACGCTTCCTTTTCAAGGTGCTGATATTTGGACAGGTTACGAGCTGTCTTGGCTAAATGCCAAGGGTAAACCCATGGTCGCTATTATTGAAGTTTACTTAGCGATTGAAAGTGATAATTTAATCGAATCCAAATCTTTTAAGCTATATCTCAACAGCTACAATCAGACACGATTTGACAGTGTTGAACAAGTGCAGCAAACATTAGTTACCGACTTAAGCCTCTGTGCTAATGGTAACGTCAGCGTCAAAGTCATTGAGCCAAAGCATTTTAATACCCAGCGTATTGTTGAATTGCCGGGTCACTGTATTGACGAGCTTGATATTGAAATAGATGACTATCAGTTTAAACCTGAGTATCTTGAAAACAGCACTGATGATAAACACGTAGCAGAAACGCTGACTTCAAACCTGCTAAAATCCAATTGCCTTATCACCTCGCAGCCTGATTGGGGCAGCGTAATGGTCCGTTATCAAGGCCCTAAAATTGACCGTGAAAAACTGCTGCGCTATTTAATTTCTTTCCGCCAGCATAACGAGTTTCATGAGCAATGTGTCGAGCGTATTTTTACCGATTTAAAGCGCTATTGTGAATGCACAAAATTAACGGTTTATGCCCGCTATACACGTCGTGGTGGTTTAGATATTAATCCATTCAGAAGTGACTTTGAGCAGCCAGCAGAAACTCACCGTTTAGCTAGACAGTAAGCGGTGTAGTGACAAATAAAAACGGATTAAGCGCGGCAAGTGAATTGCCGCCTTGCTATCTAAGCTCAAAGGATGTCGGAAAAGTTGACTTGTTTAGCCTTCACAACAACCTTACTTTCAGCCCCGCATTCGACGCTAATCGCAAATCGGTATGTTTGATCAATCCTGCCTAAAAAACATTGCCAATTTGATGCTGCGACATATTGCTTTGTGTCGGTTTCACACAGCAAGCTCAGTGGGATGCTATCAGACAATAACAACTCCTTGTTTAGTAACTTATAAGTACTTGACGCCATGTGCGTAACTGGCACTTTATGAGTAGTTGACACATTATGAGCAATTGACAATGGTTCATGTGAAACTGGCAAAGGACAAAACTGCAGGTTCTTGAGGTCAAAAGCAAACGATATAAGTGACAATGCCAACCCTAGGCCTTTGGCTTTTATGTAAGATTCTTTTAAAGACCATAAATCAAAGAAGCGTTCTCGCTGTTGATTTTCTGGTAACGCCAATAACGCAGATTCTTCTGGGAATGAGAAGTAGTGATGTAAAATGGCATGAATGTTAGTACTGTTTCGGCGTCGTTCTATATCAACGCCAAAATCAACACCAAACTCTTCTGCAATCACTGAGTCTGCACTCTTAAAGGCAATAGTACCAGAATCATTAGTATTAGAATCAATCGTATTTTGGATCACGCCAATCAACAGCCACTCACCGCTATGGCTGACATTAAACTGAATACCCGTTTGCTTATATTGCGCAGCTGATAACCTTGGCTTCCCCTTCTCACCATATTCAAATTGCCACTGCTGTGGCGTAATACCTGCAAATTGGGACAACACTGCACGTAAATATCCACGTACCATCAAACCTTGTTCTCTGGCTGATCGTTGAACAAAGCGATCGACTTTAGTCAGTTCATTTTCAGGCAGCCATGAACGCACGATAGATGCACTAAAATCATCGAGTAAATCAGTACTAAGCGAACAATAAAACAGTTGAATGGTGATAGAAGACTGCAAATTAAGCTCACACAGAGTAACAATAGCGCATTGTCGCTTTTTTTAGGGTGTTGTTTCAACTAGCAGCTTATCTTTTTGTAATGGTTAACTAACACTGTAGAGCATTTAAACCACATTTTTTAATTCAATATTTTTCTGATGTGCGGTCATATAATTAATCGCTGAGTGCCTGTGCCTGCGTTTTTAATTGTGAATTACCCCACGACTAAAGATCTAGGGGTTTCTGCAAACCTAGATTAGGCTGCTTCTTTTTTCTCAGTTCCCTTAGCCGACGCCTAAAATCACTTGCTGCATATTTAACGCTTTGGTCTGAATGGAACATTAACTTATTGGTATTCGGTTGTTGTCGTTTAATCGCCAAATCTAATGCCTCTTTTGCTAATTGGGCATTTGGACTCGTTGATAGCGCATAACCCACTATGCTCTCTACATGATAAGTCTAATACACAAGCTAAATAGCTCTAGCCTTGATGTGTTCGTATATACGTGATGTCCTCAATACAGTGGGCATTCTTTGTTTCAGGATTAAACTCACGCTTTAATCGATTTGGTGCGTATTTATGCTCACAGCCTGCCTCTGGATACTAGTGCGTTTTCCTTTGGCTTAATGGCTTTAATACTCAGACGTTTCATCATTGTTCCGGTTTTGTGTAACCCTATCTTTTTACCTAGTTCATTAAGCTCTACAGTTATACGACGTTTACCAAAAATAGCGAAAAGCCTGACCGCTTGCGGTGCGGGAGTTGTCAATCAACTTAACCTAGCTAAAATCGTTCAATCAAGAAATCCAAAAACAAACGAAGTCGCTTAGGTTGATACTGGCGACTCAGGTAAATCATATTCAAATCAGCACCTGCAGAAGAGGTCGATGCGTTGAAGTTCTTCATATAACCATTTAATAACGTCACTAAACGCTGCTGTTTGATGTCTTCTTGCACATCTAGAATAGATTTCAACGCAATGCCCGCCCCATCTAACGCCCATTGACGAATCACTTCGCCATCATCAGAAAACCGCTTTGGCACGACAGTAGCAACGTTGTGTAGCTCTTCACCTTGAAAGTGCCATGTTTTCAGTTCTTCATTGCTGCGAACCATGGCTAAACAATCGTGCTGTACTAAATCTTGTGGCGTAATCGGCGTGCCTTTCTTTGCCAAATATTGGGGGGAAGCGCAAAGCACTCGGCGACTGGACGCCAATTTGCGAGAGATAAGATTGCTGTCGGCTAGCTCCCCATATCGAATAACGATATCTAAACCAGACTCTGCTAAGTTGGATAAGTTATCGCTTAGATAAAGATAAGGGATCACACCGGGATAGAGTTGACAAAACTCCGACAGTATTGGCGAAATGTATTGCTTACCAATATCACGAGGAGCCGAGATTTTAAGAGTCCCACGAACTTCTTTGATGCCAGTTTGGAGTAAGTTTTCCGTCTCTTTAACGCTGTCGATGATTTCCAAACATGCTTGATGGTAAATAGCACCAGAGTCGGTCAGTGAGATATGCCTTGTACTGCGATTAAGTAATTTCAACCCATAGCGGTCTTCCAGCGACTGCAATCTTGCCGTTACTGTTGCTGGTGATAAACCGAGCTCTCTGCCAGCCGCTGCCAGCCCTTGGTTCTTCACTATGCTGACAAACAGCGTCATATCCGAAAACTTGTCCACATTCCCTCCTTAAAATTCATTATTCAACTGAGCCGAATAATCTTTTCAAATATTACCCAATTATCAAATTTCTTCCAATCAATATACTAACCCTATAGAAACGAGATTGGAGAAACAAATCGTGAAAACAGAAAAAACCATTTATGTCGTACTGGGTGGCACATCAGGTATTGGTGCTGAACTTAGCCAACAACTTGCAAATGACAATGCGGTTGTACACGTAGCAAGCCGCAAAACAGAGCTAGACATCAGCGATGAACAATCGGTTTACCACTACTTCGAAAGCATCGGTAGTTTTGACCATCTTATCATCACCGCTGGTTCTTATGCTCCGGCTGGCAAAGTGATGGACGTAGAAGTTTCACAAGCAAAATACGCTTTTGACACCAAATTTGGGGCGCCATCAACGCAGCGAAACAAGGAGTACGCTACATCAAGAAAGGCGGCTCAACCACACTAACTTCTGGCATGTTATCGCGCAAAGTTGTTGCTAACACCTACGTAAAATCAGCAATTAACGCAACCATTGAAGCGACCACTAAAGTACTGGCGAAAGAATTAGCTCCGATCAGAGTGAAAAACTGAGGCGTATCAAGGCATGAACGAAGACGACAGGAATGCCTTGTTCAAACATACACAAAATAGCTTACCAGTGGGCAAAATTGGCGAAACCCGCGACGTTGCAAAAGCTTACCGACTTCTGATTGAAAACAGCTACATGACTGGCGCCGTGATTGATGTCGATGGTGGTGCACTGCTTGGCTAGCAACAAGTAAAAACAAGGTACCAGAGCAATAGAAAAGCATGGCACCAATTGGTTCAAAGGAAATAAAGAAAGAGAGTCCCCCATGAATAAAGAAAAAATGCCGCTGCAGGTATGGATCTTAACGCTTGCAGCTTTTGCTATCGGTACCGCGGAATTTGTTATTGCAGGAATTCTTCCTCAAGTCGCTAACTCATTGTCCATCACTGAAGGGCAAGCGGGCTACCTAATCAGTGCCTACGCGCTTGCCATTGTGTTTGGCGGTCCAATACTTACGATTTACTTAGCACGCTTTAACAAGAAAGCGGTACTAACTGGGCTTATGGTGTTGTTTATCCTCGGTAACGTATTGTCTGCTTTCGCACCAAACTACTTTGTGTTGATGGTGAGCCGAGCGATCACTGGCTTAGTTCAAGGTCCTTTCTATGGCATCGGCGCCGTGGTAGCGACTAATTTAGTTTCAGAAAAAATGGCAGGTCGTGCGGTCGGACAGATGTTCGCGGGCTTAACACTGGCTAACGTTTTAGGTGTGCCTAGCGGTACTTGGATTGGCTTGCAATTCGGCTGGCACACCACTTTCTTGACCGTTGCTGCTTTTGGCTTAGTGGCTCTATTATTCATCACTTCAGTGATCAAATCCACCGGTCATGGCGAAGCAAAAGATGTCAAAGCCCAATTGACCGCGTTCAAAAACCCAATGCTACTTATCAGCCTAGCAATCACCGTATTTGCTTGGTCGGGGTTTATGACTTTGTATGGCTACATCGCACCTATCGCCATGCACATCACTGGCTTTGGTGAAAGTGCAGTGACTTGGATTCTGGTTATCGTTGGCGTCGGTCTGATTGTTGGCAACACCATAGGTGGTCGTTCATCAGATAAAAACCTACAAAAAGCGTCCATGTTCTGGGCTATCGCAATGATTGTGTCACTCGTACTGGTAGGCCTAACTGTAGACAACAAAGTGCTGTTCATTGCCACCGCCTTTGTATTTGGTATTGCGTCATTCGCTAACGTACCTGCAATGCAGCTTCGAGTGATGAATCACGGTGGTGAAGGTCAAGAGTTAGCGGCGACGGCAAATATCTCAGCGTTCAACTTAGCCAATGCCTTTGGCGGTTTCTTAGGGGGCATGGTTCTCGATAGCCAAATGGGCGCAGGCATGATCCCTTACACAGCAATCATTGTTCCACTTATTGGTTTGCTATTCATCGCCAAGGTGAACCGCAAAGAAAGCAAACAAGCCGAGTTAGCTCCAAGCTTCAACAATTAGTTTCATTTCTACTGGTAGCCCTGATTTAACACATGGCGAACAAAGCGAGGCTACCAAATACGAATCACTAGGAAAATACTATGAAACTCTACATTTACAAACATTGCCCATTTAGTGTTCGCGTCCGCTATGTTGCCCGCATGCACAATATCCAACTCGAAGTCATCAATATTGCTTATGACGACAAAACCACGACAGACCTAATTGGAACCAAGCAAGTGCCACTTCTTATCAAAGACAATGGTGAAGTGATGGCAGAAAGCCAAAATATCATCGCTTACTTCCTTGAGTTGGCAACATCTAGTAAAACAGGTCAACCGTCACAACAAGTGTTGGATTGGCAAAAAATCGCGTTTCTTCAACTGCAAAAAGTGGCCTGCCCAAGTTGCTCAAATATGGATTTGCCAGAGTTTGTCACTCTGTCTGCACAACAAGCTTGGTGCGCTAAAAAGGAAACTGATGCGCTCAATTTTGATGCACTTTTATAAGACACGCCAAACATTGCCAAAGAGGAAGATGCGCTCATCGAGCGCGAAAACCGTATTGAGTCTCGATTCCTACCAACATGTGACTTTGGTAGATGAAGCCATCTTATTTTCTATTTTACGCGGGTTCTTCAGTACCGCGAAAATCCAATGGGACGACGCCGTGAAAGATTGGATGGAATCGGTAAGCAACAAAACCCATGTACCACTACTTAAGTAAGGAACTGATCATGAGCAAACTTTTTGAACCAACAAAGCTAAAACAACTGACTCTACAAAACCGCGTAGTCATGGCACCAATGACCCGAGCACGCACCAGCCAACCGGGTAACATCCCAAACCAAATGATGGCGACTTACTATAAGCAACGTGCAACCGCGGGATTAATCATCTCCGAAGCCACCCAGATTTCAGACGATTCGCAGGGTTACTCGTTCACACCAGGCGTCTACACTGATGAACAAGTGGCAGGCTGGGAAGCCGTCACTCAAGCAGCAAAAGAACAAGGCGCTGCCATGTATTGTCAGTTATGGCATGTTGGTCGGGTATCGCACCCGACATTCCAAAAAGGCGAACAGCCTATTGCCCCATCGGCACTAAAACCAGTAGAAACCCAAGTGTGGATTGCCGACGAAGAGGGCAACGGCAACATGGTAGATTGTGAAGAGCCACTAGCAATGTCTCAAGTCGATATTGACCGCGTTGTAAGTGATTTTGCCCATGCAGCTAAACGTGCGATTGAAGCTGGCTTTGATGGCGTCGAAATACACGGCGGTAATGGTTATCTGATTGATCAGTTCCTACGTACCAATTCAAATCACAGAACCGATAACTACGGCGGTACTCGCGAAAACCGACTTCGCTTTTTATTAGAAGTAGTCGATGCGGTGAGCGAAACCATTGGTGCAAACAAAGTGGGAATACGACTCGCGCCTTTCATCACTTTTAAGGACATGAATTGTCCAGACATTGTACCGACCATCCTCGAAGCATCAAAACAACTTCAAGCTCGTGATATTGCGTACCTACACCTGTCTGAAGCGGATTGGGACGATGCTCCAGTGATTCCAGAAAGCTTCCGCATCGAACTGCGCGAATGCTTCACAAACACGATTATCGTCGCAGGCAGTTACACCCAAGAGCGTGCCGATGAGGTACTTGAAAAAGGTTATGCGGATTTAGTGGCGTTTGGACGCCCGTTTGTTTCTAACCCAGATTTGGTAGCGCGCTTACAGCACCAACAACCTCTGGCTGAACTAGATGGCTCAACACTATTTGGTGGCAATGAGCGTGGATACACAGATTACTCAGTATTTAATTGTGTAACTAACTCATTAGTAGATAATTAATAGAAAGTAGGGTGCAGTATGTATCACATAAATTGTTTTATACTGTGCTCTTCCTCTTACGGTAACGGTCTCCTTCAAAATCAATTCAACAGCACCTATTGACGTGTAATGGTTTTATGAATTTGGAGAGATTTATAGCTTAAAATAAGTAAAATCTCGAAGGTAATAAAATGGCCAGGAAAGTAAAAGTTAACGCCAGTACGACTCAAAAGTTTGAACATGCCAAATTAATGGTTAAAGAAGGCTAACAAACAAATCCAAGATATATCAGCTAGCAGCATTAGATAATCTTTAAATAGCGTGTAGTTAACTTAGAAATGAGCTTATCTCCTGAGATGAGTAAAAACAATTTTTATACCTAAGATAAGCTTCACACATTTTGTCTGTGGATCTTTTGACTTTTATCAAATATGTCGAGAAAACCCCGTGAGTCGAGCGCAGTGAAAGTCGCGGGGTAACTCACACTCAATCATTTGATCATGAATAGTAGAGAATAACGATGCAGTGCTATCAGGTTTAACCTCAATCCCTATTTGTTGTAAAGGGATATGATCTCAACAGCAGTTAAATTTTTCTGAAAACTGTAACGTTTAATTGAGTGTATAGAAGAAAGCTATGCAAACGAAAGCATGCTTCATTTAAGCTGTCAGTATGAAGATTAAGGCGTATTTCATTTTTATGTATTAAAGCGGAAATGCTGGAGGGTAAGGGATACCAAAAATAATAATTTCGACTTCTCAATTCAAAATATAGAGGTAGAGGATGTAATACTTGACTGGTTTGCTTGTGTATCAGTTCGTGTAACATTAATGGCACCTCAAAGTTGAGGCACCAATAAGTCATTGCTTTATAATAAAAATCTGTAAGCAAGCTAACTAATCATAGCCTTGAGCTCTTTTTGTGGCAATACATCGTAACGACTGAATTGCATCGAGAACTGACCATCTCCTCCGGTCAACGATTTCAGTCGAGTAGAATAGTTACTCACATTGGCTAGCGGCGCTTCTACATTAACCTCCACTAAGCCTTTACTGTTAGTCTGTGTGCCACACACAATACCGCGGGCAGAACTAATGTCACCGGTGATCTCACCGACATGGGTTTGCGCCACTTGAATATTCATATCAACTATCGGCTCTAACATTACAGGTTGCGCTAATTTCACTGCCTCCATAAAAGCTCTTTTACCTGCCATTACAAAGGCTATTTCTTTTGAGTCAACGCTGTGATGCTTGCCATCAAGCACGGTCACTTTAATATCTTGCAGCGGGTATCCTCCTAACTCTCCGACGAGCATGGCTTCACGAACGCCCTTTTCAACTGCTGGAATATACTGGCTAGGCACCGAGCCACCCACCACTTTAGAGACAAACTCAAAACCTTGTCCACGAGCAAGAGGCTCAACTTTTAACTCAACCTCACCAAACTGGCCTGAACCACCAGATTGCTTTTTATGGCGATAACGAAATTCAGCCTCGCCCATAATGGTTTCCCGATACGCAATGGCAGGAATGTCGGTTTCCATATCAACATTAAATAGATTCTGCGCTTTCTCCAATGCAATTTGCAGATGTAAATCCCCTTGTCCTTGCAATACAGTTTGGCCTTCAGCTTCATTGCGGCTGATTTGCAAACTAGGATCTTCTGCCACTAACTTATGTAACACTTCCGATATTTTTTGCTCATCACCGCGGCGTTTTGCTGATACCGCTAAGCCAAAAATAGGCTGCGGGAATTTGAGCTCCGGTAAATGGAATTCATCTTCATCATGACTGTCATGCAGCACTGCGCCTACTGTCAATTCTTCCAATTTAGCTATGGCGCAGATATCTCCTGGTAACGCTTGGTTCACATTGATTTGTTTGTCACCTTGCAACTTCATTAAATGAGACACTTTAAACGGCTTACGACCGCTACCAATAAACAATTTCATTCCCACAGAAATCGTACCTTGATACAAGCGGAAACCCCCCATACGTCCAAAAAACGGATCTATCGCCACCCTAAATACATGAGCTAAAACATGGTCTGAGGCTTTTTGTGTGACATTAATTGGCTTAGCATCATCACCAAACCCTTTAATAAACTGTGGTGGATTAGCTTCAAGTGGGCTAGGCATCAATTTAATCAGCATTTCTAATAACGAGCCAATACCAATATCTTGCTCAGCACTGGTAAAACAAACTGGCACTAAGTGCCCCATTCTTAATGCTGTTTCTAATGGTGCATGTAATTGCTCAGGGCTTAGTGATTCCCCCTGCTCGAGATAAAGCTCCATTAAGGCTTCATCTTCTTCTAATACGGTATCGACTAGCTCATCTCTGGCTTGGGTAGGGCTACTGAATAGCGTCGATGTGGTTTCATCACAATGTAAATAACAATCAACGACTGAATCCACAACGCCATCAGCATTGGTATGAGGTAAATTAACCGGCAAACAGCGATGACCAAATTGATGCTGAATATCCATCATCACTTCTGACACGTTTGTTTCATTGCCATCCATATGATTAATCGCAATGATCACCGCTTTACCTTGACGGCGCGCTGCTTCAAAAGCGCGTTTAGTGACAGATTCAATGCCGACACCTGCATTGACGACCAATATCACCGACTCAACGCCGGGTAAGGGTAATAGTGCACGACCAAAAAAGTCAGGTAATCCAGGAGTATCGATAAAATTGATGTGATGCGATTGATAATCAAGATTTAAAAAGGAAGGTTCTAAACTGTGGCGGTGGGATTTTTCTTGGGCAGTGAAATCAGCATGATTTGTACCCTTATCGACCCTGCCTTTTAAAGTGATTGCATCAGCGCTAAAGAGTAATGCCTCAAGTAATGAGGATTTCCCTGCGCCAGTATGTCCGAGCACTGCCAGATTGCGGATTTGCTCAGTGGTAAACTCAGCCATGATGGCCTCCTTTGTTCACATTATTAAACTATCCATATTTTGTCTTTGTATGTTTACAGCTGCCTATTATTTGCACTCAAACCAGTATACGACTGAAAGAAAGTGAATAAATTGACCTAGATCAGTCTTTACACCGACCCCATTTTTCATAACAAAATCACCCATTCAGCTTACAAGTGTTAGCTAGTTCTGGTCGTATCAGTGATTAATTAGTTTCGGGTGATTGTATCGACCTGAAACCTCAGGTACTCTGCATGCTCGTTTATGCTAAAACACTAATAATGAAGATGAACAAACGTTAATCTTCATTATGATTTTAAGAGTCCCAATAGATTGTACGGAGTATTCATTCTGCTATGGCCGTCCTTAAATGACAGCAAACCGACAAGCTAAATCTGCCATGAAAAAACCTGGCAAAAAAGTATCTTCCGATTGTGATGCGGCAAACACACCTGTGCGCCATCGCAATGCAACAACGACACCTGAAATGCGTCAATTCATTCAGACTTCCGAGTTTACTGTCAGCCAGTTAGCTAAAATTCTTAATATTACTGAAGCAACAGTTAGAAAGTGGCGCAAGCGAGACTCAATAAGTGATACACCTAATACCCCACATCATTTAAAAACCACCCTTTCACCAATGGAAGAGTATGTGGTTGTCGGGTTGCGCTATCAATTGAAAATGCCCTTAGATAGGCTGCTAAAAGTCACCCAACAGTTCATCAATGAAAACGTATCTCGCTCTGGTTTAGCCCGTTGTCTTAAGCGTTACGGTGTATCCAAACTCGATGAGTTTGAAAGCCCTTTTGTACCTGAACGATATTTTAATCAGTTACCCATTGTTCAGGGTACAGATGTAGCGACTTACACCTTAAACCCTGAAACTCTGGCTAACACCCTTGCTCTACCAGAGGCTACGCCCGATAACGTGGTACAAGTGGTTTCATTAACCATTCCACCGCAACTGACACAAGCAGACAGTTATTCAATTTTACTCGGTGTCGATTTTGCAACCGACTGGGTTTATCTCGACATCTATCAAGACAACCACACACAAGCGACCAATCGATATATCGCTTATGTGTTAAAGCACGGACCGTTTCATCTACGTAAGTTACTCGTCAAAAATTACCATACATTTTTAGCTCGTTTTCCTGGTGCAACTGCAGCAGAAAACGCGCCTCAAAATAATAAATCAGCTAAGGATAAGCTGAGTACTGGAGACTCAAAATGAGCCAAACCCCTACTAATCCTGAGACGCCCTCTCAAGAAAACAGTCAATCTCAAGATTCGAGATTAAATAAACGCCTTAAAGACATGCCAATTGCCATTGTTGGCATGGCAAGCATTTTTGCAAATTCGCGTTACCTGAATAAATTTTGGGATTTAATCAGTGAAAAAATTGATGCGATTACCGAAGTGCCTGAGTCGCACTGGCGTCCTGAAGATTACTTTGATGCTGATAAATCAACGCCAGATAAAAGCTACTGTAAACGTGGTGGCTTTATTCCAGAAGTGGACTTTAATCCAATGGAGTTTGGCCTGCCGCCAAATATCTTAGAACTGACTGATACTTCACAGCTGCTTTCGCTAGTCATTGCCAAAGAAGTGCTTGCAGATGCGGGTGTTACCTCTGAGTACGACACTGACAAAATCGGTATTACGCTGGGTGTGGGTGGCGGTCAAAAGATCAATGCAAGCTTAACGGCGCGCCTGCAATACCCAGTGCTTAAAAAGGTATTCAAAAGCAGCGGCCTAAGTGATGCTGACAGCGATATGCTGATCAAAAAATTCCAAGACCAATACATTCACTGGGAAGAAAACTCATTCCCAGGCTCACTAGGTAATGTTATTGCAGGTCGTATTGCTAACCGCTTCGATTTAGGCGGCATGAACTGTGTGGTTGACGCTGCATGTGCAGGCTCACTTGCCGCAATGCGTATGGCATTAACTGAGCTGGTTGAAGGCCGCAGTGAAATGATGATCACTGGTGGTGTTTGTACCGATAACTCACCTTCAATGTACATGAGCTTTTCAAAAACCCCAGCGTTCACGACCAATGAAACGATTCAACCATTTGATATCGATTCAAAAGGCATGATGATTGGTGAAGGTATCGGCATGGTAGCCCTTAAGCGCCTTGAAGATGCAGAACGTGATGGTGACCGTATTTACTCAGTCATTAAAGGTGTTGGCGCTTCATCAGACGGTAAGTTCAAGAGTATTTATGCTCCGCGCCCTGAAGGCCAAGCAAAAGCACTAAAACGTGCTTATGATGATGCAGGTTTTGCCCCTGAAACCGTTGGCTTAATTGAAGCTCACGGCACAGGCACTGCAGCAGGTGATGTAGCCGAATTCAATGGTCTTAAATCAGTATTTGGTGAAAATGAACCGACCAAACAGCACATTGCGTTAGGTTCGGTTAAATCACAAGTGGGACACACTAAATCTACCGCTGGTACTGCTGGTGTGATTAAAGCTGCGCTTGCACTGCACCACAAAGTGCTGCCGCCAACCATTAACGTCTCAAAGCCAAACCCTAAACTAAACGTTGAAGATTCACCGTTTTTCGTTAATACCGAAACCCGTCCTTGGATGCCTCGCCCTGACGGCACACCTCGTCGTGCTGGTATTAGCTCATTTGGTTTTGGTGGCACTAACTTCCACTTAGTCTTGGAAGAATATAGTCCAGAACACAGCCGTGATGACAAATACCGTCAACGCCAAGTGGCTCAAAGCTTATTAATTAGTGCTGATAACAAAGCAGCCTTAATTGCAGAAGTGAATAAGTTAACCGCTGAAATCAGCGCACTTAAAGGTACTGACAATAGCAGTATTGAGCAAGCAGAGCTCACGCGCATTGCCAAGCAATATGCAGTGACTAAAATTAAAGATTCCGCTGCCCGCTTAGGTCTTGTGGTATCAAGCCTTACCGAGCTAACCACTCAGCTTGGTTTAGCGTTAAAGCAACTTAATAACGATTCTGATGCATGGCAATTGCCATCGGGTACCAGTTACCGCTCATCAGCACTCATCACTGTGACAACTAAGGGTAAAAAAGCGACTAGCGAACCAAAAGTCGCAGCGTTATTTGCCGGCCAAGGCTCGCAATACGTCAACATGGGTATTGAAGTCGCTTGTCATTTCCCTGAAATGCGTCAGCAACTGATCAAAGCCGATAAAGTGTTTGCAAGCTTTGACAAAACACCACTATCGCAAGTGATGTTCCCTATTCCTGCTTTTGAAAAAGCAGATAAAGATGCACAAGCGGCATTACTCACCAGCACCGACAATGCGCAAAGTGCTATTGGCGTAGTCAGCATGAGTCAGTATCAGTTACTGAGTCAGGCAGGATTTAGCGCGGATATGTTTGCAGGTCATAGCTTTGGTGAGCTTTCAGCATTATGTGCCGCTGGGGTAATTTCAAATGATGATTACTATCAGCTTTCATATGCTCGCGGCGCAGCTATGGCTTCATCGGCTATAGATAAAGACGGTAATGAATTAGATAAAGGCACCATGTACGCCATTATCTTGCCAGCTAATGATGCTGATGCTGCAAACAGCGATAACATCGCTAAGTTAGAAACCTGTATTGCTGAATTTGACGGTGTAAAAGTCGCTAATTATAACTCTGCGACTCAGCTTGTTATCGCAGGCCCTACAGAGTCTTGTGCACAAGCAGCTAAAGCCATTAGCGCATTAGGCTTTAAAGCCATTGCACTGCCTGTCTCTGGCGCATTCCATACGCCACTTGTAGGACATGCACAAAAGCCATTCGCTAAAGCCATCGATAAAGCCAAGTTTACTGCCAGCAAAGTTGAATTATTCTCAAATGCCAGCGGTGAAAAACATCCAACGGATGCTAAGTCGATTAAAGCGGCATTTAAACAGCACATGCTACAGTCGGTTCGCTTTACTGATCAGTTAAACAGCATGTATGACGCTGGAGCGCGTGTATTTGTTGAGTTCGGGCCTAAGAATATCTTGCAGAAACTGGTTGAAGCCACGCTAGGTAACAAAGCAGAAAGCGTATCAGTGATTAGCATCAACCCCAATCCGAAAGGTAACAGCGATCTGCAGTTACGTATTGCGGCTATGCAACTTAACGTTCTTGGCGCACCGCTAACGGAGGTTGATCCTTATCAAGCAGAAATCGCCGCCCCTGCAGTGCCGAAAGGCATGAACGTCAAGCTAACAGCTTCAAACCATATCAGTGCACCAACCCGCGCTAAAATGGAAAAATCATTAACCACTGGCAAAGTCACTTCACAAATTGTTGAAACTGTTGTCGAAAAAGTGGTTGAAGTACCGGTTGAAAAAGTAGTAGAGAAAATCGTGGAAAAAGAAGTCATTAAAACAGAATACGTTGAAGTTGCCGCATCAGGTTCACCTGCAGTGTCTAACGCTGCTGCTCAAGCGCCTCAAAAAATAGCACCTCAAGCACCAGCACAAAGTGCTCCAGCTTCAGGCGGCTTAGAAGCGTTCTTCAATGCACAACAGCAAGCAGCTGATTTGCATCAGCAGTTCTTAGCCATTCCACAGCAATATGGTGACACCTTTACTCATCTAATGGCCGAGCAAAGTAAAATGGCTGCTGCAGGACATGCTATTCCTGAGAGCCTACAACGCTCAATGGAGCTATTCCACCAGCATCAAGCTCAAACACTACAAAGTCATACTTTGTTCCTTGAGCAACAAGCACAGTCAAGCCAAAACGCATTAAGCATGCTGACTGGTCAAGCACCAGTAGCGACAGCGCCTGTTGTTGCAGTTCCTGTTATCAATACTCCTAGAGTTAATGCGCCTATCGCTGCAACTCCAGTGATTACAGCGCCAGCACCAGTCGTTGAAGCTGTAAAAGTAGCCGCTCCAGTACAAGCGCCTGTTTCCAAACCTGCCGCTATGGCTGCTCCAGCGCCACGTATTGAACCAGTAAAAGCACCTGCCCCAATTACAGCTCCTGTCGTTGCGTCGGCAGTTGCAGCAGCGCCTGCAGGTTTAAACGCAGAAACAGTGCTGAACACTATGCTCGAAGTCGTTGCTGAAAAGACCGGTTACCCGACTGAAATGCTTGAATTAAGCATGGATATGGAAGCAGACCTTGGTATCGATTCAATCAAGCGTGTTGAAATTCTAGGAACCGTTCAAGACGAACTACCAACGCTACCAGAGTTAAGCCCTGAAGATTTAGCTGAATGTCGTACACTTGGCGAAATCGTTGATTATATGAACAGCAAGCTGCCTACAAATGCAGCTGAAGGGATTCAAATAGCAGCTCAAACTGCTGTTGCAGCACCAGCATCAGGTCTTAGCGCAGAAACCGTGCTTAATACAATGCTTGAAGTCGTAGCTGAAAAAACCGGTTACCCAACTGAAATGCTTGAGCTAAGCATGGATATGGAAGCAGACCTTGGTATTGATTCAATCAAACGTGTTGAAATTTTAGGTACAGTTCAAGACGAACTACCAACACTGCCAGAATTGAGCCCTGAAGATTTAGCTGAGTGTCGTACCCTTGGCGAAATTGTTTCTTATATGAACTCTAAGCTACCAGCTGAAGACTCTAAACTTCCTACAAGTGCCGCTGAAGGCTCTCAGCTACCAACTACTGGTTCTGCTCCAGTAGGTTTAAGCGCTGAACAAGTTCAAAGCACCATGATGACTGTGGTTGCTGAAAAGACGGGTTACCCAACTGAAATGCTTGAACTGAGCATGGATATGGAAGCAGACCTTGGTATTGATTCAATCAAGCGTGTTGAAATTTTAGGTACAGTTCAAGATGAACTGCCAACACTGCCAGAATTGAGCCCTGAAGATTTAGCTGAGTGTCGTACCCTTGGTGAGATCGTCAGCTACATGAACAGCAAACTTCCTGCAGTCAGTGCAAATACTGTCACTGCACCAGTGACGCAAGTTGCTCCTGCTAACAATGGTTTATCAGCTCAACAAGTTCAAAACACCATGATGACTGTGGTTGCTGAAAAGACGGGTTACCCAACTGAAATGCTTGAGTTGAGCATGGATATGGAAGCGGATTTAGGTATCGACTCAATCAAACGTGTTGAGATTCTAGGTACCGTTCAAGATGAACTACCAACACTGCCAGAACTTAACCCTGAAGATTTAGCTGAGTGTCGTACCCTTGGTGAGATCGTCAGCTACATGAACAGCAAACTTCCTGCAGTCAGTGCAAATACTGTCACTGCACCAGTGACGCAAGTTGCTCCTGCTAACAATGGTTTATCAGCTCAAGAAGTTCAAAACACCATGATGACTGTGGTTGCAGAAAAGACCGGTTACCCAACTGAAATGCTTGAGTTAAGCATGGATATGGAAGCGGATTTAGGCATCGACTCAATCAAACGTGTTGAGATTTTAGGTACTGTTCAAGACGAGCTACCAGGCTTGCCAGAGCTTAACCCTGAAGATTTAGCTGAGTGTCGTACACTTGGTGAAATCGTCAGCTACATGAACAGCAAGCTTCTTCCTACAAGTGCAGCCGCAGGCGCTAATACACAGGCAGCTCCAGCAGTTAGTGGTTTATCAGCTGAGACAGCCCTGAGCGCCCCGTCAGGTTTATCTGCAGAGCAAGTTCAAAGCACTATGATGACTGTGGTTGCTGAAAAGACCGGCTACCCAACGGAAATGCTTGAGCTAAGCATGGATATGGAAGCGGATTTAGGCATTGACTCAATCAAGCGAGTTGAAATCTTAGGTACTGTTCAAGACGAACTACCTGGCTTACCAGACCTAAACCCTGAAGATTTAGCAGAATGTCGCACTTTAGGCGAAATCGTTAGCTACATGAACAGCAAACTAACGACAAGCAGTGTTGTGAACACTGCAGCATCAACGGCAGCTGCACCAACAGCCACAGCAGATTTAGCAAACGACTTACCTCCTCATCAGGAAGTCGCACTAAAAAAGCTACCAGCGGCGGATAAGTTAGTTGACTGTTTTTCAAAAGACGCATGTATCGTTATCAATGATGACGGTCATAACGCAGGTGTTTTAGCTGAAAAATTAGTAGCAACAGGCCTAACCGTCGCCGTTATTCGTAGCCCTGAATCTGTGACATCTGCGCAATCACCGCTAAGTAGCGATATTGCCAGCTTCACTTTATCAGCGGTCAGTGATGATGCAATTAGCGATGTAATAGCTCAAATCAGTAAGCAACATAAGATTGCAGGTTTTGTTCACCTGCAGCCTCAACTCGCAACATCAGGCAACTTACCATTAAGTGATGCTGGATTTATCGCAGTTGAGCAAGCTTTCTTGATGGCAAAACATCTACAAAGTCGTTTTAGCGAATTAGCACAATCACAACGCGTAAGCTTTATGACAGTGAGCCGTATTGATGGTGGCTTTGGTTATTTAAATACCACTGAACTGGCAAAAGCTGAGCTTAACCAGGCTGCTTTATCTGGTCTCACCAAAACCCTCGGCCATGAGTGGCCAAACGTGTTTTGTCGAGCATTAGATATTGCACCAAGTTTTGAAGCTGTTGAGCTTGCTCAAGCAGTGATTGCAGAGCTTTATGATGTTGAAACAAGCATTGCAGAAGTCGGTGTTAGCGACCAAGGTCGTCACACACTCACAGCAACAACAGCGGCGCAAACTCGCTACCAAACAACATCGCTCAATAGTAGTGACACAGTGCTTGTTACTGGCGGCGCAAAAGGCGTGACATTTGAATGCGCCCTAACCCTTGCTAAGCAAACTCAATCACACTTTATTCTTGCAGGTCGTAGTGAACATTTGGCAGCAAACTTGCCGACTTGGGCACAAAACAAGCAAGCATCTGAGCTGAAAGCTGCGGCAATTAAGTTTATTCAATCACAAGGTGACAAACCAACGCCTAAGCAAATTGATGCCTTAGTTTGGCCGATAACCAGCAGTTTGGAAATTGATCGTTCACTCGCAGCTTTTAAAGCCGTTGGCGCAAGTGCTGAATACATCAGTATGGATGTCAGTTCAGATGCAGCGATTAAACAGTCATTAGCAGGTCTTAAGCCGATTACTGGCATCATTCACGGTGCAGGCGTACTTGCCGATAAACACATTCAAGACAAAACCTTAGCCGAGTTAGGCCGCGTTTATGGCACTAAAGTGTCGGGTTTTGCCGGAATCATCAATGCGATTGATGCTAGCCAACTAAAACTGGTTGCTATGTTCTCATCTGCAGCGGGTTTCTATGGCAATACGGGTCAAAGTGATTACTCAATGTCGAATGAGATCCTTAACAAGACAGCACTTCAACTTGCAGCGAACTACCCGCAAGCAAAAGTGATGAGCTTTAACTGGGGACCTTGGGACGGCGGTATGGTCAGTTCAGCCTTAAAGAAAATGTTTGTTGAACGCGGCGTATACGTGATTCCGCTCGATAAAGGCGCAAACTTGTTTGCTCACAGTCTATTGTCTGAGTCTGGCGTACAGCTATTAATCGGTTCAAGTATGCAAGGTTCAGCATCAACTGAAGGCGCTGCTGTAAAAAAGCTTAATGCGGACTCTTCGCATAATGCCGAGGGTTCGCTGATTCTTTCTTTAAATAATGCTGCAAGTCACCGTGTTGTGAGTAACACGGTGAGTGTTGAACGAGTACTAAATCCTGTTGCAATGCCTTTCATTGAAGATCATTGCATCGCGGGTAATCCGGTACTACCAACAGTGTGCGCCATACAATGGATGCGTGAAACTGCGCAGCAATTGTGTGGTCTGCCTGTATTGGTTCAAGATTATAAGCTGCTAAAAGGCATTATTTTCGAGACTAAAGAGCCACAAGTATTAACGCTGAAACTGACGCAAACTGAATCAGGCTTAACAGCACTGATTGCTAGTCGCATGCAAAGTGATGATGTGGATAGTTTGCTTAGACCTCAGTATCAAGCCAGCCTCCTTGTTAATGAGAACGTTGTTAATGAGAAGCTCGGAAATGTCGCTGTTTCAGACACGCTACCAACAGTGGCAAAAGACGCCCAGCAGTTAGCAGAGTCAGGCAAAGTCATCAGCACAGATAGTGAGCTATATAGCAACGGCAGCTTATTCCACGGCCCTCGCCTTCAAGGAATAAAGCAGCTGTTAATTGCCGACGATAAGCAGTTGGTTTGTTCGGTTGAATTACCACAAATTGATGCTAAAGATTGTGCAAGCTTTACGCCGCAAACAGGTTTAGGTGGCAGTCAGGCTTTCGCTGAAGATTTGCTACTGCAAGCCATGTTAGTGTGGGCGCGTATCAAGCATGATGCAGCCAGCTTACCTTCAACCATTGGTGAGTTAACCACTTATGCACCGTATGCATCAGGTGACAGTGGCTACTTAGTGCTGAATGTGGTTAAAAGTACCAGTCGCTCATTAACGGCTGACATTGCTTTATATCATCAAGATGGCCGCCTAAGTTGTACGATGACAAACGCTAAAACGACAATCAGCAAAAGCTTAAATGAGGCTTTTTTAGCCCCAGCTAAAGCATTAGCTGATTTGCAGGAGTCTGTGTGAGTAATCAAACTCTTTCTGCACAAAAAGTACAGTCTACAACATCAGCAAGTGCGGCTAACATGCGCATCGCGTTAAAGTTAGTGGCGAATGAGTCTTTCTCATTCGCCGCGCAAGCTGAAATGAACAGCTCAGCTTTTGCTGCCATCAAGTCATGCTCTTTAGCTGACAGCATTGGTTTGTCAGCTATCGTGCTTGAAATTGATGTGTCATCGTTAGACGACACATCAGCCCCCGCAAACCAAGCTATCAGTTTTAGTGACTATTTAGCCCAAGCAATTGTTCATATAGAACAACAGCAAAGTGTGCTACTCAGCCACCCTGCTATGCCTTATCGTTTATTAATGATGCCAGCTATTGTTGCTGCTAAGCATCGCTGCCACCCCCATGCTTATTTAACAGGTATGGGCGATGATAGTAATGCAAAAACAGCAACCTCTAAGGCATTATCTCAAGCGAAACGCGCTCATATCAGCCCAATCCAAGTGGATGCGACTCATTGCAACAGCTATAAAGATAAGTTTGCTGAATTGATAACGCTGGTTGGCAACATTGCAGCACGAAGCATGCCTGAAACGCCAGCTAACCTCACTGCAGACAGTTCAACATACTGGTTCAGCGAAATGCATCAAAGCCGCGTGGCTTGCTTCAATATCACTGAAGGCGCTCATCATCATGCAGCAGTGTTAGTTCAAGGAACTGAGCTTGCCCAGGCAAAATCCATGCTGGATGAAAAGCGGATATTTATCCCTTTATCTGCAGATAATTTGCAAGCGTTCAAATTGCAATTAACAGACTTACACGCCCAACTTGATAGCATTAAATCGCAGTCAGATAACATCATGACTTTAATGCTCACTCAGCTTGAAAAGTTTGCTAACAATAACGCGTTATCGGCCGTGATCATGGCAAACTCGGCAGCTGCAGCTTTTACTGAAGCCGAAGCCATGCTATTGGCTGTTGAAACAGCATTAAATAACAACACAACAGAACTCGATTACAAAACGCCGTCTGGGAGCTGTTTACATACTTTATCCCAACAAAAAAATGCGCATAGTGGCGTCTGTTTTGTCTACCCCGGCGTAGGTACTGTTTACCCACAAATGTTTGCTCAATTACCCAGTTACTTTCCAACGCTGTTTTCACAATTAGAACGTGAAGGCGACGTCAAAGCCATGCTGCAAGCAGAAAGCGTTTACGCTGAAAATGCCAAAGTATCAGATATGAGCCTAGATAAACTGGCCATTGCTGGTGTCGGTGTGAGTTATATTTTAACTAAGATATTAACCCAGCACTTTGCTATAAAACCAAATTTTGCCATGGGTTACTCTATGGGTGAAGCGTCGATGTGGGCCAGTCTTGATGTGTGGAAAACGCCGCACAATATGATTGAAGCAACTCAAACCAATAGCATTTTCACCACCGACATTTCAGGTCGATTAGATTGCGTGCGTCAAGCATGGCAATTGAATCATGATGAAGATATTGTCTGGAATAGTTTTGTGGTTCGCGCTGAGCCAAGCATCATAGAAGCGGCATTAAGTGACTACCCTCGTGCTTATCTCGCCATCGTTCAAGGCGACACCTGCGTACTTGCTGGTTGTGAGCAAAGCTGTAAAGCGCTACTTAAGCAAATAGGTAAACGTGGGATTGCTGCGAATCGTGTTACTGCGATGCACACCCAACCTGCGATGCTAATACGCGACAATGTGCAAACATTTTATCAGCAACCGCTTCATGACCAGGCTGTACTTGATGCACAAGCGGCGCAAATACAATTTATGAGCGCTGCCAGCACTATACCTGTTAGCGTCACCAGCGAAGCAATTGCAGACTCTATTGCTGATACATTCTGCCACCCGCTGAATTTTACGGAATTAGTAAACAATACACGTAAACAAGGCGCCAGTTTATTCGTTGAAATTGGTGCAGACAGACAAACCAGCACCTTAATCGATAAAATTGCCCGCACCACTGAAGCCCCCAATACAGTAATGAATTCAGCATGCCAAGCCATTGCAACTAATGCTAAAGGCGGCGATGACCTAACAGCGCTACTGAAATGTATTGCTCAACTTGTGGCTCACAACGTGCCGTTATCACTCAATTATTTAACTGATGGTTTAACCAACTTTTTGACTACGCAACTTATGAGTGCACAAAAAAGTCAAACTGCGATGAGTCAATCAAACTCTCAGTTAGCCTCACAATTAGAAGGAGAACAATCTTGAGTTCTCAATCGAATACACAACACGCGAGTTTGCCAAAAATTGCGATTGTCGGTTTAGCAACCCAATATCCTGATGCGGATACACCGGCAAAGTTTTGGCAGAATCTATTAGATAAAAAAGATTCTCGCACAACCATTAGCAGCCAAAAACTCAATGCTAACCCTGCTGATTTTACTGGTGTACAAGGTCAGTCAGACCGCTTTTATTGTGATAAAGGCGGTTATATTCAAAACTTCAGTTTTGATGCTAATGGTTACAAAATCCCAGCGGCGCAGTTTGACGGCCTTGATGACAGCTTTTTATGGGCAACAGATACTGCCCGCAACGCATTAAATGATGCTGGCATTGATATTACAAACCCACAAAATGCAGCTAGCTTAAGCCGTACAGGGATTGTAATGGGAACCTTATCGTTCCCAACAGAAAAATCGAATGAGTTGTTTGTCCCGCTGTATCACAGCGCGGTAGAAAAAGCCTTACAGCATAAACTGCAGCAAGCTGATTTTACCTTGCAATCTTTTGACTCTGAAGGCTTTGCAACGCAGGCGACACCTGCCTCGTTATCTAACGGTGCGATTGCTCATAACGCCTCAAAGTTAGTCGCTGACGCGCTGGGTTTAGGCGCTGCGCAATTAAGCCTAGATGCCGCCTGCGCAAGTTCAGTTTACTCGCTAAAACTTGCCTGTGATTACTTGCATACAGGCAAAGCTGACATGATGTTAGCCGGGGCAGTATCTGGCGCTGACCCATTCTTTATTAACATGGGTTTCTCCATTTTCCACGCCTACCCTGACCATGGTATTTCTGCGCCTTTTGATAGTAACTCAAAAGGTTTATTTGCCGGTGAAGGTGCTGGAGTATTAGTGCTAAAGCGTCTTGAAGATGCTGAACGCGATGGCGACCATATCTATGCGTTGGTTAGCGGTATTGGATTATCAAATGACGGCAAAGGTCAATTTGTATTAAGCCCGAATAGCGATGGCCAAGTTAAAGCATTTGAGCGTGCTTATGCTGACGCAGCAATGCACGATGAAAGTGCTGGCTCTGAGCGTTTTGGACCAGACAAAGTGGAAGTGATTGAGTGTCATGCAACAGGCACACCTTTAGGTGATAAAGTTGAACTGACTTCAATGGAACGCTTTTTCAGTGACAAGCTCAAAGGGAGCAACACGCCACTCATTGGTTCAGCCAAATCTAACTTAGGTCATTTGCTGACGGCTGCAGGAATGCCTGGGATCATGAAAATGATCTTTGCTATGCGCCAAGGTATGTTACCGCCAAGTATTAATATTAGCGCGCCGATTGCATCTCCATCGGAGATGTTTGGCCCAGCCACATTACCCAATGATGTATTACCTTGGCCAGACAAAGCAGGCAATAAAGCCCGCCATGCTGGGGTATCGGTTTTTGGTTTTGGTGGCTGTAATGCTCATTTATTGGTTGAGTCTTACTTTGCTAAAGATAATGCTAATAACAGCATTTGCACCCCGTCACACTCAACGACTCATTCAACGACTCATTCAACGACAATCAATGCGCAATTACCCATGCATATTACCGGCATGGCATCGCACTTTGGCTGCCTTAGCACCATTAATGCATTCGCTAATGCCGTTGCAACTCAGCAAAATGCTTTTAGTGCATTACCAGCAAAACGTTGGAAAGGCCTTGATAAACACCCTGAATTATTAAGCCAATTTGGCATTGCAGAAACAGCGCCAATGGGCGCTTATATCGACCAGTTTGATTTCGATTTTTTACGTTTCAAAGTGCCGCCGAATGAAGATGACCGCTTGATTTCTCAGCAGCTGTTATTAATGAAAGTGGCAGATGAAGCGATACATGATGCCAAGCTTGAGCCAGGTAGTAAGGTAGCCGTGCTTGTGGCAATGGAAACTGAACTTGAATTGCACCAATTCCGCGGTCGAGTCAATTTGCATACCCAAATAGCAGCAAGCCTTAAGGCCCATGGCGTAAGCTTATCTGACTCTGAATACCAAGCACTTGAAACCATTGCCATGGACAGCGTGTTAGATGCCGCTAAGCTCAACCAATATACCAGTTTCATTGGTAATATTATGGCGTCGCGTATCTCATCGTTATGGGATTTCAATGGCCCAGCCTTTACGATTTCAGCGGGCGAGCAGTCGGTTAATCGCTGTATTGATGTGGCGCAAAACTTATTCTCGATGGAATCTCGTCAAGAGCCATTAGATGCAGTGATTATTGCAGCGGTTGATTTATCTGGCAGCATTGAAAATATGGTGCTAAAAACGGCCAACTTAGCGAAAACAGGGGCGAAAACAGCTCAGCAGCAAACGCTTAATATTGGTGAAGGTGCTGGTGCAATTGTTCTGCAAACCGCCACACCAAAAGCTGTTAATGTCGAGTCGTTAGATTTAATTCATCAAGCCTTAGGCGCAGTAGAATCACCAATCACTGAACATGACACATCAATATTACTGCAAAACAGCTACGGTACAATTAATACGTTAGCCTTTGGTCATAGCGAGCAAGTCAGTAGCATCAGCGATAGCTTGTTAACCCCTGCTGGGTTAGCGGCTGAGCAGATTAATGCCCTTGAGCTTAACCAAGCACCAGATGCACAGGTATTGCCAAATAATATCAGTGCAGTGCAGCAGTTATCGCAAATGTTTAGCCAATCAAGCCCAAGCCAAGCGCAGCAGTGCATTGGCCATACGTTTGCAGCATCGGGTATTGCCAGCTTATTGCATGGCGTTTTATCACTTAAAACAGATTCAACAAGTCAAAACCTTGTTGTAGCCACCATGAGTGAAAACCAATGTTCGCAACTGCTCGTTAGTCAATCAGCGCAGCAATCAACAGCGCTTAAGACACGAATAAATACAGATATTGGCCAGCTAACCGCTAAAAAACTGAGCTTAGTGAAACAAGTCAGCTTAGGTGGCCGTGATATTTATCAACATATTGTCGATGCACCTTTAGCTGAGTTAGACAGTATTCGCGCTAAAACTTCCAAATTAACGCCAGTAGCCAAAAGCACTCCGTTGACGATGGCCGAGCGTAACCAGTTTATTGCGCCAGCAAATACAAATGCAGTGACAGCTGACACTACTCCCCCAATTTCAATGACAACAGAGACTTCTATGCCGTTTTCTGATCGTTCAACCCAGTTTAACCCTAAACCAAGCCAGTCAGCGCCGAAGCAAGTCGCTTCGCCTCAAACCGCCATCAGCCAAATGCCAAGTGTTGCCATCAGCCAAGTGCCACCTGCACACTTAACTGCGTTTGAACAAAATCAATGGTTAGCCCATCAAGCTCAGTTAGTATTTTTGAAGAGCCGTGAGCAAGGTTTAAAAGTGGCAGATGCCCTCTTAAAACAAGAGTTAGCCCATGCGAACGGTCAGCCTTATGTTGCCCAATCGATTGCACAAGCTGTTGCACCTATCCAAGCTGAAAATGTATTAGCTCAGCCAGTAGTATCTGCTCCAGTTTTACGTCCAGATCATGCCAACGTGCCTCCATACACAGCGCCTATCCCTGCGGATAAGCCATGTATTTGGAATTATGCTGATTTAGTGGAATATGCAGAAGGCGATATTGCCAAAGTATTCGGCCCTGATTACGCTGTGATTGATAACTACTCTCGCCGTGTACGTCTTCCTACAACAGATTACTTATTGGTATCTCGTGTAACTAAGCTCGATGCGACCATGAATCAATACAAGCCATGTAGCATGACAACGGAATACGACATCCCTGAAGATGCGCCGTATTTAGTTGACGGACAAATTCCATGGGCAGTAGCCGTTGAGTCAGGCCAATGCGATTTAATGCTGATCAGCTACTTAGGCATTGATTTTGAGAACAAAGGTGAGCGCGTTTATCGTCTTCTTGATTGTACGTTAACCTTCTTAGATGACTTACCTCGTGGCGGCGATACCTTACGTTACGATATTAAAATCAACAACTTTGCTAAAAATGGCGACACCTTATTATTCTTCTTTTCTTACGAGTGCTTTGTTGGCGATAAGATGATCCTGAAAATGGATGGCGGTTGTGCTGGTTTCTTTACCGATCAAGAGTTGGATGATGGCAAAGGCGTTATTCGCACTGATGATGAAATCAAAATCCGTGAAACAGCATTAAACAACCCGAACAAACCTCGTTTTGAACCGCTACTGCATTGCGCGCAAACTGAGTTTGATTATGGACAAATCCATCATCTACTGAATGCCGATATTGGTGGTTGTTTTAGTGGTGAACACCACAACCATCAACAAGCTTCGGGTAAACAAGACTCGTTATGTTTCGCTTCAGAAAAGTTCTTGATGATTGAGCAAGTTGGCAACCTGCAAGTTCATGGCGGCGCTTGGGGCTTAGGCTTTATTGAAGGCCACAAAACCTTAGCACCTGATCATTGGTACTTCCCTTGTCATTTCCAAGGTGACCAAGTGATGGCTGGCTCGTTGATGGCAGAAGGCTGTGGTCAATTACTGCAATTCTTTATGTTGCACATCGGCATGCACACCTTAGTTGAAAACGGTCGCTTCCAACCACTTGAAAATGCGTCGCAAAAAGTACGTTGTCGTGGTCAAGTACTGCCGCAACATGGCGAATTAACGTACCGCATGGAAATCACTGAAATTGGTACTCACCCTCGCCCATATGCAAAAGCAAACATTGATATTTTACTCAATGGTAAAGCGGTAGTTGATTTCCAAAACCTTGGTGTGATGATTAAAGAAGAAGCCGAATGTACCCGTTTCATCGGCGACAGTTCTGAGGCTAATAAGACGTCAGATAAAGTCCAAAACAACAATAGCCATAACACGCCTGCATCAGCAAATGCACCGTTAATGGCACAAGTGCCTGACTTAAGTGCACCAACCAACAAAGGGGTTATCCCACTGCAGCATGTTGAAGCGCCGCTGATCCCTGACTATCCAAACCGCACCCCTGATACGTTGCCGTTCACTGCTTATCACATGTTTGAGTTTGCCACGGGCAACATCGAAAACTGTTTTGGCCCTGACTTTAGTATCTACCGCGGCTTTATTCCACCACGTACACCTTGTGGTGACTTACAGTTAACCACTCGTATTATCGATATAGACGGTAAACGTGGTGAACTTAAAAAGCCATCATCATGTATCGCTGAATACGAAGTCCCAACAGATGCATGGTACTTTGCTAAAAACAGCCATGCCTCTGTAATGCCATATTCAGTCCTAATGGAAATCTCACTGCAACCAAACGGCTTTATCTCTGGTTACATGGGCACGACGTTAGGCTTCCCAGGTGAAGAGTTATTCTTCCGTAACCTTGATGGTAGTGGCGAGTTACTCCGCGATGTGGATTTACGCGGTAAAACCATTGTTAACGACTCAAAACTGTTATCTACCGTGATAGCTGGCAGTAACATTATTCAAAGTTTCACCTTTGATTTAAGTGTCGATGGCGAGCCTTTCTACAAAGGCAGCGCGGTATTTGGTTACTTCAAAGGCGATGCACTTAAAAACCAACTGGGTATTGATAATGGCCGCATCACGCAGCCTTGGCATGTTGAAAACAATGTTGCTGCCGATATCACCGTTGATTTACTGGATAAGCAATCTCGCGTATTCCATGCGCCTGCTAATCAGCCACATTACCGTCTAGCCGGTGGTCAGCTTAACTTTATCGACAAAGCTGAAATCGTTGATAAAGGGGGTAAGAATGGTTTAGGTTACTTGTCTGCATCTCGCACCATTGACCCAAGTGATTGGTTCTTCCAGTTCCATTTCCATCAAGATCCTGTGATGCCGGGTTCATTAGGCGTTGAAGCGATTATCGAGTTAATGCAAACTTACGCCATCAGTAAAGACTTGGGTAAAGGTTTCACTAACCCTAAATTTGGTCAGATTTTATCTGACATCAAATGGAAGTACCGTGGCCAAATTAACCCACTGAATAAACAAATGTCGTTAGATGTGCACATCAGTGCAGTTAAAGATGAAAACGGCAAACGCATTATTGTAGGTGACGCAAACCTAAGCAAAGATGGTTTACGTATTTACGAAGTTAAAGACATCGCAATCTGTATCGAAGAGGCATAAAGGAATAATAATGACTATAAGCACTCAAAACGAAAAGCTTTCTCCATGGCCTTGGCAAGTTGCCCCAAGTGATGCCAGCTTTGACACTGCCACTATCGGTAAAAAATTAAAAGAACTGACTCAAGCTTGTTACCTGATTAATCACCCTGAAAAGGGCTTGGGTGTTTCACAACATGCCCAAGTGATGACTGAAAGCATCAACAGTCAACAAGATTTACCAGTCAGTGCATTTGCCCCTGCATTAGGAACACAAAGTTTAGGCGACAGTAATTTCCGCCGTGTCCATGGAGTTAAATACGCATACTACGCTGGCGCGATGGCAAATGGTATTTCATCAGAAGAACTAGTAATTGCACTAGGTCAAGCTGGTATCTTATGCTCGTTTGGCGCAGCAGGATTAATTCCATCTCGTGTAGAGCAAGCAATTAACCGTATTCAAACTGCGCTACCAAATGGCCCATACATGTTTAACTTAATCCATAGCCCAAGCGAACCAGCGCTTGAGCGTGGCAGTGTTGAACTATTTTTAAAACATAAAGTGCGCACCGTTGAAGCATCAGCATTTTTAGGGCTAACCCCACAAATTGTGTATTATCGCGCAGCGGGTTTAAGCCGTGATAGTCAAGGCGAAGTCGTTATCGCCAACAAGGTTATCGCTAAAGTGAGCCGCACCGAGGTTGCTATTAAGTTTATGCAACCTGCCCCAGCTAAAATGCTGCAAAAACTGGTTGATGAAGGCTTAATTACGCCAGAGCAAATGGAGCTTGCACAATTAGTCCCAATGGCTGATGACGTAACCGCTGAAGCAGATTCTGGCGGCCACACAGATAACCGTCCGTTAGTGACATTATTGCCAACTATTTTAGCGCTTAAAGATAAAGTGCAAGCTGAGTATCAGTACAAAACACCTATTCGCGTAGGTTGCGGCGGTGGTGTCGGCACCCCTGATGCAGCACTCGCTACCTTTAACATGGGCGCTGCGTACATCGTTACAGGTTCAATTAACCAAGCTTGTGTTGAAGCTGGAGCCAGTGAACACACTCGTAAACTGCTTGCAACAACAGAAATGGCTGATGTGACCATGGCGCCAGCAGCTGACATGTTTGAAATGGGCGTAAAACTGCAAGTGGTTAAACGCGGCACATTGTTCCCAATGCGCGCAAACAAGCTTTATGAAATTTACACCCGTTATGAGTCCATTGAAGCCATACCAGCTGAAGAGCGTGAAAAACTTGAAAAACAAGTCTTCCGCTCAACCCTCGATGAGATTTGGGCAGGCACTGTAGCCCACTTTAACGAGCGCGACCCTAAGCAAATCGAACGTGCTGAAGGAAACCCGAAACGTAAAATGGCACTTATCTTCCGTTGGTATTTAGGTCTTTCAAGCCGTTGGTCAAACTCTGGCGAAGTTGGTCGTGAAATGGATTACCAAATTTGGGCAGGCCCTGCACTTGGCGCGTTCAATGAATGGGCAAAAGGCAGCTATTTAGATGATTATACCCAGCGAAATGCGGTAGACTTAGCCAAACACTTGATGCATGGCGCAGCGTACCAAGCTCGCGTTAACTTATTGACTGCTCAAGGCGTACCGCTTCCGGTTGAACTGCAACGTTGGAGCCCGCTTGATCAGGTAAAATAACCTGACTGCTAATCCGCAGTTGTTGTTTTACGATATGAGTTAGTTATCAGTTAATGGCGAGCTAGTGGCAAGTTAACGGTAAGTCATGTATCAAACAACAAATTGCGTTATCAGCCTATAACTTTGATCTAGGAATAAATAGTCAAGGAATAGGCTGATGATTAGAACAGTAAAGCGAATTAGGTATCAGTATGAGTGAAACACAAAAATTAGATTTTTCAGCGGTCAATGGCACGACGCTTGAGTCATTTAATCAGCAAAAAAATCTGATAAAACGCATGCTAAAAGGCAATAGCGCCCAGTGTAGTGAGTGCAATAAACCACTGACACTGCAACTACCGCCTAACTCAACTAAAGCGAAAGCAAGTGAAAAAGCCCCTGGTATATATTGCGCCAAAGGTTGTACCGATATTGAACTGGATATGGAAGCCGTTGAGTTTATGAAGTAAGACCAGCGATGTCATATTGCCATATTAAAAAGCACCTTAGGGTGCTTTTTTTGTATGCTTTGAATCTTAGTCAAAGGCCAGTGTATTGTATTGTAGTGATGTGATGGACGCCTCAGCAACCGAGTTTGGTTCTATGTGCCAAACTTGATGTTGATAGTAAAATTAAGAGACTTTCATTATGGAAATTAAAGTTATTGGTATCGATTTAGCCAAAAATTTTTTTTAAGTTTGTGTTTGTCTTATGGATAACTCAATTATGAGCACCAAAAAAGTTAACAGAAGCAAACTGCTCGATAAACCTTGAAGGCCATAAAGAGCTGATGGGGCTTTGGATAACTGAAAATGAAGGGGAAAAATTTTGCTAAAATTCTTTCTGAGCGTCTTTTTATGTACTGTATAGACTACTGTATAAAAAAGGTTTAGCAAATGAGGTTTCAGACAAATCAACACTATAAATATCTAATTTTTGCACTTAATTCTTGTTGTGAAATATAGAAAGAAGTTATTAACAGGGGAATTAGGTCTGCTCGTTAAACACTCAATATTGAAATTATCAGAAACATCTGACTTTTCAGTAGAAGAAATAAAAATTGACAAAGACCATGTTCATATCTTTATGAGAATTAATTCAATGTACAGCGTTTCTCAACATGTTAGAAAGATTAAACAGATCACTACGGCTCATATATGGGGAAATTTCCAGCCATGAAGAAACAGTTCTGGTTCGAAAAAACGTTTTGTCCAGACGGTTATCTTGTTTGCTCTGTTGGAGATGCATCTGTTGAAACGATACGGAAATACATCCAAGAACAAGGTTAGCTATATCGATTCATCCCAGCGACTAAAGATCACTGGGTTTTCTCTGCAACGGACGATAAAAAGATCATAACCAAATAAGTGTAGTGATTAGACCTGCAATTTAATCAATGATTAATATCATGGTAGTAAATTGTACTTCTAATAAAAAAACTTTTTGGAAAAATAATAAATGAAAGGAAAACTCGTTAAATTCTCCAGCGTATTTATGGCTGTTGCTATATCGTTTTCAGTCAATGCACAAAGCATTAAGTTTGATTCGGTTGTCAATAAGCAGTCAGATACATTGGTGTTGTTCAAAGGTGAAGGCGATAACGTTAGTTTTACTCAGATTGACCAACAAACAGCAGGTCAATTAAGCCGTGCGATTAAGGCTAATGCCTTTGACAGTAGCTTAAATAGTTTTGTACAAGTTATTGCGCCACATCAGCTTAATTATGACCGTGTGCTTGTTGTTGGAACAGGTACTGAAGCACTTAGCAAACCTGAGTTAACAAAGCTTGGTGGTAATATCGCAGGTGAGCTATCCAGTAAGCAGATTTTAGATGTTTCAATTGTAGCAGAGCAATTTGACACCAAACAGGTATCATTGATTGCCCACGGTATCAATTTGCGTTCTTATGATTTCGATAAGTATAAAAAAGATAAAACCCAACCCAAAAAATATACTTTTGATGTGCAGGATAGCAGTGCGGTTGAATCTGCCTACGCGCGTCTACTTCACATTCAGGATGGCGTTTTTCTCGCACGTGATTTAACCAATGAAGCACCGAGCGAATTGACACCAAAAGATTTTGTTTCTGAAGCTAAGAAGTTAAAAAAACTTGGGGTCAAAATTAGAGTGTTAGAGCCAAAGCAAATCAAAAAACTTGGCATGAATGCACTTGAAGCAGTTGGTCGTGGCAGTGTTGATGGCTCACGTTTAGTGGTTGCACACTATGAAGCCGCTGATGGTGCACCTATTGCGATTGCGGGTAAAGGTGTGACCTTCGACTCAGGTGGTATTCAAATCAAAACTGGCGAACATATTGTACGAATGAAGTCTGATATGGCGGGAGCCGCTGCTGCATTGGGTACAATTAAAGCGCTTGCCGCCATGGAAGCTAAAGTTAATGTGGTTGCTGTTATGGGACTTGCTGAGAATATGGTGTCTGAAAAGTCTTTTATTCCTGGTGACATTTTGACAACGGCTGAAGGGCTAACGGTTGAAATTACCCATACTGATGCAGAAGGTCGCCTCGTGCTTGCTGATAGCATGTGGTATGTGCGTGAAAACTACCAACCGAGTGTGCTGGTTGATATCGCAACACTAACAGGCGGTAAATACGCTGCATTAGGTACCAAAATGGGTGGCATTTTCAGCAATGATGACCAGCTTGTAAAAGAGTTTACCTTTGCTGGTAAAGCAGTAAATGAGCCTGTTTGGCAGTTGCCATTGGGTTACAAAGAAATGTTAGAAAGCCCGATTGCTGATCTACGTAATTCTGGTAAAGGTGGCCCAAGCGCAACAACAGCAGCCAGCTTTTTACAACAATTTGTAGGTGAAACACCTTGGTTGCATATTGATATAGCTGGTAATGCTCTAGCTGCTTCACCAAGTGGTGAAGTGCCTGTAGGCGGAACCGGATTTGGTGTTCGTTTATTAACTGAGTGGATCCTTAATCAACATGAAGCCAAATAATTTTATTTAGCAATTACATCGTAAACCCTCGCCCAATCGGGCGGGGATATAAGACGCAAAGCGGCTTAATCTGGCGTTGATTGACTCTTTACATAAGCCTTTAATGTATCGATTGTTGCACCTCCTGCCGTATAGGCAAAGTAAGAGCGTGACCACAGAGCCGCACTTTTGCTTTGTCTTGTAAGGTGTGTATTCTGCAATCTCAACATTCTTGATGAAATAGATTTAAGGTTGTTGACCATTACACTAACTGATAATTTTGGCGGGTACGCTATCAGCAAGTGAACGTGATCCTGTTCGCCATCCATCTCGATCAATTCACACTCAGCTTTACACAAGCCGATTCTAAAGCCTCTCTCAACTGCTCGATCATAATTCCAGTAAACAGTTTGCGTCGATATTTCGTTGTAAACACCAAATGCACTACCAATTTACTAACGCTATGTCTTTTCTTGAGATAGCCATTCAGTTTACCATCACCAAACGCACTCACCTTACAATTACCTTTTAAAGTCATACAGTGCGGGAATTATACACATGAGCACTGAAAATATTAAGGGTAACTAAAGTATGCATTTACCCAACAATTCCCACGTCGAGATAAACTTTGTTTGAGCTGGTATCGCCATAAAAGTTGTCGATATTTTCTGCTTGTATAGTGAGTCCCTTGATCGCTATGGAACAGAACATCTTTAGATTTACCACGATCTTCATAGGCCATCGTTAGCGCTTTGCCAGTTAAACGGCTATCAGGTGATAATGACATAGCCCAGCCAATCACTTTACGGGCGAATAGATCAATCACAACAGCTAAGTACATCCAGCGGTTACCAGCCTACACGTAGGTTACATCACCAACCCAGACTTCATTCGGCGCTGTAACTGCGAATTGTCGACCTAGGTGATTAGGGATTTCAATATGTTCTAGCGTGCCTTTTCGGTATTTGTGCTTAGGTACCTGACAGCTAACTATACCAAGTTCTTTCATCAACTTAGTCGATCGATTCAGCAAATTGATGAGCTTTCAAACCAAAGTCTAATCCAAACCGAAGATACGCAGAACAAATGTGAACAAACGGGACGACTGGCCAATAAAACCAGCCACCTTTCAAAGCAATTTTGGAAGCAAACTATTGAGCGGACTAAGTAACCTGAATTCGGGATAAGTAAAAACAGCCAAATATGAAAACCGCAATAACACGATTTTGCATATTGTTATTGCGGTTCTCACCTTTAAATCAGAACTTAAAACCAGAACTTAAAACCAGAACTTAAAATCACGCGCTCAAAATTACACTCTTATAATCATGCGCTTAAAAGTATCGCTTACACTCACCATATAAAGTCATCGCTTAAAGTCGCATTTAGCAAGCCTTAGTCACCAGCATCAAATCTCTAACATCTTAAATCCTTACTAACTCCTCAGTTTCTGCTCACTCTTTGCACACTCTTTAATTAAGCTATTCATTTGTCATCTTACCCAATGGTAATGGTTTCGAGTGGCTCGATTACAGGAGAGAATTATGTCCACACTAGATCGTTTTTTCGACGTTAATACCCCAAATAACAAACCATATTTATCTATTTCTATTGTGCTGTTGAGCAGTTTACTTTTGTTCACAGGTTGTGGCAGTAGTGATGATGACAGCACCAGTGAAGATACAGTCATCACAGTACCTGAAGAGACTGTAACCCCAGTTATCGATTACGATTCTGATTTCGAAGCAATCGATTGGACAGAAGCCACACACACCAAAGATGTCGATCCTAATTTTGACGAAGTGTTTGACGATACCCAAGTAAAACGCCTCGATTTTGTGGTCACCGAAGCTAACTGGCAAAGCATGCTAGATGACATGACAGCTCTTTACGGCACTTTTGGTCAATCAACGTCAAACAATGGCTTAACAGATACTGATGAAGACCCAATATTTGTCCCCGCCGAAGTATTTTATAACGACACTCAATGGTACCGAGTTGGGATAAGATTTAAGGGAAATTCTTCACTGCAAACCAGTTGGCAACAAGGAATTTTAAAACTCTCGTTCAAGTTGGATTTTGATGAGTACGAAGATGACTATCCACAAATTGATAACCAACGCTTTTATGGTTTTAAAAAATTTAGTCTTAAAAACAACTATAGCGACCCTTCTTTCGTGCGTGAAAAAGTCGCGGCTGATGTGTTCTACGATGCAGGGCTTGCAGTGTCGCACACCGCATTTTATACCCTCTATGTTGACCATGGTGACGGCCCAGAATACTTTGGATTGTATACCTTAGTTGAAGAAGTTGACGGCGAAGTTCTCGACACACAATTTAGCAGTGATGATGGTAATCTCTATAAGCCTGAAGACGATGGTGCCACGTTTGCTTATGGCAGCTTTGATGAAGAGAGCTTTGAGAAAAAAACCAATGAAGATGATGCTGATTGGTCTGATATCCAAGTATTATTCAGTGCATTACACGATGATACGGCCACCAGCGACCCACAAACTTGGCGGGCTAATTTAGAGGCAGTATTTAATGTTGATGCGTATCTTAACTACTTAGCTGTTAATGGCATTATTCAAAACTGGGACTCTTATGGCGTTATGCCACACAACTATTATTTATATAACAACCCTGAAACGTCGCAACTCACTTGGATCCCTTGGGATCATAACGAAACTCTTCAAGATGGAAAAATGGGCGGTGCATTAGCGCTAGACTTCTCTGACTTAAATTCAGCAGATTGGCCACTCATTGGCAATATTTATGCGGATGAGGAATACAAAAATCGTTACAACGAGTACCTGCTTTCAGTGTCACAAACAGCATTCGAAACCAATCAAATACAAGCAAAGTATCAAGATTACCAAGCGTTAATTGAACCTTATGCGACATCTGAGCGGTCGGGGTATTCATTCTTAAACAACAGTAATGAATTTTACCAAGCGATAGATGTATTAATCTCTCATGTGGAAGAACGTAATGATGCCGTTGAGCAATATTTGGATAATCAATAAACGATAGATTAGATCAACATTGATTTAAGTTTATAGCAAATGGATTAACACCAAAGCGCATTTAACACCAAGTCGCGTTAAACCTAATCGCCTTAAACAAGCGCCTTAAACAAGAGTGACTTAAACTAAAGCAATTTAAACAAGAGTGCCCTAAACCACAGTAGATACACTGTGGCTTAAGGCGACTTAGTAACTAAGTCAAATTACACAGGTGGATCAACTTTATTAGCGACAGAAGTATTAACCCTAAACCAACCTGCTATAGAGCGCCTATCTCGTTTAGCAGGTAATACTTCATGGGGAAATTCTTCACTTAAAAAAATAACCAAAGAGCCTAACAGTGGCACAATCTTGAGGCCTTGCTTATCTTGCTCATTCATATAGAGCACTAACTCACCACCATCAGCACTGGCCCAGCCTGAATTAAAATAAGCTACAACAGAAAGCACCCGATTAGCTTCACCTTTAAAGGCGTCACAATGGCGTTTGTAATAATCACCAGGCCCATAATGAGCAAAATGGCTTTCGAAAGAAAACAGCCCTAAGAATAACCGCCGATTCAAATAATCTTGTAACCTGGCGGTCCAATTAAGCCATTGATTAGCCGGTGTTGCGCCTTCTGTAATCCAACAGATTTCATCTGTTCTCACAAATTCATTCTGCAGGTATTTTTCACCGCGACCGATACCCGCACTTTTGAAAGCTTCAGCCTCAATAGATAGTTGATGGGTAAGTAATGATTGGGCTAACGGTTCAGGCAGTGCACCTAGGCGAATGCTGTAACCTTTTTGTTCAAGATCTTGAGCTATCAGTGAGAAAAGCGTTTCGTCATATGAGCTATTAGCGCCATCTGACGCTAAATGATTAACTGCAACCAATTTTAATACCTTCGGTAAAACTTATATCCTCTTAATTGGAAACACCAAAAAAGAGTAATGCTCACCAAGCAAATCCGCCATCATTGGCATATCAGAGTACAAACGCTTAAGTTAAAAACGCTAACTACTTAAGGGTTTGAATATCCTTAATTAAAGTCGGTATTATCGATTCAGCTAAGTCATTTGAGTATACATCAAGTAATATTTTTATATTGAAAACAAATTTTTAGACGAGTTTTATATTCTGCCTTTCTTGTGACTTTATAATAAAATCGAAAGTGTAATAACCAATTCTGCTAATCTATTTTTCGTCCTACACTTTTTATTTTAGTTTTGCCCTAATATCTTTTACATAGCACGAGAAATGTATCCCAGTCGGCAGAAGCTAGATAAAAGCATTGATGGTCATCTTTTAGCTAGTGTCAAATTAATGAGGTTTTACAATGACGAACGAATTCACTCCGCCTAAAGTTTGGAAAATGGAAGATGAAAATGGTGGAAAATGGGCAAGTATCAATCGACCTGATTCTGGTGCCCGTTTTGATAAAGTGCTGCCTAAAGGTAAGCATGCTCTGCAGCTTTACTCTTTGGGTACGCCTAACGGACAGAAAGTCACTATCATGCTTGAAGAACTAATGGCAGCAGGAGTAACTGAAGCCGAGTACGATGCTTACATCATTAATATTGGCGAAAGTGATCAATTCTCTTCAGGCTTTGTTGCAGTCAATCCTAACTCTAAAATTCCTGCATTACTCGATTACACCACGGATGAACCTATTAATGTTTTTGAGTCTGGTGCTATTTTAGTTTATCTGGCTGAAAAGTTTGGTCACTTTTTACCTAAAGAACTAGCGAGTCGTACTCAAGTGATGAATTGGCTATTTTGGCTTCAAGGCTCTGCACCTTATCTTGGCGGTGGCTTTGGCCATTTCTATGCCTATGCGCCTGAAAAATTTGAATACCCAATTAATCGCTTTTCAATGGAAGCCAAGCGACAACTCGATGTATTAGATAAGCAACTGACAAATAATCAGTATCTTGCAGGCGACGAATACAGTATTGCCGATATTGCTACCTGGCCTTGGTACGGCAATTTAGTCTTAGGTAATCTCTACGATGCCGCTGAATTTTTGGATGTGGAAAGTTATCCTAACTTACTTCGCTGGGCAAAAGAGATTGAGCAGCGCTCTGCTGTAGAGCGAGGAAGAATTGTGAACCGTTCATGGGGAGAAGAATGGGAACAAGTCCCTAACCGCAATAGTGCTGAAGATATTGATAAGGCATTAAACTTAAAACCTAAAGTTTAGATGTTATAAATTAAAACAAGCTTCACCACTTTAACCCTATTAGATAGGTTCACCATTTCAAAGGTTAAATAGTGACAGAGTGCTAAGACGGCAAAGTAATTACTTTGTCGTTTTAAAAGACATAATAAAGCAAGGTTGTTCAAGGAAGAACTCAATATTAGTTGGCCATTACACACATTGAATAAGTTCACGTTATATGCCCCTAAACATCACTGACACTCGCTAAGTTTTAACTTAGAAGGGAATTCATTTCAACCGTCTTTGATTTTCTCTTAGAGATAGTTTTATGTTAGTGTTTTGTAAAATTTATCATTAGAATATCTTTCATGTTTTGGTTGAACGACTCGCTAAACTCTCGCATTACTTTACAAAAACGGGCTTTGCTAACTGCCAGTATTACAGTGCTGATCTTATGTGTTTTTCAGCCTTTTGGCACTTATGAGTCAGAGTTATCATTTAAATACCTACGCTTAGCAGGCTACGGCGTTGCCACATTCCTAGCCGTCTTTATTGCAGGGATGATTGAGATAGCCTTATCTCACCATAGAGCTAAAATAAAACCTTATCCTCTATTAATCATTAGCCTATATATCACTATCGCAGCGCTGTTCAATCATAGCTATTTCGTTGTTGCCGTTTATGATAGTTGGCACTGGAAAAACCAGCTGATATTTGTATTTTACGTATCGACTATTGCGATATTTCCAGTTTCGATTATGTATTTTCGTAACCATAATAATGTGACATCAACGAGTAAACCCACTCCATCAGTCCCTTTACCTAATGCTCGCTTAACTGATACTCAATCAACAGATGCTCAGTTAACAAATTCTCGGTTAACAAAAGCTTCGTTAACAGAAGATAAAGCCCAAAAAACAACCGATAATTCTGTTATTATTCAAATAACGGGCGAGAACAAGTCAGACTTTTTATCTGTCAGCTTAGCCGATATTATTTTGATCAAATCAGCCGATAACTACTGTGAAATCATTACAATAAAAGACAACCAAGCGACTGTTAACTTACTGCACATGACACTGGTTAAAGCGCTAGAACAATTACCACACGATAGCGATATTGTTCGATGCCATCGCTCTTACGGGGTAAATTTATCACACGTGAAATCATTCCACGGTAATGCCAATGGTTTAAAACTAACAATGCAGTTTAGTGACGTTATCGTTCCTGTGTCTCGATCATATATTGCTGTAATTAAAACCGCTTTGTCACTCGCCCCTAGTTAATGTTATTCGTCCCTATTCGACAGGTTTCACCACTAAAATTTTAAGCTAATCCCAAAAGTATTGTGACTTACTCACTCGTTGTTAAAACTGTCATTCGATAAACACTAAATGACGACTGGGTAGAAGATGACAAATAAAATCAGAGCAACATTTTTGTTGGCGGCATTCATTTGTAGCCATTTATTGATAAGAAATTTATGGGGTGAAACATGGACAGAAACACTACTAGCTTTAGATAACCATTCTTATGTTCTGCACTCACTAGCCAGATGGCTTTTTATCTACGGCCCTTTTGTTTTTTTCACTTTGTACATCTTTCGAGATGAGCCTGTTTTAGCCGTGTTAGGGCTCAATTCTGATCGCAAAGACTGCTACTTAACCTCCGCCTTATTATGTTGCGTTCCTATGACGCTCGGTTACGCATATTTATCGACAGACTTAAACCTATCTATCGCGGCAGTGATAACAGGATCGATTTACCCTGCATTGTTTGAAGAGATTATTTTTAGAGCCATTTTATTTGGTCTACTATTTCGGGTTTGTAAATGGGGCTTTATTCCTGCAGCAATAACCACTTCACTGATTTTTGGTTTTGGACACCTTTACCAAAGCCATGATGTCATATCTGCATTGATGTTATTTGCTTTTATGGCTGTCGCTGGTTCTTGGTTTGCTTGGCTCTATTGTGAGTGTGCTTACAGCATTTGGTACCCTATGTGGATGCATCTTTTTATGAACGCCACTTACGGTATTTTTGGTATGTCAGGTGATGCAATGGGAGAAGCTAGCGCCAACATATTTAAAGGCCTAACCATTGTTTTGAGCCTTGTTTACGTTTATTGGTTTATAAAAAAAGGAAAGCCAAGAGCAGTGACAAAACAGCGCCTCTGGAAAAGTTAATACAGCTAAGTTAATACAATTAAGCTAATTCAGTAAAGTTAATACAGTAAAATCAGCTAATTAAACGATAAAAAAATGACTCGCAGCCTAATACTGTAAAATCTAAGCATTAGGCTATTTTTGCAAAATAACTTAGCGTGTAACGCAAGTTAATCAATTATGCCAAATTGAGATAATTATTGTTCTGCCATTAATGCCATATGAACAATTTTCTCTATTTCAGTTTCTTGTTCATTCAAAAACTGGCAACCCAATGCGGTGCCATCACCCGAGGGCTTCACATTGCAAACCCTTGCCTTTACCCTGATGGTCTCTTGCTCGTTTTCAGCGACTTCTATGACGATTTCTTCACCTTCATCTAATCCTTTCTGTTGCTGCTCCAGTTCAAGCTGGCATCCAGCTAAAGAAACATCAGTCAATGTCCCTGATAAATGATCAGGTGTAGTGCAAATTTTCATAGGTAAGTCTGTCAACACGCGTTTAGTAGAGCGTAAATTATGAATAACCATACTCTTAGGAAAGTCTAAAACTATAATATTAGAAGGCTGACTCAAGGTTTGTTTTATACTGGAAATAAAAGCAATGACCGACGCTTCATGACCTTCTACTAAGCCGCGTACTGTAATTTGTAATCCCTGCTTAATATATTGGCTGAAACTGCCCAATTTATGAGATTCAGGAAATTGAATGAGAATATATTCTTCAGGTAAATAGCCAATAAAAGTTGTTTTAAAGCGACCTTTTTTACCAACAGGCGTAATGATATCAATATTGACTGACGTGCCTGCCAGTAAATACTTAAACTCCTTCGATAATCCATCTTTGTTAGTTATTTGTTTGGTCGGCATTTTATCATCCTTGCATTTTCACCCTTCAAAAAGTTAACACGGAATTTTAACATATACAGCAGCAGCTTAACCTAAATTAAATGTTCTTAATGTACTTGCTTCACTCGTATCGATAGGTCTATTGTTATTTATACAAGGTTTAGGTTTTTTTGATGTTAAACATATAAAGGACGTTGCACCAATCCTGAATAATAGCGGTCGCTACATTCAGTAACCTCAGCCGTTTACATAGTGTAACGGAGTTAAAACATGAGAAATTTAGAATTATTTAGTACAGCATCTATCGATCACCTTTTATGGTCATCAGAGTCAACAACACCCAGTTTAGACTCTTCAGCTTTAGAGGTTTTTACTGACTTTGATGTGTCTAGACCCATCATTGTTGATGCTTCTACTAGTGCAATTGGTACAGCTAAAATCATGGAAAAAACTCATGCATATATGCGTTTGGTTGTCGATAAAAATAATAAGTTTCTGGGTATCATTACCCAACAACAACTCTCACCTCACAACTTGATGATCACAGCGAATAGACTCTCATTAACGATTAATGAGTTAATGGTAACTGAAATTATGGTGCCAAGAGAAGAACTACAAGCTTTTGATTACAATCAAATATCGACAGCAAAAGTGAGCGATATAGTACGATTACTAAAAGAAAATAACCTTCACCACATGCTCGTAATCGATCAAGACTTACATCACATCAGAGGGTTAATAGCCGCGAGTGATTTAGCAAGAAAGCTTAAACAGCCAATTCAAATAAACCAGCGCCCTTCATTTAGCCAGGTTGCCCAAGCGCATTAGGCATTACCATATCGCTTTATGCAGACATGGTTAACGGCATAATTGATGTTAATACATAGTTATCAACATCGATTTTGCCTATTTCTTAGGCTAATATAGCACAGTATATGCCTTTTCAATCAGACATCTGCGCAGTCATCTTTTGCGGCGTACATGAAGTAAAACCCAAACTTACACTCACCACTTTGCTACACTTTTATGGGCGGCAATAGCTAGGCTTTCAACCTTGCCCTTTATATCTTCAGCTAAAACAACAATATCTGTTATGAGTGTCATAACAGGTGACTGCAAACTTTTAAGCGCTATAACGACAAACAACATCAGTTAGGCGCACGCAAACATGGGCTATCGTGCCAGCTAAATTAAATCAAACTATTCTGCGACCCATGACTGACATATCATAGGTTGAGCTTTGTTAAGGTCTGCTAATAATTGCTCATAAGAATGGCATTCAATGCCAGGCCAAAGCTTCACTTCAAAAACTGCACCTTTAGTGACCTTTCCGACTCCTTTTGGCGTACCAGTCATCACAATATCACCATCAACCAATGACATAAACTCGCTAATAGAACGGTGGATCTGATCAACCGAATACATCATCAAATCACTATGGCCTAATTGAATCAGTTCATCATCAATCGTGAGCATAAAGCAAAAACTCGCATTCGCCTTGAGTGATGATGTCGATAAACTGATAAATTGGCTAAATATTGCTGAGCCGTCAAATGCCTTAGCACGCTCCCAGGGTAATTGCTGACTTTTAAGGCTTGATTGTAAAGCACGTTTAGTAAGATCCAACCCAAGCCCTACTGCAGCAAACTGACCATTTTCCACTTTAAAGCAAAGCTCTGTTTCATAATGAATCGGCTCTTGTATAAATGACGGCAGACTTTGACCAATGGCTGAGTTCGGCTTAACAAATACCACCATATCTGAGGGAATTTCGTTGCCTAACTCTTGGATATGATCGACGTAGTTGCGCCCTACGCATACGATTTTAGACGGGGTAAAAGATGCTTCACCCTCATCTTGTTCAATTACTTGTAATGTCACTTAGCACCCTTATCATTGCATTCAGCTTTATACTATTGAAATATAAACATAAAAACCACCTATAAAAAGTCATCTTTATTTACTTTTCAATGAGTTTATATCTTGAAACGTTAACATCTGTGGCAGTTTTCTCGAAGCTCCATCATAAAAACCAATTTCCTTAGCAAACGTTTTAGGATTATTGAAAGTGCCAAAAATAATATCAAAAATGGGTAAATCAGAATAATTGAAAGCATGCACGCCTTTTTCATGGTGCACTGAATGGCTTTCAGGCCTTTGTATGATATACCCGAGCCATTGGGGTGTATTAATATTGAGGTGAGGAAAAATAGCTAACACCATAGTGCTATAAAAAAACCAAGTTGTTGCTTCTGGCGATAATCCAACAAAGATATTCAGAGCTATACTTCCAATCAAAGTAAAGCCAATCATGTCGAAGGGACTAAAGTAAAAAGCGCCAAAACTATCAAGCCGCTCAGCACTATGATGCATCTGGTGAAATATTCGCCACAGGCTTTTATGTTTATGCATTGCCTTATGCCAAATATAAATCAATAACTCGAAAATTAAGATGGCGAAAATAGTACCAAGAAAAGAGTTCCGGTCATCTAAATTAGCTATCTGAAACGGTTTTAAGTATGGGTCAATCAATAATGGCAGGTAGCTAGATAGCAAAAAATAAAAACTAAATACGGCTAAAGATATCGGGACCCAACCAGTCACCTTCGGCAGTTTTCGTGCAGGGAAGCTAATTTCAATCACAATTAATGTGCCGTATATCGCTAGCAGTGTGAGCGATACGGGATCTAGAATAAGTTCAGTTAATGTCGGCATAGTGTTAGTCCTTTTCACTGGCGAATAGAACTTCTAGTATTAATTAGCGGTGCTAAACAACATGAAGATTGGATAATATTTAGCTAATTATTTGTTCACATTTCTGTCGACAAACAGATTCAGGATGAAAACTCATTGTGATTTATCGATATAACCAAACAGAAATCGATCTCATTCAATTCGAAATCCGCATTGATGGGAACGTTATTGCTGTAGAGCCTAAAGTATTCGATTTGATCGTATACTTAATTGAGAATCGCCAAAGGGTTATTTCAAGAGATGAGTTATTTCAAAATATTTGGGCAAATAGAGAAGTTTCAGATACGACCTTAAGTAACCATATTAAAACCGCTCGCAATGTATTAGGTGATGATGGTGAAAGGCAGCAAATTATCAACACAATACGCTCAAGAGGTTATCAGTTTATAGCTCAAATTGAAGAAAACCCAAAGCAAATATCATTTAACGTACAACCTTCTAGTTTAAGCAATAAAGTACCTATACTGGCCACTCTCTACCATCGTAAGTGGGAATGGCTAATGATATTATTAGTCACCGTGATAACCCTTACTTTCTGGCTTTATTATCAAAAAACAGGCACAAAAAGTCACGAACCAATACTGTTAGTTGTGCCCTTCTCAACAATTACGAACAATGAAAGCTGGGTGCCTTTTACCGAACAAATGACCCGAGAAATAATTCAAGATCTCAGAAAAATTGAGGGTATTACGACTCTCCCACCACCAACTTCCTTCACCTTCAGCAATAATAAAATTCGAAGTCATATTCTGAACAAATTACCTCAAATAGAATATGTATTAGACGGTGCTGTGAGCGAGAGTGTCAATGGCCAAATACGTGTAACTGTTGAACTTGAAAACATTCAAACAAAGGAACTCATCTGGGTAAATGATTTTGACATCAGCTCGGATAGTCTCAATATATTTGCTGTGCAGGCAAAAATAGCAACATTGGTCTCAGACACATTGAAAGTTATGGTACTTTCACAACAAAAAAAGCAACTAGCATCACCGCCAACCAATAATATGCAAGCCTATCAATTTTACATTAAAGGGCAGCACGCTTTGTCAAAAATGACGCTTTCCTCCACAGAGCAAGCGATTGCAATGTTTAATCAGGCCATTGAACTAGACGATAAGTTCGTCCAAGCTTACAAAGCAAAGTCAGATGCTTACAGGCTATTAATGACATTTTTTAAATCCCCAAAAAAAGTCATGCCCGATGTGATCAGTTCATCCTTACAAGTTCTTGCAATTAAACCAGATTCAGCACAAGTGCTTTCATCATTGGGTTTAGCTTACGTACACAACTGGCAATGGCAAGAAGCTTGGAACATGTTAAATAAGGCTAAACAACTTCAACCAGACTTAGCGACGACCGAACTAGGATTTGCATTATATTACGCAGCATTGGGGAATAAAAAAAAGTTGAAGCAAGCATTAGAGTCTGCCAATACCCTTGACCCCCTTAATTTAGAAATTGCAGAATGGGGGATGTGGGCGTTAATGATGGTCAATGATATAGAGGGTGCTATAGCCTGGGGAACAGAAAAGCATCGATTACTTCCAGAACAACCTTATCCTTTATTAAGTTTAGCCGTCGCAAAATATATAAATCAACAGGAACAAGAAAGTATCAAACTTTCTGAACAGGGAGTCTCTTTAAGTCTCAACGACTCATTACCTCTCGTATTATTAGCACAGTCCTATGCAGCATCAAATTTTGGTTCTAAAGCGCTTAATTTAGTCGCGCAAGCTCAATCAATGGACCAATATGTTTGTCCTTATGAAACAGCAGTTGTCTATGCCTTGTTAGACGACAAAGAATTGATGTTTCAGTACCTTGAAGATGCGGTTTACCATCAATCAAATTGTCTTATATTTAGTAGAAATGATCCGAGATTAGTTAAATACCATCAGGAAAAGAGATTTAAAGTTATCCTAAAAAAGGTAGGTTTAGATGATGAATCTATTAAAAAGTATCCTCAATAGCGAGCAAGCAACCAATAACGTTATTTGCACGCATATAGCAATAAGCCACTGAATAGAATTAACTAATCAGTGGCTCATAAAGGATTAATCCTAGGTAATTCTGTTAAGCGTAAGTTGAAATAAACTCGTCTAAGTGCTCGTTAGCTATTTCAATATCATCACCAACAAACTGCGCTATATGAAACAGCGCCTCACCTTCATTGGCAACTGGAATGTTTGTCAGTCCAATAATGATGCCATCTGTTGGCGATCTTAATTCGGTTACTTCGCTGCCGAACGGGTTGACCACATTAGCCAGCAAGCAACCTTTGCTTACCCGAGAGCCAATTTTACGTTTCACATTCACTAAGCCATCCGCTTCACTTCTTAACCAATAGCTTCGACTGGCATTAATCGAAGCGGTGGGTTTAAGCTTACTGCTTAGCATACCTAAATAGCGCATTACGTTAAGCACACCTGTGACACCCGATTTTATCGACAACTCGCTAAAACGCAGTGCTTCACCAGCTTCATATAAAATACAGGCAATACCTTTCTCATTAGCGTAGCCACGCATTGAGCCTTTTACAGATTTAGAGTCCATGATCACTGGCGCTCCAAACGCCGTCGCCATTGCCATCATCGTTTCATCATCAGTATCACAACGGATCTGCGGGAAATTATCACGATGGATTGCACCAGTGTGTAAATCAACAATATGAGTGGCTTTTGAAATCAACTCGCTCGAAAACAAATGTGCTAAACGACTCGCAAGCGCCCCTTTCGCACTACCAGGAAAACAGCGATTTAAATCGCGTCTATCTGGCAGATAACGAGACTGATGAATAAAGCCAAACACATTGACGATAGGAACAACCACCAAAGTCCCCGTTAAGGTTCTGATGCTCATCTTATCAATGAGTCTACGACATATTTCAATACCATTTAACTCATCACCATGAATGGCGGCGCACACTAACAGCACTGGGCCAGGCTTTTTACTATGAAACACTTCAGCATGCAGCTCTAAAGGCGTGTCGTTATACAATTTTGCTGCGGGCAGTTTGATACTGGCACGTGTGCCAGCATCAATACGAAACTCACCAATGGTAAACGCTTCACGCTTTGGCGCCATTAACCAATACCTTTGGTTTTGGTGCTACTTGGCTTGGCATTTTTCTCTATAAACTGAATAATTTTTTCAGCCACATCAATGCCTGTAGACTGCTCTATGCCTTCAAGACCTGGAGATGAATTAACCTCCATCACTAAAGGACCATGTTTTGAACGTAAGATGTCTACACCAGCCACATTTAACCCCATGGTCTTAGCTGCTCGAATTGCGGTTGAACGCTCTTCTGGTGTTAACTTAACAACTGTAGCGCTGCCGCCTCGATGCAGGTTAGAGCGAAACTCGCCTTCAGCGCCTTGACGTTTCATTGCTGCAATCACTTTGTCACCAATAACAAAACAACGTATATCAGCACCACCAGCCTCTTTAATATATTCTTGCACCATGATATTAGCTTTAAGGCCCATAAAAGCTTCAATCACACTTTCAGCCGCTTTACGGGTTTCAGCTAAAACAACGCCAATACCTTGGGTACCTTCTAGCAGTTTAATCACGCAAGGGGCACCGCCAACCATGTCTAATAAATCAGGTACATCTGCAGGCTTATTAGCAAAACCAGTCACTGGTAAACCGATGTTTTTACGTGACAACAATTGTAATGAACGTAATTTGTCACGCGAGCGAGAAATAGCTACCGATTCATTTAAGGGGTGTACACCCATCATTTCAAACTGACGTAATACTGCTGTACCATAAAATGTCACTGATGCGCCAATACGCGGAATAACAGCATCAAACCTAGGTAATTCCTCACCACGCATATGAATACTTGGCGCCATCATATTGATGTTCATATAACATGCTAAAGGATCAATAATATCGACCTCATGACCGCGAGCAATCGCAGCCTCTTTTAGACGACGAGTTGAATATAATTTTCCGTTTCTAGACATAATGGCAATACGCATGGGCTTAAGCTCCAGTTAAATATGCTGCTGATGAATCTACTAAGTAGCGTCCAGCTAACGCTCTACGTCCAAGCAACATTCTAAATTGCATGTTGTCACGCTGTGTAAGCGTGAGTTCAATATCAAATTGTTGTTCGCCAATAATGATTGGCGTTTTGATGACATAACGATTAGTGATGTGACCACCTGAGTCTTTTACATGACGACGATCAAATACTTCAAACTCACAAACTAGTTCTCTCTCAGAATCTTGTTCAGGGTGTATCCACACCTTAATCCAGTCTTCACCTGCTTTTGTAAACGGTTTAATCCTGAAAGCGTGTAAACATGACGTCTTAGCACCGGAATCAACTTTCATATTGATCCGTTCATTGCCAAGTTCAGGAAACGTCGCCCATTCACACCAGCCAAGAATTTGTAATGCATTTTTTGTCATGTTCAAGCCTTTTTACAGAACCTTGTTTAATAGCGTTAAATTAGAAAAGCTAGAGTAGAATAAATGAGTTTGTTAGGTAATATCACCGTTCAAGCATCATCAACTTAAGCCAAAACAACAATTTAACAGAGTTAATATCGAGTTAAAAAATTACTCTCAATCAGTTTGGAAGCGCATAATACTCCTAAAGATTAAAAATACTACTAAAAAAATACAAATGATATAAAAAACTATCACCAACAGTCGCTAACCTTATTAACGCTATATTCTCAAAGCGCCAAAAGTAGCAGCTAACTTTATATATTTCCTAAAAAAGTACACCTATAACTTAAATTTGATGTTTTAACACTCAACATAAATCATCTCATTCGAGTATGAGTTTAGGCATAGGTCAGCCTTTATAATTGCTACTCTTACACATCAACTGAATATAGCGAGTTAAGGTCATATATTGTCGAGGTAAAGCTAATCATAGATTGAATTTCAATGCCTTTATGGCACAATTTACCTTCATCATTTTTAGGATTTGTTATGTATACTCAGCAAAGTTTCGATTTTCTCACCTTACTTGCCAATAACAATGATCGTGAATGGTTTAAAGCCAACCAACAAGATTATGAAGACAAAGTCAGAACCCCAACACTCAAATTTATCGAAGCAATGCAGGGCCCGATTTTAAATTTGTCCCCTCGCCTAACCGCAGTCCCTAAAAAAGTGGGCGGCAGCATGATGCGCCCCCAACGAGACAGCCGTTTTAGTAAAGACAAAAGCCCTTATAAGTTGAATGTAGGCATTCAGTTTAGACACTTTCAGGGTAAAGATGTTCATGCTCCAGGCTTATATTTACACTTAGCTAATGACGGCTGTTTTCTTGCTGCTGGCATTTGGCATCCTGAATCAAAGGCATTAAATGCAATTAGACATTGTATTGATGAAAACCCTAACGGCTATCAAAAAGCCTTACTAGCGTTAGAAAAAGCTGGGTTTGAATTATCTGGTGATAGCTTAGTAAGGCCACCACGAGGTTTTGATAAAGCGCACCCTCTTATTGAGGAACTAAAGCGTAAGGATTTTATTGCTATAAAGCCCATTACAATTGAACAAGTTTGCGCTAATGATTTTGTCGATTATTGCGCCCAGGAATTTAACAAGACCATCAACTTGATGAGCTACCTTTGCTTTGCACTCGATTTAGATTTTTAAATTAACGATTCGGTTCGGTGAAAGCCAATATGGAGCACCGAGCCATTCAGTTTTTAATATGCTCCAGCTTTAATGTACTTCTTCTTTAATATTCCTTTTCTTTAATATATTTTTCCCTTTATATACAAGGAAATAAAAGCTTATCAAAAGAGAGAATAAGCAATCTCGACTTTACTTTAATGTGTCTACGGTCATACATACTGCTAACTAAACTTCGTAAATCCCGCCGACAGTTCAAACATTGTCACACTGTGTTGCTACGTGGCGATAATTGATTTCTAAGCTGTATCTTTCCGATATAACAATCTATATTATTTAATATAATAGAAACAAATAATCAACAAAACACTTCCTTAGAACTCTCCCCTTTGAACTTGATAGCTTGTATGTTCGAAGAAACGACAGGGCTAGTAGATGATGAAACAATACCTCAGTACCGCCAAAGTGATAGCGATTCAGAAGCGCATTTTTTTCATCAGCCTAATAGCCTTTACCGTGCTATTGACCCTACCTTCTGCCATAGCAGCACCTGCAAACGTCAAATCAGCAGTTAATCGCGTCGAAACCAAAGATACTGGGGTTGAGAAACTGATCCTCCCTTACGTATTTAGCACTGACTCTATGGGATTAAATTTGGGCGTGGGCGCCATGGTAAGTGGTTACCATCAAGAGCAAATGACCATTGGTGGTACCGTCTATGGCGGCGATGTCAGTTATGGTGCGGGCGCTGGCGTTTGGAATTACCGTTTACCTAAAACAGACCGATTTTTTATGAGCCTGGTCGGCTTTATGGGCTATTACCCGCAACAAAAAGCCTATGCTGGCGGAGCCGGTGAATACATTCCAGTTGGAACACCATTGCCAGGCAGCAATGACTCATCCAATGAGCAATTTCTGCAAGCGGATGGCGCCTCAAATTGGTGGGATATAAAAATTGAATACACGCTACCTATCGGCGCAACACGTGATAAAAGCACAGTGAGCTATGACTTAACTAGAGGCTTACTCACCTCTGAGCCCACTGGGGGCAGAGTGTGGAACCCGATGGAATCAGGCGCTACTGTTGCCGTACTAAGGCAATTTAACCGCTACGAAAGTTTTGAACTTGATGATGGTGAGCTTGATGGCGCAATTCACGCTATTGAGTTAGGGCTTTTATACGACAACACTGATTTTTCAATCAACCCCAGTTACGGTAGTAAACAGTATGTCGCTATCTCTCATGATGCAGGTTGGTTCGAATCAGAAAAGCAATGGACCTTTATTGAGTTTGAAGCCAGTAAATACTTTTCATTTGGTGAATCGGATTACGCATCGCAGCGTATTCTTGCATTAAATTTTTGGACAGGCTATTCGCCCACCTGGGAGCTTGAATACGACGATGAAGGCGGAAGAATTGTCACCAATAATGCACCTTACAGCGAAGGAGCAACCTTAGGTGGTTTTTATCGCATGCGCGGATTTGATAATAAACGCTTCCATGATAAAGCAGTGATTTATGGCAGTGCTGAGTACCGATACACCCTTAAATACAACCCGATTGAAGACGTTAACTGGCTCAAGTTTCTTCGTTTAGACTGGTTCCAATTGGTTGGTTTTGTTGAAGCTGGGCGTGTTGGTGAGTCTTACACTAGCGATGAGCTACTAACTGACATGAAATACGATTATGGCGTATCACTAAGAGCATTAACCGCAGGGATTGTTGTAAGGCTTGATGTTGCCCAATCAGATGAAAGCACTAATGCGTGGGTCATGGTCGATCATCCTTTTTAATTTTATTGGCATATATTTCTATGATTAAGGTATGTCATTAAGGTCTTGAATGAGTTCTGTCCTGTTCCCTAGCTTGAACGCAAGCTAAAACGGACCTATTACATAACCGAAAACACAGTCATCTAACGATAAAGGTGGCTTGTTTTTCCACCGAATTTATTAAGCTCGACATAATCTCAGCGATAACTTTAATCCACTCTATTAGCCATGTTAAACTCACCTATTATTTTATTGATATGCGGCCGAGTAAACGCCTCATTCCATTCTTGAGTGAACCATGAACCAAGCAGATATCCAAGCCAATACACCCGCTGAAAAAAGAGCTTTAAGTTATTCAGCGACCATCAAAAAACTGTTTGATGAAGTATTAGACACTAAAATGCCTGCGGATAGGATTGTGGCCAATTACTTCCGTGAGCATAAAAAGCATGGTTCAAAAGATCGCAGGGTTATACGTGAAACCTTATTCGGGTTATTTCGTTGGTGGGGTTGGCTTAAGCAGTTAGGCTCGCAACATGATGAGCAAACATGGTTCAAAATGCTCAGTAGTTGTGCCATTCTAGAATTACATACTTGGCGAAGCTTTGCTGAGGCATGGCAGCAGTTTGGCCAATTATCCCCTTCTCAGTTAGACATTATTAATAATGTGCTGAATGAACAGTTAAACAGTTCTGCTGAACCTATAACTGAAGTAAACACTTACACAGTCGTTGAAAAAACACAGTTAATGGCCAGCATTTATAACCCTGTTGCTTTCAGTGAATCACAACTATTACCTGATTGGTTTTGGGATGTGTGCCCGATAAGTGATGAGTCACAGAAAATACAGCTCATCGAGGCAATGAGCTCACGCCCACCGATATGGGCAAGAGCACAGAATATTGATACCCAAGTAGCAGTAAAGCAATTACAACAAGCAGGGATAGATGCCAGTGCTAGTAAATACTTTGCTGATGCATTAAGTCTTGGCAATAAAAGTATTAACCTCAATGACGTCGCATTATACAAGCAAGGCCAAGTTGAAATACAAGATTTAGCTTCGCAAGTGATTGGCAATACTTGTCAGCCAAAGGCTGATGAGAAATGGTGGGATACTTGCAGTGGCGCAGGCGGAAAAACCTTACAGCTTCATTCACTTATGTTACAAAATGCGAGCTCAAATTTAAGTTCAAGTTCAAAAGCCAAACTAACCGGCTCTATTGTGTCTTCGGATATTCGCTCAAAAGCGTTAGAAGAGCTTAAAAAGCGCGCCAAAAGAGCAAACTTCAAAGGCATTACTGTTGCACGCTGGAAAAGCGACGACTTGCCAGTCGACGCTAACAGTTTTGATGGTGTTTTAGTGGATGCCCCATGCAGCTGCACAGGCACTTGGCGTAGAAACCCAGACATGCGCTGGATTGATGATAGAAGCTGCGTAGATAATAAATCAGAACTGCAGCTTGATATATTGTCTCGTAGTTCAAAAGCCGTTAAAACAGGCGCGCACCTTGTGTATGCCACTTGCTCATTATCACCGATAGAAAACGAACAAGTGGTAGCGCAATTTTTACAACACAACCCAAACTTTGATCTCGTGTTGAGTACACACCCATTCACCCAAGCTCAACAAAAACACATTACAGTGTGGCCTAATAAAGCGAATTCAGACGGCATGTATGTGGCGAGAATGGTAAAGCGATAGATGTTAGTTGGTATGTGTTAAGTGCTAGTGCTAAGTACTAAGTAATGAGTTGCTATGTGTTGAGTGCTAATGCGAAGTGATAAGTACTTAGTGATAAGTACTAAGTAATGAGTTGCTATGTGTTGAGTGCTAATGCGAAGTGATAAGTACTTAGTGATAAGTACTTAGTGATGAGTTGTTTTACGAGTATAAGTGCTTAAAGCTTATTTTGGCTAATACGCTTGTGTGATAGGAATAGCCTGCTATTGCTATCACATCTTTTGGTTCAAAGGCCTTGTCTCAAAGTCCTTAGCACAAAGTCCTTGTCTCAAAGTCCTTAGCACAAAGTCCTTAGCACAAAGTCCTTGTCTCAAAGTCCTTGTCTCAAAGTCCTTGTCTCAAAGTCCTTGTCTCAAAGTCCTTAGCACAAAGTCCTTGCCTCAAAGGGCTTAGCACAAAGGGCTCATCAAAAAGAGTTTCTTTCAAGCTTATCTCCCAGAGCAATCTTTATAACTGGCTTACAATGCGCTTTAAAGCATGCTGCCAATCACAAATTTTCACCCCCCAAGTCTTAGCTATTTTACTGCAATCTAGAGCGGAATATTGTGGACGTTTAGCAGGAAGTGGGAAATCTTCAGTATTTATAGCAACGAGCTTAGGTGATGCAGTTAACTTACCCTGACTCATCGCTTCAGCAACAATCGCACTTGATAACCTAAACCAAGTCGTCGGCGAAGAGCCACAATAATGAAAAGTTCCCCAGTGATATTTACCCTCTGCAATTTTCATCGAAAGGGTAAGGATAGCGTCAGCCAAATCATGTGCTGATGTCGGGCAGCCCATTTGATCATCAACAATACGTAACTCATTTCTATTCTGAGCGAGTCTAATAATGGTTTTAGCAAAATTATTACCATATTCGCTGATTAACCAAGATGTTCGAATAATGACATGCTGAGAACACGCTTGTTGAATAGCTAACTCACCTTGACGTTTTGACGCGCCATACACATTTATGGGACGCGAAGAGTGAGCCTCAAGATAGGGTATTGTCGCTTGTCCATCAAATACAAAATCAGTCGAAATATGAATAATAGGGATATTGGATTGATTAGCTACTAAGGCTAAATTTCTAGCGCCTTTATGATTAACATTATAAGCCTTATCAATATTCGACTCCGCATTATCTACCTCAGTATAAGCTGCTGTATTGATAATGAGTTTAGGCTTATGAGTAAGAACAAAGAGCTTTACCGCATCAAAATCGGTGATATCAAGCTTGAACGATTTCGTTCTCGAGGCTTTCAAGCTAAAAGATTCCGAACTAGGATAGTCAGGGTTTGTGTGGACTGATTTAACCAGATCAATAGATGAAAAAGCCTGATTGTCTATCAACGCTTGTTGTAAACATTGCCCTAATTGACCACTCGCACCAACTAACCAACACTTCACTTTAACAGGTCCTTAAATCGCAATCCTTTCTCGTCTTTGTCAGACAATATGACACTTTTAATGGGCCAAGTAATGCCTAAATCAGGATCATTCCACTTAATACAAGCTTCATTACTGGGGTCATAATAATCTGTGCATTTATATTCCACATCAGCTATTTCAGTGAGCGCGACAAATCCATGAGCAAAACCTTCAGGGATATAAAGCTGGCGCATATTAGTCTCTGTTAACTCTACGCCGACCCATTGGCCAAAGGTAACTGAGCCTTTGCGAATATCAACGGCCACATCAAAAATGGTACCTCTCACAACACGAACCAATTTAGCTTGAGGATTAACTTTTTGATAGTGTAAGCCACGCAAAACACCTTTTCTAGAGCGAGAGTAGTTATCCTGAACAAACGCTTTATCGATACCTAGCAAACGCCGATATCTATCGGCTTGGAAAGTCTCGACAAAATAGCCACGAGCATCATTAAACACTGAAGGTTCAATCATTTTAACGTCAGCAATCTTAGTATCAATAACCTTCAAAATTGGTGTTCCTTGCATAATGACATTAAGTAATCACCATAAGCGGTTTTGTAATGAAACTTGGCCTGGATAATTAATTCATCTCGAGTGAGCCAACCATTGCCGTAGGCAATTTCTTCTAAACAAGCGACCTTTAAACCTTGTCTTTTCTCAACGGTTTGCACAAAGTGACTCGCTTCAAGTAACGAATCATGCGTACCGGTATCTAACCAGGCAAAACCACGACCTAAGGTTTCAACACTTAAATCACCACGCTGTAAATAAGCCATGTTCACATCGGTAATTTCAAGCTCCCCTCGGGCTGAAGGAGTAATAGATTTAGCTATGTTAATGGCGTCATTATCGAAAAAGTATAAGCCTGTTACGGCATATTGAGATTTAGGCAATGATGGTTTTTCATCAATACTGAGCGCTTTACCGTCAGCGTCAAACTCTATCACACCGAAACGTTCTGGGTCGCAAACATGATAACCAAAAATCGTCGCGCCTTTAGCTTTGGAGGCAGCATTTAGTAGCTTATCTCTAAAATGATGGCCATAAAAAATGTTATCGCCCAACACTAAAGCCACATTATCTTCAGCAATAAAGTCTTCTGCGATAATCAGTGATTGCGCAATACCTTCAGGTGCTGCTTGTACCTCATAACTAAGGTTAATACCGAACCTTTCACCAGTACCAAGTAGTCTTTTAAAGCTTGATAAATCTTCTTCGGTACTGATGATTAACACATCTTTTATACCTGCCAGCATTAACACAGAAATGGGGTAATAAATCATGGGCTTGTCATACACAGGCAATAGTTGTTTAGACGTACCTAAAGTAAGCGGAAATAAACGGCTACCAGTGCCTCCCGCCAATACGACTCCTTTATAGGCTTGCTGACTAATTTTGTGCATCAGCATTGCCCTTTTCACCATCATTAATACTTTTAATGCTTTCTTCTTCACACACACAATCAATATCAATATGATTTTTAGACAGAGTATTTTGAGGTAAAGTTAACCACATCCCAGCATTCGCGATATACCATTTAACCGTTTTTCTAAGGCCTGTTATAAAGGTTTCTTTCGCTGACCAAGCTAAATCATTTTTGATTTTAGAAGCATCAATAGCATAACGTTTATCATGACCTGGTCGATCGTTAACGTATGTGATCAAATCCCTAAATTGATCGCCTGTTTTGTATTCTGGTGCTAACTCCTCCAGCAAATCACAGATCAGATTAATCACATCAATATTAGTGTATTCGTTATTTCCACCGATATTATAGGTTTGCCCGACTTGCCCTTTTTTGATGACGTTATATAAAGCATCGACATGATCATCAACAAACAGCCAATCTCTGACTTGTAAGCCATCACCATAAACCGGTAAATACTTGCCAGCTAAGGCACTTAAAATCATGTGCGGAATTAATTTTTCAGGAAATTGATAAGCACCGTAATTATTAGAGCAATTACTGATGATAATAGGGAGACCATAGGTTCGATGCCAAGCACTGACTAAATGATCTGCAGAAGCTTTTGATGCCGAATAAGGTGAACTTGGTGCATATGGGGATGATTCAGAGAAAGGTTCATCTGTTGGCGATAAATCACCATAAACCTCATCAGTAGAAATATGAAGGAAACGAAATTGAGATTTTTTGTCACCACTCATCTTGTGCCAGTATGTTCTAGATGCTTCAAGCAACTGAAAAGTACCTACAATATTAGTTTGTATAAACTCCGAAGGTCCTGAAATAGAACGATCAACATGACTCTCTGCCGCTAAGTGCATCACAACTGAAGGTTGATAATGTTCGAGAATTCTCTGCAACGCCTCAGCATCACAAATATTAGCTTGAACAAAGTGGTAACGAGGTGAGTCAGAAACCTCTTTTAAAGCATCTAAATTACTTGCGTAAGTTAACACGTCAAGATTTAACACTTGCTCTTGAGTGTGATTTATAAGGTAGCGTATTAGTGCGCTGCCAATAAACCCCGCCCCACCGGTTATCAAAATCATTCTTATATCTGACCTAATTCTATATCGCAAACACTGAAGGAATGCGCTTTATTACCTATATAGTAACAAATAAAACAAAAATGCCAGAGCATCGCTCTGGCATTTTTAATTTGTATTTCGTTAAGTCAGTTAACCCCGACTAAACAATGAGGTTCAAGCTAATAAATCAATTAGCTGCAGATACTGCATCGGCAAGACTTTGAGCTTGAGTCTGCGTCATATCTTCACAAGTTGATTCAACCATAACGCGAATTAACGGCTCTGTGCCTGATTTTCGTAACAAGACGCGGCCATTATCACCCATAACAACCTCAGCAGCCTTAACAGCTGCCTGAACCTGCTCAGATGCAATAATTTCATCAGCGTTATCTGCTTTAAGGCGCACGTTAATCAAAATTTGCGGCAGTTTAGTCATGCCAGATTTGACTTCCGATAAGTTTTTACCTGAATCAATCAAAGCATTTAACACTTGAAGCGAAGCAACAATACCATCACCTGTGGTGGTATGTTTAAGGCTTAATATATGGCCTGAACCTTCACCACCTAAAAGCCAACCGGTATTTTTAAGTTGCTCAACAACATAACGATCGCCAACTTTTGCACGAACAAAAGGAATATCCATTTCTTTAAGTGCTAGCTCTAGCCCTAAGTTCGACATTAATGTACCAACGACACCGCCACTTAGCTCACCAGAAGTTTTAGCCGCTTGTGCCAAGATAAATAATATCTCATCACCGTCTACAGCGTGACCATTGTGATCAACAAACAACACCCTGTCGGCATCACCATCAAGAGCAATGCCCAAATCAGCTTCATGAACCATGACAGCAGTTTGAAGACTATCTAAATGGGTTGCACCACAACGTTCATTAATATTTAAACCATCAGGCTTATCATTGATACTAATCACTTCAGCGCCAAGTTCAGCATACACTTCTTTAGCAATGTGATATGCCGCGCCATTAGCTGAATCCACCACTATCTTGAGGCCCATTAATGACTTGTTTTTATCAAACGTGCCTTTACAGAATTCAATATAACGCCCAGCAGCATCGCTGATCCTACGTACTTTACCTAGCTTTGCAGAATCTACACACGTCATGGCGCCGTGATTAATCGCTTGATCTAGTAAATGCTCAATTTCTAACTCTTGCGCATCATTAAGCTTAGTGCCTGAATTTGAGAACAGCTTAATGCCATTGTCATAATAAGGGTTGTGTGACGCACTAATCACCACGCCTGCATCGGCTCTAAAAGTCGATGTTAAATAGGCAATCGCAGGTGTCGGCATAGGCCCAACTAACGCACAATTAATACCAGCCGCAGAAAAGCCAGCTTGCATTGCCGTTTCAAGCATATAACCACTGATACGGGTATCTTTACCAATAATCACTTCTTTGGTACCAGCAGAGGCTAAAACCGTACCTGCCGCCCAACCTAACTTCATCGCAAACGATGGGTTAATCGGAAACTCACCCACTTTGCCACGCACCCCATCGGTGCCAAAATACTTACGAGACATTATTACTCCAATGAAACAACTACGAGCTACTATCTAATAATACATCGCCCACAGCTCATTTTATAAATCGAATGCTTTTATTCACTGTGGCTAAGTTTACCTAATTTTTAGCCAAGTTTAACCATATTTATTGGCAGGACATCATTGAGTTCGAATTATGTCGCACTAAATTGAATTTCGGTGACCGATTTAGTATTAGCTAAATAACTTATCTGTAGTTAACTTTGGCGCAATGTGGACATGACTCAACACGATGAAACAGGTCTTGCTAATGCCAGCGGCTTTATAGGCGAAGTTACAAAAGGCGCTGACATTAAGAGTTAAGATGAGGTTTGTTTGAGCTGAAGTGCTGATACTGCTGTTAGCTGTTAGCTGTTAGCTGTTAGTAATAAAATAAAATAACTTACTTCCCATACTGCAGATTCATTATGGGAATAGAATTAAACATCAAAATCCATCGACATATCACTTCACAGTGATGTAGTGATGTAGTGATTAGCAATTAAATAGTTAATCACTTGCTTGGCGCAGGCTTCAATGTCTTTTTCGGCCGTTTTAACGTGGATTTCAGGCGTTAAAGGGATGTCATAATCCGAGTCGATACCTGTGAAGTGTTTAATCTCACCCGCTCGTGCTTTTTTATAAAGCCCTTTAGGGTCTCGCTGCTCACAAATTGTAATAGGTGTATCAATAAACACCTCAATAAACTGCCCTTGATTAAGCTGCGATCGCACCATTTCTCTGTCTTGTAAAAATGGCGAGATAAATGCTGTAGAAACAATCAACCCAGCATCCACAAATAGCTTTGACACTTCACCAATACGACGAATATTTTCAACTCGGTCAGTATCACTAAAACCTAAATCGCCATTTAAGCCATGACGAACGTTATCACCATCTAACACGTACGTTTTACAGCCCAAATCATAAAGCATTTTATCTACAGCATTGGCGACGGTAGATTTACCTGAGCCACTTAACCCTGTAAACCACAACACCGCAGCGCTATGCCCATTGAGCTTGGCGCGTTCATCATGGCTAACACTTGTAAGGTGCCAGACAACATCGGTTGATTTTTCAGCGCTAACGTCAATAGACTGATAAGGCGTTTGTGACATGGTAAATCCTTGTAATACTTAAGCCGTTAAAAAGGAAAGAAATATGGCACTGCCAGAATAACAATTGCGCCATAAACTATACTGACGGGCAAACCGACTTTAATAAAGTCGTTAAACTTATACTGACCGGCGTTAAACACCATCAAATTGGTTTGATATCCATAGGGGCTAATAAAACTGCCACTGGCGGCAAATGCAACCGTCATAACAAACGGTAAGACATCGACCCCAAAACCCAACGCCACACTGTAGGCAATTGGAAACATCAGTGCGGCCGCAGCATTGTTGGTGACAAGTTCTGTCATAAACCAAGTTAAAAAATAAATAATAATCAAAGCTAAGTAAACATGATTACTGTCAAATCCATCACTTATCCAATCACCCAACAAGCTCACAACACCGGCATTGGCCAATGCATGAGATAACAAAATCGCCGCAGAAACAATTAACCAAATATCAATGGGCAACCTACGCATAATTTCATTAACGCTAATCGACTGAGATAAAATAAGACAGCCAAGTAAAATCACTAACCCTTGAAATAATTCAACCCATCCCAAAGCCGCTAACGCAACAGTAGAAACAAAACCTCCCACCGCTAACCACGCCCGCCAGCCATTTAATCTAACTTCAGTTTCAACACCACTCAAAAAGATAAAGTTTTTACTGATATTACGGCGAGATTTAAAATCTTCACCGACAGCAAGTACTAAAAAATCACCCGCTTTAATGCACACTTCACCTAACTTACCCGACACTTGCTCACCATCACGTCTAATCGCAACAACAGCAGCATCGAATAAGGCTCTGAAGCCAACATGTTTAAGTGTTTTTCTAATTAAAATGCTTTCAGGTCGCACAACCACTTCAGTTAAATTGGCGGTTGTCAGTTCATTTTGGTGAGCAAAGGTTTTAAGGCCCGAAAACTGAGCTAGTTGCTCAACCTTAGTTATGTCACCTGAAAAAATTAATCTGTCATCTTGCCTGAGTATTTCACTAGGAGAAACAGGGCTGATTAAACATCCATCACGCACCACTTCCACCAAAAATAATGACTCTAAATTGCGCAAGCCATTGTTTTCGACAGTTCTTCCTATTAACTCAGAATGCTCGGTTATTTTGGCATCAATAAAATAGCCCTTACTACAATCCGACACGGGCGCATTTTCAGGTAAAAATCGAACAGAAAAGGCCAATACCCCACCACAACCAACAACCAATAAACAACCAATGGCTGTAAATGAGAAAAAAGATAACGATTGCCCTGCAGTATCCAAATAGAGACTGTTGATAATTAAATTAGTAGATGTACCAATCAGGGTTAATGTTCCCCCTAAAATGGCTGCATAGGACAAGGGCAGTAATAATCGACTAGCAAAATGGTGTGGGTTATTTCGAATCGGCGAAAGTAGTGTCGCCACGACCGCGGTATTATTTAACAAAGCAGAACTGATTGTTGTTAACGAAAACAGCCGAATAAAAGTAGCCTTGTAGCTTTTTAAAATCACTTTAGAGGCTATAAGGCGTAAGAGACGGGTTTTTTCTAATGCGAAAGAGCAAATGATCAATAACACTAAAGTGATCAACCCAGGATTAGCAATACTAGACAACAGCTGTTGCTGGGTTACTAAGCCTGAAGCCACTAATAATAATAAGGTTACGCCAAAAACGGCGCCAGGCCGATTCTGAAAGCGTAATAATGCCATAATGGTGGCAACAAAAATAAATACTGTAACGTAGGCTTCAATTGACATATAACAATGGTTCACGCTAAGTAAGTAAAAAAATAGGACTAAAGAGCACCACACACTTTTAACGAAAGAATAAGCACCGTATTAATCAGTGCCATCACTACTATTAACTCTATCAATGTGTGGTTTCCTCAGTATTCGCAGCCATGTTTTATAATTCGCTTGCGAAAGAGTAACTTGCAATAGCCTTGGCTGTTTATATTGGTTAAGCGTTAGCTAGCGGTTTACATGTGATAAAAACAACTCATTGCAATTACATCACCCTACAAGCTAGCCAATCACTTTGGCTCCCCAATGCGGAAAGTGCTTACGTACTAATGCATTGAACTCAACTTCAAACTCAGAGTATTGGTGCTTTGAACTTACCTCGCCTTCAACCGCCGAGCGGATCATTGCTGCGCCCACTGTCACGTTGGTCAGTCTATCAATAATAATAAATGCGCCCGTTGAACGATTTTGGCTGTATGAGTCAAATTGAACTGGCGCTGTTAAGGTAAAATGACAGTTACCCATTTCATTGAGTGCCAGTTGTTGGGTACTTTCGGTAGCTAATGTATTAACATCAACTTTAAAGTTAAAAGCATCCACATAACCGTATACCGACTTGCTGCCCGCTTTGATTTCATACTCACGGTCTAGTTGCAGTGGTTCTTCAGCCATCCAAACAACATCAGCTTCAAGGTGATTAGATGAATGAGGTTGATCATGGGGCCTAACAAGCATGTCACCGCGGCCAACATCAATTTCATCCTCTAAGGTAAGCGTTACTGACATACCAGCTGAGGCTTTTTTTAAGTCACCATCAAAGGTCACTATCGATTTAATTTTGCTTTCTTTACCTGATGGTAGTGCAACTATGGTGTCACCTACCCGGATTTCACCTGACGCTACAGTGCCGCAAAAGCCTCTAAAGTTCAGGTTTGGGCGGTTAACATATTGAACCTGAAAACGGAAAGAGGCATTGGTATCTTCAGTAATAGATACCGTATTAAGCAACTTAAGTAACGTAGAACCTGGATACCATTTCATATTGTCACTTTCGTTGACGACGTTATCGCCTTTTAAAGCAGAAATAGGCACAAAACGGATATCATCAAAGGCTAAATCTTGGGCAAATTCACGGTAGTCTTTCTTAATATTTTGATAAACGGATTGGTCATAATCAACGGCATCCATTTTATTAATCGCGATAACAACGTGCTTAATGCCTAATTGTGAACAAATAAAACTGTGTCTGCGAGTTTGAACTTGAACCCCATGGCGAGCATCAATCAAAATAATCGCTAAATCAGATGTCGATGCGCCGGTCGCCATATTACGGGTGTACTGCTCATGGCCTGGTGTATCAGCAATGATAAATTTACGTTGCTCAGTAGCAAAATAGCGATAAGCAACATCAATGGTGATCCCTTGCTCACGCTCAGACTGCAAACCGTCAACTAATAATGCTAAATCGAAAGCTTCATCAGTGGTATTAAAGCGCTTTGAATCTTTCTCAATGGCCGCCATTTGATCTTCAAAAATCATTTTGCTATCAAACAATAAACGACCAATTAACGTAGATTTACCGTCATCAACACTGCCACACGTTAATACTCTGAGCATGTCTTTATTTTCATGAACATTTAGATATGCTTCGATATCAGATGCGATTAACCTTGTGCTATCACTCATTACTTTTCCTTAGCTATCGCCGTACATGCTGCGCAGCTTCATCAATTCTTTAGGGTTAACTAGATGGATTAAAATAGATATATTTCTGTTATTAGAAATATCCTTCCATTTTTTTCTTCTCCATTGAGCCTGCTGAGTCATTGTCAATAACTCGACCTTGTCGCTCAGATGTGGTGCATAACAACATCTCTTGAATAATTTCAGGTAGAGTTGTCGCTTCTGATTCCACTGCGCCCGTTAATGGGTAACAGCCTAAAGTGCGAAAACGAACCATTTTTTGTTCTACCACTTCATTAGGTTCAATTGGCATACGTTCATCATCGACCATAATTAAGGTGCCATCACGCTCTACCACTGGACGAGGCTTTGATAAGTACAAAGATGGGATTTCAATGCCTTCAAGGTAAATGTATTGCCAGATATCCAGCTCAGTCCAGTTTGAAAGCGGAAATACACGAATACTCTCGCCTTTATCAACCTTGCCGTTATAAATGTTCCAAAGTTCTGGTCGCTGGTTTTTGGGGTCCCAGCGATGCTTACCGTCGCGGAATGAATAAACACGCTCTTTAGCGCGAGACTTTTCTTCATCACGTCTTGCACCACCAAAAGCAGCGTCAAAACCATGTTCATCTAGCGCTTGTTTAAGCCCTTCAGTCTTCATAATGTCGGTGTGTTTGGCACTACCATGTGTAAAGGGGCCAACATTCATCGCCACTCCGCGGGGATTTTTATGCACAATTAAATCAAAACCATATTTTTCGGCCATTTGATCACGAAAAGCGATCATTTCTTTAAATTTCCAGTTGGTATCGACGTGCATCAACGGGAATGGAATTTTTCCTGGGTAAAAGGCTTTTCGAGCCAAATGAAGCAATACTGAGGAGTCTTTGCCCACTGAGTACAACATCACGGGATTATCAAATTCAGCGGCGACTTCACGCATGATTTGTATGGATTCTGCTTCAAGTTGCTTTAAATGAGTCAATTGTGTCGACATATCAGTTCCAATAAACCTTCAATAATTCATATGAGAAAAAGAGACCCAAATGTCAGAGTCATCCCTTTAATAATTGTTAAGCTGAATTTACATATAATTATATTACCAGCATCAAATAATAGTAAAAGTTATTAATGGTGAGTTTAGTATAACGAAAAGGAATATAAAGGAATGAAAGGTTTGCAAAGTAACTCGTCGCGGACAGCTTGTGTCTGTAAGTGGCACAAGTGAGGCAAAATGAAGGAGGAATTATTGATGATAAAAAAGGTGGGATGAAAAACAAGCTTGATTAACTTAAATAGTGACGCTAACTCAAACAGAAAAAGTATTTACATTATATCGAATATAGCATGCTTCATTGACCGTCAAGGTCACTACTAACGCTGCAACAAAATTCGATAAAGCAACTCTCTTGGATAGCCAAAAATTTGAAAGCCAATAACTAAAAACCTATAACTAAAAGCCTTTAACTTAAAAGCTATTAACTTGAAAGCCAACTCCTTAAGAGTTTGCAATAAAGGAGACTATTACTCTTTGCCTATGACGACCTTACAATCAGGTAATAATTGCTGGTATTTTTCAGCCAAGGCTAGCTTAGCTTCTTCATCACCATGAACAATGCGAATATGCTTAGGCTTGTGATGCATGCGTTTTACAAAATTAACTAAATTAGTTTGGTCTGCATGGGCAGAATAACCACTAATGGTATAAACCCCTGCTTTAATATCGATTCTGGTATCATCAAGCACCACATACCCACCTTTAGGTCCGTAAGTTTGAATATCGCGCCCCGGGGTACCATGCGCTTGATAACCGACAAATAATACATCTGCTGTTGGCATACCTAAAAAACGCTGTAAGTAATTCATTATTCGCCCGCCACTACACATACCTGATGCCGCAATAACAATTGCAGGTTTGCTACGATTGCTCAGGTAATTAATCACAGTTAAATGGTCTTTATGGCTGTCTATGGTATATAGCTGCTTAAAATCTAAGGGATGCCGGCCAGTGCTAACCACCTTTTTAGCTTCTTTATCCCATAATTGCTGGAACTCAAGGTACTTCTCGGTGAATTTAGCCGCCATAGGTGAGTCAACAATAATATCAATTTGTTCCCACATAGCGTTATCTGGGTTGCGATTAATGATTTGTTCAAATTCGTATAATAATTCTTGGGTGCGGCCAATACTAAATGCAGGTATTAACACTACGCCTTTGTCCGCCACGCATTTAGTCACGATCTGCTTGAGCTGTTGAGTGCGGTGCTTGCGACCTTGGTGGTTTTTATCCCCATAAGTAGACTCAATCACTAAGGTATCTGCACGATAAGGGCTACGGGGACTCGCTAATAAAGGGGTATAAGTTGCGCCTAAATCACCAGAAAATACCACTCTGTGTTTATCCTTACCCATCAAGTCAAACTCAACATACGCCGAGCCTAAAATATGCCCCGCAGGTTTAAATTTAAGCTTGATTGAAGAGACATCACACTGAGATGGCACAGCATTATTCTTGGCTGCAGGACTAGCGAAAGCATGAGAATTCGCTTTAGAGTTGGAGCAATGTTTGTGACTTAAGCTAGCGTTAAGGGAAGCGCTAGAAATAGTATTAAGCTTAAGACTAACCCATTGATTATATTCAACAGGACGAATAAGAGCTCGCAGTTTTTTCAAAAACGTTTTAATTAATTTTTTGTCGCGGGTAACACCAACTTTAAGGGCATCTTCGATTACCAAAGGTAACAAAGCTGCTGTGGCAGTTGTTGCGTATATGGGTTTATTAAAGCCTGCAGCAATGAGATACGGTATGCGTCCCACATGATCAATGTGGCAATGAGTCAAAATGAGCGCTTGCACCGCACTAATATCAAAATCAATCTGTAATTGCTGCGCCGAAGAGTTACCAGCTGTTTCAGCCCCTTGAAACAAGCCGCAATCGATAAGGTAACTTGAAACAACACCTGACTCATTCACATCTAATTGATGACATGAGCCGGTGATGCCATTCACAGCGCCATGATGTAATATCCGCATATAAAATCCATTTTATGATTTAGATACCACTAACTTAGCATACAAAATAAGTAACACAATTGTAGTGCTCAAAAAACGACCCGGAAGTTGTAAAGTGCCAATGAGGTACAGGCCAATAGCGTCATGCATACGTTCAAGTTCTATCATTTAAAGCTGTTAATCTCCTGTTGCTTCAGCTAAAACAATTGCGGTGTATATAATTGAAAGTACTAAATTTGTAAATATAAGATCCTGAAATATACAGCCTGAAAAAAATTCACTTGAATACAAATTTGTATAAAAAGCCTTTAAAGTTTAAAAACAAAAAAGGCCTCAAGTTTTCACTTAAGGCCTAGTATTTGTATATTTATCGGTTAACTAGTAGCTAGCTAAAAGGCGTTGATCAAAGCATTAAGTTCAGCTTTAAAGTCTTTACCCAATTTTTTATCACGTAAGCCATATTCAACAAATGCTTTCATATAACCTAACTTATCACCACAATCGTGTGATTTACCGGTCATGTTAAACGCTTCAACTGTGTCTTGCTCAATCAGCATATCAATCGAGTCTGTCAGCTGAATTTCACCACCTGCACCTGCTGGCGTTTTAGCTAACAAATTCCAGATTTTTTCAGATAGAACATAACGGCCAACAACCGCTAAGTTTGACGGTGCGCTGCCAATAGCTGGTTTTTCTACCATAGCTTTGATTTTAGCCGAGTCACCTGGAGCAATCTCTTCTCCATTACAATCTGCGATACCGTATTTATTCACTTCATGGTCTGGTACAGGGGCAACCATAATCTGGCTAGCAAAGCTAGTATGATAGCGCGCCATCATCGCGGCTAAATTTTCAGTTTTTTGGTTTGCGGTATACTCATCTAAAATTACATCAGGCAGTACTACGGCAAAAGGGTTATTACCGATACAAGGTTTAGCACATAACACCGCATGCCCTAACCCTTTAGCTTCACCTTGGCGAACATGCATGATGGTTACATCTTTAGGACAAATAGACTGAACTTCTTCTAACAGCTGACGTTTAACACGCTTTTCAAGCGTTGATTCAAGCTCGTAAGATTTATCAAAGTGGTTTTCAATGGCATTTTTACTGGCATGAGTCACCAGTACTATTTCTTTAACACCTGCTTCAACACATTCATTAACGATATACTGAATAAGCGGTTTGTCCACGATAGGCAGCATTTCTTTTGGGATAGCTTTGGTGGCAGGAAGCATTCGTGTGCCAAGGCCTGCTACGGGAATAACAACTTTCATGAATCAATCATCCTTATAAAATCTGATAGTTAGATATTTTCAAAATTAAGCTAAATTGATGATATTTGTGTGTGCTTGTGTATTCTTTTCAGTTTGCTGAAATAATAAATCACAAATACCATCAGTAGGCGCAAAACCTGTGGGAGTTTTTAACAAAATATCGCGAATAGTTTCGTGGTCAAAAGCATGACAAGCTATATCTAAACGCTCGAGTATTTTAGAATACTCGGCCCATGAAAGGTGAACCTCATTAGCAGTCATAATTCTTTCGTGCTCGGTACCCGTGACATCATCACCAATAAGCAATTCTTCATAGAGTTTTTCACCCGGGCGTAATCCACTATATTCAATGGCTATTTCGCCTTCGGGGTTAAACTCATCACGGACATCAAAACCGCTCAGTCGGATCATTTTACTGGCTAAATCGATAATTTTCACTGACTTACCCATATCGAGAACAAAAACATCACCGCCTTTACCCATAGCGCCTGCCTGAATAACAAGCTGCGATGCTTCAGGTATTGTCATAAAGAAACGGGTAATTTCAGGGTGCGTAACTGTAACAGGGCCGCCATTAGCAATTTGGGTTCTAAATAGCGGCACTACTGATCCTGATGAACCCAATACATTACCAAACCTGACCATACAAAAACGGGTCTCATTCTTCTCTTTTGAAAAAGCTTGTAACACAAGCTCAGCCATCCGTTTGGTTGTCCCCATCACATTCGTTGGACGAACCGCTTTATCCGTTGAGATTAAAACAAAAGTTTCAACTTTCGCTGCAATAGCAGCTCTTGCTGTATTTAATGTGCCATAAACATTATTGCGAATTCCTTCGACAACATTGTGCTCAACAAGTGGAACATGCTTATAAGCCGCAGCGTGATATACAGTCTGAACACCAAAAGATTCCATAATCGCTTGGACACGATTCTCACGTTGAACCGAGCCCATCATCGGCAAAATACGTACATTGAGGCCAAGCTCTTTTGCTGTTGCTGATAACTCTCTTTCAATGGCATAAAGAGAATATTCAGACAGTTCAAATAACACTAATTTTTTGGGTGATTGCTTTAAAATTTGACGACATAGTTCTGAGCCAATAGACCCACCTGCGCCAGTTACCATAACCACTTTACCTGTGATATTAGCAGTTAATAAATCTTCTCTAGGCGCGACAGCATCTCGTCCTAGCAAGTCATCAATATCAACTTCTTTAATATCACTGTAAAGTTTATTACCACTCACCAAGTCTGCCATGGCTGGGATAGTTAATACTTGAGTAGATAATGGCTCTAAACGATCAAGAATTTCCTTTCGTTTAGCTCTGGTCGCACTCGGTATTGCCAACAGTACTTTCGTTGCTGCTTTTTGCTTGATAAGTTTACGTATGATTAAAGGTGAATGAACATGAACACCTTGTATTACACTGCCATGTAGCGCTTCATCATCATCGACAAAAGCATAAGGATAATATTCATGGCTTAATACAAGTGAATTAAGCAATTGACGGCCACTAACTCCAGCACCATAGATGATAACAGGCTCACCGTTGCGTTTAATACCGGAGCCAACTAAGGAGCGAACAAGAGCACGAGAGCCCCCGACAAACACCAAAGCAAACATGGCATATATGATTGGAACAGTTCGAGGCAGAGATGCCTCGGAAAAATAAGATACGAACACTAAAGTAACAGTTGATGCGACAGTACCAAGCAAAATAGCCGTTACTGCTTGTAAGCTCATATAACGCAGTACGGCGCGATATAAACCGAGCTTGACGAATGCTAAAATGCTGAACGGGATGATTGTAGCGAGCAAAGCCCAGTAATGCGCATTAAGTAGCACACTGACATCATCAACTCTGACTAATAGTGCAGTCCAAAAAGCAAAGCTTAGAAAAACTGTATCAATCGCGATACTCACTAAACGCTTCTGACTGCGCTCTAAACTAAACAAACTTTGCAAAAAATCCATTTTCCGCTCCATAAACTTAAAAATCATAGTGGATTACTTTTTAAATACCAGCCCCTAACCAATATACTATATACAGAAAAATATGAGTAATTCATGTAATTAGCTTAGGGTATTATATGTGAGAATATGAAAAAACACGAAGAAAAACTTAACTTGTTCACTTCTCTAAAAATATAGAAAAAGTGTTGAAAAAAGCTGCTGAGACACATTTTTATAGATTTTTTTAATATTGAGACAGAAATTAAAAGCGCTAATGGTTATAAATCAATACCCTAGCGCTAAAATCATAATAGATAGATCTATTCTGCAAACTTAACAACTAATATTAATCAGAACCGAATAAATCACGAGTGTATACTTTATCTGCAACATCACGTATTTCATCAACCATACGATTTGAAACAATCACATCGCAACTAGCTTTAAACTCTTCAAGTGATTTAATGACTTTAGAGTGAAAGAATTCCTCTTCTTGTAAAACGGGCTCATACACAACCACTTCAATGCCTTTTGCCTTTAAGCGCTTCATTATCCCTTGAACACTCGATGCTCTGAAGTTATCAGAACCCGACTTCATGATTAAACGATAAATACCAACCCGGCTTGGATTACGTTTGAAAATTGATTCTGCAACAAAGTCTTTACGTGTCGTATTAGATTCAACAATCGCACTAATAATGTTGTTAGGAACATCAGCATAGTTAGCTCGCAATTGCTTTGTGTCTTTAGGCAAGCAATAACCACCATAGCCAAATGAAGGATTATTATAATGATTTCCGATACGCGGGTCTAAACCTACACCTTCAATAATTTGACGTGCATTTAGAGCATGGGATTCAGCATAAGAGTCAAGTTCATTAAAGTAAGCAACTCGTAGAGCTAAATAAGTGTTAGAAAATAATTTGACGGCCTCAGCTTCAGTTGAGTCAGTAAACAATACTTCAATGTTCTCTTTTATTGCACCTTCAACTAGCAGGTTTGCGAATATCTCTGCACGTCCTGAACGTTCACCGACTATAATGCGAGACGGATGCAAATTATCATATAATGCACGACCTTCTCGTAAAAATTCTGGTGAAAAAATTAAATTATCACAACCCAACTTTTCTTTAATACGAGCAGTATAACCAACAGGTACAGTCGACTTTATAACCATTACTGCAGTAGAATTTATTTCCATTACATCTTTTATTACCGCTTCTACAGAAGATGTATTGAAATAATTGGTTTCAGCATCATAATCTGTTGGCGTAGCTATAATGACATATTCAGCGTCTGTATATGCAAATTTTTTATCAAGAGTAGCTTTAAAATTGAGAGGTTTATTAGCTAAGAAGTCTTCAATTTCAGTGTCAACAATTGGAACTATCTTTTTATTAAGCATTTGAACTTTATCAGATATGATATCGACTGCAACAACTTCATGATTTTGTGCTAAAAGCATAGCGTTTGATAAACCTACATATCCGGTGCCAGCAACTGCAATTTTCATTATTAATTTTCTTCCTATTAGAAACTATTTAGGCTTTACCGCGTCACCAGAACCACTGCCTGTGACAGTCATAATAATGTACTTGAAGTAATCTTTAACTGTTAAGCTATCAATCATCTGCTTATCAGTTTTAGCTAATAAAACCGGTGTAGACATATCGATGTTTTGTACCTGAGCCAGACCTGTGATTCCTGGCAAAACTTCATACACACCTAACGCATCACGCTCTTTAATCAACTCTTCTTGATTGAACAAATTAGGTCTTGGACCGACTAGACTCATTTCACCTTTAACGACATTAATTAATTGTGGTAACTCATCAATTTTTGTCTTACGTAAAAACACACCAAGTTTAGTAATCGATGCATTGTTGGCTAAATGACTAGCAACTGATTTAGTTTCAACAGACATAGTTCGGAACTTGATCAGTTTGAATGGCTTTTTATTTCGACCGGTACGTGTTTGCACAAAAATAGGAGAACCAGTATCAAACAAACCAATGATTGTGACAACAAGCAACACAGGCCACAAAAGTAACAAACCAAAGAAAGCAGCTAGGAAATCCAATAATCGTATCATAAAAATCACTTCTGTTTTGATTGTAAAAATGCGTTGGCACACTGTTTGAAGCCTTCTTCGAAGCTTTGGGGGGGGACCCAGCCCAGCGTATTCTTAGTATGAGTAATATCCACTTGGAGAGAACCAAGTAAACGATCTATAACATCTTGTTTACCAAGTGCCTTACCTGCCAATTTGTAACACCATTTAGGCACTGATAATTGCCATTGCTGTTTACCTAAGGCTTTTGCCATCTGTGCCACCATCTCAGAAGTTGAAACATCACAATCATCGGATACTAAAAAGGTTTCATTTGCGGCATTGGGATGATCGATACAAGTAACAATAAGGTCAACTAGATTTGTAACGGACACCAAACTGCGGCGGTTTTCTCTAATGCAACCAAATGGCAATGGTATACCTTTGGATACTAAGTTCATCAAGGAGGCAAAATTTGCTTTAACCCCAGGACCATAAACTAACGTTGGTCTAATAACTACAATTTCCATCCCGGTTTCTTTACCGATGGTAAATAACTGCTGTTCTGCCTCAGCTTTAGAGATCCCGTAGAAATCTTCTTGGGACGGTGCATCGGATGAAGTGAATGGCTTGCCTAGTACAGTACCCTCACCGTTAACTTTAATGCTGCTAATAAAAACAAATCTTTTAACTCCAGCTTTCGCTGCTTGATGAGCTAGATTTGCCGTGCCTAGTGTATTAACCTCTCTATATAGTTCTAGCGCATTATTCACCGAGTCACCCATAACATGTACTCGAGCAGCGCAGTGAATAACTGTCGAACAACCACTAATGGCACTAGAATAATCATCTTTACTATTAATTTCTGCTTGAGTATACCTATGCTTAGGATTTGAATTAGTCGCGCCTCTGTCAATAATAGATAAATTTAAAACGTCTAAGGCTCCTACTAAATGACGCCCGAGAAAACCATTAGCTCCTGTAATCAATATCATTTTTTTCTAGGGTCCAACGAATTTGTAAGTATCTTAAAAAAAGATAACATAAAATTAGGTAACAAAGGCCTTATCATCGGATAGCAAAGACCAAGAAATGACAATACACTAGGATTATATTTTATTAGCGGTTTTATACCCAATCTAAATCTATTTAAACCAACCATGAAATTATTCTTTTTTTCTGAACCTGCAGGGAACCTATAATATATCAACGGCTCTTTAATGTTCGAAAAAGTTGCGCCAAACTCTACACAACGTATCCATAAATCATAATCATCTTGTCGATATGCAGCATCCTTATTGTAACTACCTACATTTATGATCATTTCTTTCCTAAAAATAACCGAGGGATGTATGACAGGACAGCTCCAGATATATTTTTTAATTTCCGAAGGCTCTGAATTTACTTTACGTAATCCAAGCTCATTGCCATCTTCATCAACATCTACTGCATAAGTGCCGCAGATATCAATACTAGGATTATCTAATAGGAATGAAATTTGCTTTTCGAAGCGTTGAGGAAAACATATATCATCAGTATCAAATCGAGCAATATAGTCGTAGCTACAATTCCTCAAACCGACGTTAAGTGCGAACGATAGTCCATGATTTTCATCAAGCTGAACCGTTTTGATATTAAGTTTTTTTCTCCACAACTCAACTACAGACAATAAACTGATATTTACAGGGCCATCTAAAACAAGAACGACTTCGGCAGCTGGCAACGTTTGAACAGATAAACTTTGAAGGCACTCGTCAAGATATGATGGAACTTCCTTGTCATATAAAGACATTAGAACTGAGAACTTGTGCATAACCCCTACTAAAATTTTAACTATTGTTGTTTATTAAGCAACACTATAAATGCTGTAAGATAAAAGTGTGTATCGTGGTAGCGAACACAACACAGATAAAAACAATACTATGATAGCTGTTCTTTCAAGTAAGCTAGTGAACGTTGGCGCTCAGCTTTGATAACTTCCTTAGTATCGCTATAATCGATGTCTTTTAACATAATATCTTCAAGATTATTAATGTCATTGATAATACGATCCTTTCTCTTCATTGTTTCTAGAAGAGATGTAAGCTTTTGAGTATTAGTATTTCGAATCAAAGTACCAAACTTACTATTGGTAATAATAGAAAAAATAGTACCATGAAATGTATCTGTAATTACGTAGTCTGCATTTTTTATGTAGGACAAAACTTCGAACGGATGAGGAGTAACAACTTCGTCACACCATGGGAAAAAGAATCCGATTGAGATAAGTTTTTTATTGTACTTTTTCGCGAACTCAACAATTTTATCTATTTCTTGCTGGCCAGAGATTCGTGATGGATAAGTGTAAATGATGATGTAGTCTTTTTCAGGAATGTTGACTATATGCTTTGAAAAATCATAGATAAAGACAGGGTCAACATTCATAGTCGGTGCAGAGCCAAGTAATTTTTCTACTATACCAAACGAATTTTTATCTCTAACTGATATAGATTTCATGCTCCCCATAGAATCTTTTATTTTATCCTTTACACCATACTTCTCGATTTCAGCAATTGTTGTATGACCGAATGAGCCTGCATAAGAGATCACTTTGTCTGTTTCATTAATTTTGCCATAAAGCTGTTCTGTGAAGCCCCAAGGTGTCGGTTGTGCGAAGTTAAAAACCTCATCACTTCCTATCACAACCATATCATAAGTGTCGTTTTTACGCTTAAGAACCCCCAACTCATCGAAGAACTCATCTTGGAATCTTTTACTAATTAAGCGGTGTTGTTTTAGATATTTAAACATATGAACGTTCATAAAACGTTCTATAAATTTTTTAATATAAAGGGATTTACTCCGTTCGAACCCTTTCATATGAATGCCAGGAACAACATCAAGATATTCGCACTCATGACCAAAGCTCTCAATGGTTTTTCTCAATGCAAATGACTGCATAAATGAACCGTAGTTTACAACTTTCTGCATTGATAAAATTGCGATCTTCATAATTTTTTATCTCGTTATTTGAATTTGTAAAATGATATTGATCATCATCTAAAGTTTTTATCTTTATATTAAAATCTACGCTTAATTGCCAATAAAAACTTGTAAGGCAAGAATGATGCAACTAAAAATTTTATACTTAATAAATTTGGATAGGACATAAAGGACCTGATAAAGAATTTTATTGCTTCGGTAGTTTCGTTATTTTTTAGCTTTCGCTTACCCATAGCATTATAACGTTGACAGAAACGCTTCTTCTGCTCTTTTTCTGATAAAGTAGATATTAAATCCGCGTATTTTTTGTCAATCATTTCTATAGATTGTTTATTTTTATCTACGCTAGTTGTAATCTGCGTTCCATTGGTATGGACATAATAATTAATCAATGGACGGTCAATGAATTCAATATTACAAATTTGACATACTCTTATCCACAAATCGTAATCCTGAAGTTGTGGCATTTCAATGTCAAACATGCCAGCTTCTTCAAAAATGCTACGTCTCATCATAACGGAAGATGTTGTACCAATATGATTGTACGTCAATATTGATCGCGAAAGGTCACCTCTCTCTTTGGGAACTATGTTGTATTTTAAATCATGCTCCAAATTAACTACACTGGCACCAGTGTAAACTAGACCAACCTGAGATTGTATTTGTAAAATACGTAATTGTTCAGTTAATTTTAAAGGTAACCATTCATCGTCATCGTCCAGAAAAGCGATAATACTACCTCTTGATTTTTGAACGCCAAAATTCCTTGCATAATTGCCTCCTTTAGAAGAATCGAACCTATGGTAAGAAATACGAACATCATCTAAGGAATTGCAAAAGTTCAATGTATTGTCAGTAGATGCGTCATCAACAATGACAACTTCGATATGCTGATAGTTTTGGTTTAAAACACTATCGAGTGCTTTTTTTAATAAGTCCACCCTATTGTAGGTTGGGATGATTACACTAACTATTTCCACAAATTTATACTTCCCACTATTAACACTAAAATTTTATAAAACGTTAATTTTATTGGCCATTAACACTATTTTTCATTATACGACGCCTTCTAACCTTATCTAATGAAGATAAAAGTGATGGGCTAATACACCCACTGGTCATTAGTAATTTACGATAAGCTGAAACTTCCCAATAGAAAAGGTTACTAATAGTACTTTTACGAATATAATCAAGCCACCTTTTATAATCTTCGGAGTATATATCACCCTTCTGGCTAGACTTTATTCTAACCAATGCGCCAAGTCGATATAAACTAAGATGATAGTTGAACATTAAATCTATTTTTTTAGATTCATTCTTAATTGAATCTTTAATGGCGAGAAGAGCTATCTCACCATTATATACTTTTTCTATATTAAACTCTGTTGTTGCAGATTCTTCATTATTTCTTCGATAATTATAAACCTTTCTATTTCCAACTCCGACACTAATAGAAAGTTGAGAAACTTGAGTAATAAAAGTTAACCCCTCACCATAAAAGAGAGAGGTGGAAAAACTTATACCGTTAGAAACTAAAAAACTGCGTTTAAAAATTTTATTCCAACAACCAACAACCACGTCAGGGGATAAAAGTAAGGCGGTAGAATCATCTGAATTTAAAGTTTTAATAGAACTGGAAACGCTTTGCTTTTCATACTTATTGGTATAGCACTCTGTTGAAAGACAAAAATCACACCCCGTACTCTCTACAAGATTAAGCATATAACTAACAAAATCAGTTTCTAGGTAATCATCTCCATCTACAAACACCAGATAAACGCCTTTTGACTCTTTAATACCGATGTTTCTAGCAGAACTTACACCTTGATTTTCTGTATGTATAACCCGAACAATAGAATTCGCCTTACAAAGCTTACTCAGAAGATCAGGCGTTTTATCTGTCGAACCATCATTAACAACAATTACTTCTATGTTGTTATAGTCTTGACACAATAGTGACTCAATACATTTTGAAATAAACTTTTCGACGTTGAAGGCCGGTACAATTATTGAAACTAACACATTAGAAAAATCAGTTGAATCCATTATAAATTCCTAGATAAAATATAATTATAAGATGCATTAATTAGTTCACTTAAAAACCACACCATTAATAATTTAATTTAATTTAACAAGCCTATTTAAAGTGCACAAAAACAAAATTTTCACTTATTAAACAAAGTATGAGATTTAAAATATAAATTCGACCCGAACTTTTTATGCCCGAATTCAACTACGTTAAGGCCTACACTCAGGACGGCATATAACATCTCTGTGTACATCATACAACGATACTTGGTTTACTTCGGCTCTGTACACCTCATGCACAAGCCTATATGGCGCATACAAAATAGATTTTTGGCACCGTGGTCTTTATAGATTTGACAGGCATTCTCAGCCATAGTTACATCTAGTAACTAATGCATCGACCTAAAGCCTCAATGTTCCCTGACTGCGCTTATAAATGTCTAAGTGGATGAGAAACGTTCGCGATCTCACCTGCCTCAATGGGCACATATTACATTATACTACTCCACCTAACACCCACTTAAAAATGGAGAATTACATGCGTTACCCTGGTTACTGTATTTGATCAGAAGTAATATTTCGAGCTTTGAACAATCTTACCGAAAATAAACAATAAGCTGCAATCGTGTAAAAGATATAATCTGTGAAAAAACCGTTAAATGCAACAGTATCTGAGCAATATCGAACAATCAAAACACTTAACAAAATAAAAACAAAAAAATTTCTTTTTACACAAACTGTCACGATTAAAAGACTTATGCTTAAAAAAATAAAAAATAACATTGGGTAACCATAATGAATACTCAAACTTAAATAAGCATTATGTGCATTACCGTTAAAGTTGTTAATTGTAGGCATAGAACTAACATCAAAGCCGAACAATAAATTACTAATGGTTATCTGAGATAAATACTCGCTCGTCATTATTGTTCTAGGCGTATCAAGTCCTTGTGAAAAATTAGTTTCATTTATTAGAAAGAAAATAATATAAGGTGTAGATACTATAACTCCCCCCACAAGTAAGACAAGTAAAAGTTTGTTATAATACATCAAAACCAAAGACAATATAACTATTGAAAGGGCTATACCGGTACGACTAATGAGTAATAAGTTAAGAAAAAAAACAAGAGATAAAAGATACATATTTGGTTTTTTATTATTTAAATTGCATGACAAAACAAAACCAACTGACAGTGCAATAAAGTAAAAACTAACAACATTACGACTCTGCCCTAATAAAATAGAGTCTGCATAAAAAGCAAAAGGTATCCCTGTTATAAACGAGTTGATATAGCTTAAAAATATAATGACAGTGAACAAGGTAAGGATGGCATATGATAACCAATAAAAGCAAGTTCTCTTTGCAATAAAAAATGAAGCTATCAGAACACTAGCTAATGTGGAAACATAACTCAAAGATGCCGCGCCAATTAAATGGAAACTCCCATTAAATAATAAAGGAGCTAGGTAGATAAAGCTGAACATTATTACTAAGTAAGTAAAAAAATCTGCTCTCTTGCTAAACTGACCGAAAAGCAATATCAATACTATAAATAAAGAGGACAAAGATAGAAGCATACCTCTCAAAGTACTAGCTTCCAGAAACATATATACAAATAAACAGAATGAACAATAACTAAAGATAAAACTAGTCAAAATAACATCCTTATTCAAAAGTAACATTATTTAAAAACCTCTAGAATGTTCCACTGCAAATTGGACTCCTTACACACTAATAGGTATGTTAAAAAAAACTGAATAACACTAGCTATAAAAATAGCGAGGCCAGCACCATAGATCCCGTAACTCTTTATGAAAAAAAATAAAAGTAAGAGACTAATCAGCCCACAAAAAACCGTAATTGTCGATAAACTTTTTGTTTTCTCAAGAAAAAACAGATGATTTACAATCGACTTTTGCATTCCTAGAACAATTTGTGAAATAACCAATAATGGAATAATATATGAAATAGACCGAAATTCAGGCCCAACAACTAATTCAAAAACATATGGCGAAAACTTGTATGACAAAACAGAAACAAAAATTAGAAGTAAAATATACAAGTACGTGTACTTAACGATTAACTTATTATAAGTTTTATTATTAATTTTAAGTTTAGTAAAAAGCCAAGGAACATACGCCTTATTTATACTTGTAAAAATAACGCTTAACACATTTGAAACATTAACCGCTGCCATAAATAAACCTGCCGTCGCTATCCCAAGTTCATTTTTAACAACCAGCCGTCCAACAGACACTATCAAAAAAGTACCTATAACATGAGGGATTAAAGGAATTCCATATTTCAATGCTCTTATTATATCTTTTTTTGATATAGTAAAATTTATCAATTGGTTTCGAAAGAGACTGTATAAAGCAACAATCCCAGCAAGCAGACATGCAAGTACTATACTATAAATCCGCCCCTCGGCATTTAACCCCAACCAAACAACAAATAAAATACATAAAGCCGAATTAGTTGCAGCATTAAAAAGCTGCAAAGCCCCAAACTTTAAAGCCGCACTTTCCACTTGCCAATACGCTAAACGTAAATTGACTATAAAAACTAGTGACACCTGAAAAACCGCAATAAATAACCAAAACACAGGTATTTCTAGATAAAGTGATATTTCTTTATAAAATATAGACAAAGCAAGTAAAACTAACAATATGGATAATTTCGTAATATAAAGACAATTACCAATATAGATAGCAATATCTTCTTTTGTAACATCATCATCATAATACTTTCTTTGAACAGATCCTGTTACATTTAAACCAATTAATGCTGTTAGTACAACAACTAAAATATTGTACATTGCTACTTGACCATAATCAGAAGGCGATAAAAACCTTGTTAAAATAGGAAGTAGAACAAAAGGCATAGATGCTGATAATATCGAAGAAAGCAAATAGATTAATGTATTCTTTATAAACAAATCAAAAATCCTTTATAGGTACAACAAGAATTCCATTACTCTTATAGTAAGAATATACAGCTCTTATAGAGTCGATATTTTTATTACAAGCAATATTTTTAGAAACATCAAAGGAGATAACACTTTCAAAACAATAACCTGAATTCAAAGTATATAATGCAGTAGTATAGAAACCACATACTATACTAGGTAAACATTCTGCACTATCAAAATAAATTTCTATAGGAACATCTATCTTTTTAATGCGAATCCCTTCCTCATGAATCTTGATTAATTTTTCTTCTGAATCTGACCTATGTGGAACATAAACGTATACATGTTCAGGGTAAAGAGCTTCCATGTAGTTTTTAGTGAACAATATAAATTTAAGCTCTTGGTTAAAATTCAGAATTTTAGCTTCACTCAATTTTGAGCCCAGAAAGTAAACACCTCTAACACGCTCACCTTTTTTTAACGTTTTCCTCACCTTACAATAATCAATTTGCTTATCAAATAACCATCCGTCAAAATTAAAAAAACTAAATAAGTTGGGGACCTTATCATTAAACATTAGACTAAATATGTAGTTAACGTTACGTTTAATACCTTTAGCTTTTTTATTTCGTATAAATGTCCTAAAACCTTTCCCTTTAGAAAAAAACTTATATTGAAGGTAAATAGTAGATGCTCCGTCATCTAAAAGAACCACTTCCTTACTTCTTATCGAACCTGCTAGTATGTTAAACCAAAAATTTCTAAAATCGCCAATAAAAACACGTTCGGATTTTGCAAATAAGAGAAACATAATTAATAGCTTCAAACAACTTATATGCCAAATACTTCGACTTCGATTATTCATTTCAGAAAAACAATTCAACCCACTCTTTTTAATTATATCTATCATTTGAAAATCTGATTTAGATTGAGCACTTGATAGTTTATAATATATTATTGTTTCATCTTTAAAAAACGTTACAGCTTCTAATGCGCTCATTAATTGAAGTGGCGATTCGACAAAATAAACATTTTTAACTCTAAGTGCTTTCATAAAAATATTTTAACCACCCGCTTTGCATCGTAAATAGAACTCAGCAAATTTAAAATCCAACTCAGTGTCAATATCTATAGAGGACTCATTATCCATAACGTACGAAAATGAATGTTCTGTATAAGAGATATCTTTTTCATTGATGAAAGAATTAATGTCATATATATATATCGCCCCATTCAAACGATAACTCTGACTATAATCTTGCGATCGTTTAACATTAGCAGGCTTAATAAATCCTTTCATTGAACCATTATGAGGTAAAGTATTTGACCAACAAGGTGGATGTTCGCAAGGCGTAACTGAAATAACAGAGGATGCAGATTTAGCCATGTAAACTTCTAAAGCCTCATCTATATGTAAAGAATTCCTTAAAGGAGACGTAGGCTGTAGAATAACAACTACATCGAAATGTTTACCAAAGTTATTCAAGGTATAAAGTATAACATCTTTAGTGGTTGCTTTATCGGTTGCTAATTCTTCAGGCCTCAATTCTGGAACTTGAGCACCAAATTTATTCGATATATTAGCTATGTCTATATCATCTGTACTTATTAATAATTTGTCGATATATTTACTATCTTTAGCGGCAAGAATTGACCAGGCTATTAATGGCTTTCCCATTAGATTCAGTATGTTTTTTCTTGGTAACCTTTTACTGCCACCTCTTGCCGGAATAATCGCAAGAATTTTCTTATTTTTAAACACTATTTACATACCTAAAGTTAAAATATCTACTTGAGCTTTTTTAAAATCATCCATACGCCCGATATCTAGCCAATACTCATGAATAGGAAACATAAGTATACTTTCATTTTTATCCATATGTTGTTCAAGTAATGTTGGCATATCTATGCGCTGATTCTTAGGGACGGATTTAACCACTTTAGGTGAAACAACATAAATACCAGCATTAACGAAAAAGCGCTGAGTTGGTTTTTCTACCATGCTAATTATTTTATTCCCGTCGCCATTTACCACACCGTAAGGGATCTGATAATCATATTCACGTACACACATAGTTGCAGCAGCTTTATTTTCATTATGGAACTTTAGAAGGAGTTCGAAATCCACCTTGGTTAATACGTCACCATTAATCATTATTAATGGAGAATCCTGTGGCAAATTATCTGGCAATAAGCCAATCGCACCTCCAGTTCCAAGTGGAGTATCCTCGTGAACATAAGAAATATTTACCCCAAAGTCCAAACCGGTTCCAAAATGCTGTTGAATTTGCTCTGGCATGTAATGAGTAGATATATAGAAATTTACAAAACCAGCTTTAATAAAGCTATGTATAAGAGTCTCTAAAATTGGTTTATCACCAATTTTAAGCATTGGTTTGGGACAATTATCTGTTAAAGGTTTTAATCGAGTACCAAACCCTCCAGCCATGATAAACACGGGGTTTTCATACGTATTTTTCTCACTAAGCTGCCTTAACGTTTCTAAGCCAACAACAGTCTCCCCTTTGACCAACGGTATAGCTAATATGCTCTTATGTTGCATTATATTGACTAGGTCTGTTCGAGGAGTTCCTATAGTTGCTGTAATAGGCTGTCTGTTCATTATTTTTTCAACAGGTGCATCTAAAGGTATACTATTCAGAATTCCTCTTCTTATATCGCCGTCGGTAACGACCCCCTTTAGGCTGTTATTATCTTCAACGATTAATGCGACTTGCAACGCTTCATTATCTATTATTTTTAATGCATCAAGTATCGTAGTTTGTGGGGAGATCAGAACATTAGTCCATGAGTAACTCATAACTTACCTTTGTATTAAATGGATTGTTGATTGACTAGGGTAATAAATATTATTGGTAGCAAGGTTCTTAGTAACTAGAGCACCAGAACCTACTATTGCTCTATGCTCAATTTCAATATTTTGAATAATTGTCGCGCCAGCACCAATGAAAACATCATTCCCAGTGCTTACCTGCCCGCATAATGTTGCTCTAGGGGCAATATGGTTATAGGTTCCAACCTTGCAATCGTGCTCAAGTATTACTCCGCTATTAATCACTGAATGCTCACAGATAGATACTCCAGCTTGAATTATTGCACCCGCGAAAATCTGAACACCTGATTCAATAGTTGAAAATGGAGAAACTTGCGCACTAGTAGCAATAACGGTTGCAAATTTATAACCAAGGCAAAGATAATATTGATTAAGCTTTTGCTTTAAATCAGATCTTGGAAGCATTCCAATGCCGTTAACTAACAATATGTTTTCATGAGAAAAATTTAATACATCCGCATCATTTCTAAGGTGTTCAATACCTGAAAAAACATTCCGTTCACTGATATCGTTAGGACAGATGATGGCTAATATTTCACGATTTTGTGAACGTAAAATATCGACTAACACACTTGCGTGTCCACCGCCGCCAATAACCACGATAGGCTTTAACTTATCGTTACTCAACGAGCAAATCCCCAATCATATAATCAGCGCTAGCTGGTTTACCCATTATGTCCCAATAACGATATGGCGACATACCTGTACCAGGGCGTTTAATTGTTACATTATCAATATCAAAGAGGTCGCCAGCTCTGATAACTCTTGCTGCGACCAAACTCTTACGAGCTACGGATTTGTTTTTAACCTCAGATACAGTCGGGCTCTTAACCCCTACGCCCAAAGCGATTTCAACTTGTCGAATAGACTTGACCATCGCAGCAAGCTCTAATGGGTCTAACGATGCTTTGTGGTCTGGCCCTTCCATATTTTTATCTAGAGTAAAGTGTTTTTCAATCAACACAGCACCTCGAGCCACTGCAGCTATAGGGATGGTGATACCTTCGCTATGATCAGAGTACCCCGCAGGCAATTCAAACGCCCTAGCTAATGTATCCATCGTCTTGAGATTAATTTCAGGCATTGGTGCCGGATATTCAGTGGTGCAATGTAGAACTGTTACTTTGTTTTTTAAAGCTTGTTGTCCAAGGTCTGACGCATATGCTTGCTGAAAAGACAGCTCGCAAGGTTTCGCATTTAAATCAGCGGTATAACCGAATGCAATAACACCTAATACAGACTCAACCTCTGATAAGGATGCCATCCCAGTTGAAACTATCAAATCACAACCTGTACGCGCATGCTCTAGTACCAGTGGTGCATTGGTGATTTCACCAGAAGGGATTTTTAAACGAGTTAAACCTAAATCATTGACCAAAAATTTCAAACTTTCAGAATCGAACGCCGTAGATAGAAACTCAATTCCTAGAGATTCACAATGCTTAACTAGTTGATGATGAACCTCAAAGGAAAGCTCTAAGCGGCTTAACATTTCAAGTTGAGACTCTTCTTTTTGAGTATTAGTAACTTGATAGTCTGCCTGTTTTGCTTCAGCTGTAACAAGATTTTTAGCTTTAAAGGTTTGAAACTTAACTATATCAGCACCTGCTTGGTGAGCAGCGTCTACTAATTCAAATGCAAGTTTCTCATTGCCGTTATGGTTTACACCTGCTTCCGCTATGATTAAAGTCATTACCGTCTCACTGTATATCGTTAAATTTTAAATCGTAAAACACTTTACTTGCATCAAATTTTAGAGACTTGATCATCTCAATCACTTGAGCACTTGCGTCACCTTGCCCATATGGATTATCAATAACCTCTTCTTTTTCTTTATAGCTGCGACTTAAAGCCACTCTAATCGCATTTGAAATATCAATATGATTAGGTTCTGTGTTTAAAACACTTTTTGCCGCTAAACGCCCCTTTTGACGAACACCAATATTGACAGTTGGGACATCAAATGTGGGAACTTCAATGATACCACTTGAAGAATTTCCGATAACTGCAGATGCATGCTTTATCGAACTTAGATATCGAACTTGACCTAAAGATGGAATAGCTAAAACTCGTTGAGGATTACTTCTCGCATACTCTTCAAGTATCGGAATAATACGACGCCCACCATCATCAGCATTTGGGTATGTAAGAATAACTTGAAGTTCAGGGTAGTCATCTAAAGCTCCTAATAAGGCTTGGAAGCTCACTTCAGCTGCTTCGTCAGCTAACGTCACGGGATGATAAGTTACAACAACAAAGCGCTTATTAAGCTTAAATCCTAAAGATTCTGACAGCTGTTCTACTGTCAGTAATGTCGCGCGCTTAAAATGATCTAATCCTATTGCACCTACATTAGTAACACGGTTAGGCTCTTCTCCGAGTTGAATAACACGTTGACGGTATTCTTCTGTTGAGGTTCCATGCAAGTAGCTTAATTTGGTTATTGCGTGCCTGATTGCATCATCATACGCACCTTCAGTGATCTCGCCTCCATGCAAATGAACAATTGGGATACGCAAAATCATTGCTGTTTGTGCTGCGGCTAGAGCTTCAAAACGGTCACCTAATATGACCAACACATCAGATTGTAAGCGAGCCAATGCATCAGCAAAACCGAGAACACCTAACCCCATACTTTTCGCGGTACCAACAGCTGAATCAGACGATAAAAGAATCTCGATTTTTTCATCAATAACAAAACCATCATTTTCTATCTGCTGATAAGTTTCACCAAACTCAGGTGATAAATGCATGCCAGAGACCAGCAACTGTAGTTGTAACTGAGGGTCGCTTTGAATGTCTTTTAAAAGCCAAAACAACAGACCGTATTCAGCTCTTGTGCCCGTGAACACAGCTACTTTCTTATTCATTGATGACTTACTCGCTTCTTGCCTATCCATCGAGATGGTTAACCTTTCATCGTTATTCTTGTCTAGAGTGAAATTGGGCTACTCGGTAAGTTAACCAAATGCGTTTCAATATATTCAGATTGCGTTAAATCACCACGAGGTGCATCACAAAACATCGGTAGTCTATGCATTAGCTGCCAAATTGGACGCGTCATGACACCTGCATCATTCGTCTTTGCCAACAATTCATCACGAACTTGCACTGATGGGCAAATTATCGAATTTAGCCAATAATTTGATTGTGCATATTCAGGCTCCAATACAAACTGATAATCACCTTTAGTAAAAAATTCATTGTATCGATTAGCTAATGTCCGTTTTTGTACTAAATAGTCCTTTAATACTTCCATTTGAGCACAACCTAATGCGGCGTTTAGGTTTGGCATACGGTAGTTAAAGCCCGCTTCATCATGATAAAACTCATAAGGATGAGGTACTTTGGCTGTTGTAGTCACATGTTTTGTCCGAGCACCGGATATAAGTGATTTACATAAAACCATTCCACCGCCACCAGTGGTAATTACTTTATTACCGTTAAAACTAATAGCGCCAAAATCACCTAAAGTACCAGTGTGTTTTCCTTTATAGAAAGAACCCAAACTTTCTGCAGCGTCTTCAACAAGTACGATGTTCCACTTAAGGCAAACAGCAACAAGTTCATCTAACTCGACAGGGTGACCAAAAGTGTGCATTGGCACAACAGCGCGAATAGGCCTCTTTGTTGCTTTATGAACACAGCCAGAATCATTCAATTGTGCATGTTGCTCTAAAAACTCATCCATTGCTTTTGGGCAAAGTCCTAAACTAACTGGTGATACATCAACAAAAATTGGCTCTGCTCCCATATGATGCAAAGCGTTGCATGTTGCAACAAAGGTTAACGCTTGTGTTATCACAAAGTCACCGGGCTTAACGCCTGCCATATAGAGTGCAGCATGAAGAGCTGCTGTCCCGTTTACCGTCGCAACCGCTTTTGCAGTTCCTGTGTAAGATTCAATTTTCTCTTCAAACTGATCAACAAACTTCCCTACACTCGAGACAAAAGTACTTTGAATCGTTTCAAGAACATACTTTTGCTCATTGCCATTAAATGTTGGCGCATGTAGTGGAATAAATTCATTGGTTTGGTAGATATCACGAACAAACTTAACTAACGAAGATTGGCTCATTTTAAAATCACAACTTTATATGTTCTTATATTCAAATCAAAATATCTATTACTGGCTATATAGAGCTCATATAGCTCTACATTTTGCTATCGAGATATTTACCAGTTTCTTTGTGACCAAAGTCAGGGATCATGCAAAAGAATAATTGTACAATTTCTTCTTTAGTCCACTGGCGATCAGACTTCATTTGACTTATTTTTTGTTCAAATTGTTCAAGTAACTCTTGTTGATAAAGTAGGTCATTTTTAATGATGCCTAAATTATCATAACGCGCCATATCAAGGGTTTCTTTATCCGTAAAGAACTCTTCAAAATCTTTTTCGCCTGTCGTATCACTTGAAGTAAATAGACATGGCCACTTACCTTGTGCTGGCAATGTTTTCGCTAATTCTCGTGCTTCATCTTCTGTTTCACACAAGTGTGGTTTGTATCCACGTTGCTCTAAATATTTAACCGCAATATCGGCAAACGAAATAAGATGCAACGCTTCACTCAATTTAGGAAAGAAAATGTCTCGATTTTCACCGAAAATACAAGACATTAAACATAACTCACCAGACTCTTGTGGAGTCACAAAATAACGCTTAATATCATTAGGTGCAACAATTGGTTGCCCCTTCTGGATACGCTGATTAAAGCCATGTAAAAGTGAACCGTCGGAAAATGCTACATTGGCAAAACGAGCTGTTGATATAGCAATTTTTCCACTCTTGCGCATCAGAAACATCTCCATGATACGTTTAGAAGCGCCCATCATGTTTACAGGGTTTGCAGCCTTATCTGTCGACACACAGAAGTACTTCTTAACACCAGATTCGATAGACTGCTGAATCGTTTTATCAGTATTGAAAACGTTCACATCAATCATACGCATCAGGGTAAAAGGGTCTTTTTCACTACGAACATGTTTAAGAGCAGATAAGTTTAATACGTAGTCATACTGACCATCGGCTTTGATAAATGCATCATATTCTATAGAACCAATATCAAGCGCAAAAGTCTGAAAATCACCATTTATATAACCAAATGAACTTCGGATATCTCGAACGAGCTCAACCATATTGTTTTCACTAATATCTACAACATGGAGTTTTTGTGGGTTGCGTTTAAAAATTTCTTTTGTTACGGCTTGGCCAATAGAACCCGCGCCACCTAAAACAAGGAATCTTGATTCTGATACAATACGCATTAACTCTTGATTGTGAACAGTAATATCCGTTGAAAATAATTCTTTATCGCGTCCAATTAATGGCAAAATACTGCTCATACTCTTCAATTCCTAATTCGTTTTATTGAATATTTACACTTTTACATCTCAGTCTTTATATTCAAGCTGAGACACTTTCAATCCATTTTGAGACAGTCGAATCTTCGCTATCCCTTGTAGAACCTAGGTTTAATGCTTTTTATCAAAACAGTCCCAATAGGCTCTTCTCTTTTTTTAAAAAAACCTTTAATCTTCTTTTTTTACGAAGTGACGAATTAACACAATCATAATTGCTAACATACCACCAAGCATCGTTCCTAACACGCAAATCAGTGCTCGTTTAGGGCCAGATTTTTCTTCTGGCACTAATGCTGGATCAATGGTCTTAAATACATATTCATCACGCACTTCAGCAAACATAATGGTTTTAGTTTGCTCTTCAATTAATTGATACAAAATGGTGCGGATATCGGCCACATTTGTTTGTGCAATTTGGTTCTGTAAAAATTCAGTACTGCGCTGCGCTTCTGCAACATCACGTTGCTTCATCTCTAAATTAATATCTTCTATTAACCATGTGACCCATTGCTGGGCAACTGTTGGTGATAAATGCTCAACAGCAACTTTGACCATTCCAGTTTCTTTATCAGTACTTATTGATATTAACTGACTAAACTCTTTAAACGCTTCCTGCATTGAAGGTTCTGGTTTAAATGGCGCATTCACCTCCCTCACCCATTCTTGATTTTGAGCATCATATAATTCTGGGTCATATGATATAGAATCCGCTTCCATGTTCCATGTTTCTGCGGCCATCAAGTCAGCAAGAATTTTATGCTTTTGAATAAATTGGCTAGTGAATTGACGAGATTTAGCCACTTCGATAGCCATTTGTGTTTTATCTACACCGCCACCGCCGCCTAAATTGATCCCCGCCATACTAGCAAGGCCACCAAACTGTCCTGCGAGTGCTGATAAGCCGCCACTTTGCTCTGAATCTGCTGGAGATAACAATGCCTCTGACTTATAGGTATTAGGCTGGCTTAAAGCAAATAAAACTGAGCCGACAGCAAATACTGCTGTTATTGCAATAATTAACCATTTTCCTTGCCAAATTACGGCGAAAAGTTCTCTTAAATCAATTTCATCATCTTCAGTACTTTTATGACTCATTTCAAAATTAGTATCGGTATAATTCTGAGGTATTTGTTTTGACATGTTTTCAATTTTAATAAAGCGCGCTTCAGCTTTATTATTCCTTCGATTTAAAGAGTTCAAAATCGTTAAACGAAAATAGAGTCCCATCACGGGGACTCTATTTACATCCTATTTAGTGCTTTAAGCTAATTGCTTATTCAAAGTTCTATATAGACTGCTATACAAACTGCTATTCAGAGCACTTACGCTTTACAAGCCAGAGATTGTTGCCAATGCGACTGCTGAGTTATAAATAATTTGCGTCACCTGAGTCCAAAGCGTTAGGTTGTCTTTATATTCAGTATCAAGTGGCACAATAACCGTATCACCCGCCGATATCGCTGCAGTTTTACTAAACCAGAAATTTGATTCTGGCAGCATTACCGAGCCATCAGCTTTAATGATATAAGTTCGACCATCATCACCACGTTCTCTTGGGCCACCTGACATTGATAGATACTGATTTAGTGTTAGGCCATCTTTGAATCTATGTGTTGCAGGATGCTGTACTTCGCCCATAACTGACACTATCTGTTTAGTCGTTGGAACATAAAGTACATCTTTATCTTCAAGTTGCAAATCTGCTTGTTCAATACCCACTTGAATTGCATGTAAGTCAACAACTAAACGTCCGACTGATTGAATATTCTCTAAGTCAGTTAGCATCATTTGCGCTTCAGAGTAATTAACTACTGTGCCATCTTTAGATACACCGCGAGTAGCAATATCGCGACGGAGCTGGTCAGCTAATTTCTTAACTTCTAATTGTTCTTGTAACCTTACTGATTCACGTACAAAAACAGATGCTTGCGGAAAAGCGTAATCAGTAAAGCCTCCAGCACGCTGCATTACATCCGCTAATGTTTCGCCGCGGCGAATGTTATAAACACCAGGGAATTTAACTTCTCCTCGTATTTCAACTGATTTTCGTTCTTGCCACTCTGGAGTAGTTAACACTACCAACATATCACGGCCTTCAAGCGCAATATTATCATTGGCATTAAAAGCGAGTGCTTCGGCTACATTCACATGAATATGCTGGATATCAGATAAAGAATCAGAACTGACCGTACGAGTTAACTCTGCTCGAGAGGTATAAGCGCCTTCGACGAGTCCACCAGCAGCTAATACAAGTTCACTTACCCTAGCGTTAACACTTAAAGGGTAAATTCCTGAATGTTTAACCTTACCAGTAATAGCAATAACATTTATTTTCTCAGATGAAATAGCTTGTTGTGATAACTTACTGATTATCGGAAACAGTAATTCTTCACGGCTAAAAGAATTACTTAATTTAATAAGATCTCTATCATCAAATAAATTAGACAGCATTTTACTGACTTCATCACTAATCAATTTCTCTTCATCACCTAAGGCTGCTGTTGCCCCAGGAATGACCACTCCGCCGATTTCAGTTTTCCCTAATATGGCAGATGTATTACCAATATTCATAGACTTGAAACCGGCTTTGAATAAGTCAGTTCCAAGTAATGAGTTACTACTTAATGACTTAATTTTTTTAGCACGTTGCTGTACTAATTTATTCAACGCATAGCGGTTAATTGATGAATCATCATGATTAAAGACAATAATCTTATCTCGTGGACTCAGCATAAGGTTTTGAGTTACATCGGATTCTGTTATCGCCTTTCCAGGTGCAAATTGAAAGACTTCAATATTGCCGAATTTATCAATTTCACGGATAACTAACGCATAATTGAGATCCGCTGTAATCGCAAGGTCGCCCCAAATCGTTGGCAATAAATCATTGATTTTTTGACCTTGATACCACTGATACTTACCAGGTCTAACTACCGCACCAACCAGTGTAATTGCGTCTTCATATTGCGTTGAAGCACTTTTTACGCGAATAAAATCACCTGATTTTGCCAATTGCTGCTTGGCTTTTTCTGACGTCAAATCAACATTAACAATTGTTTTTAAACCATTGGCATTATAACGTTCAATACTACTTCTTCTAGGGTATGCTCCAGGGTTTACACCAGCAGCCATCTGAATAACATCATTGATATTTTCTTTACTTTTGATTTCATAAATAGCTGGTCTGCGTATTTCACCAGTGACACTCACTCGCCCGCCTACTGATGGGATAAATACCACATCGCCAGAACGAAGGTTGATATCGTTAGATGCATCACCTTTTAGGAGTAGGTCATACAAATCAAATGTAGTAACTAACTTTCCTTTACGTTTGACTTGTATATTACGGAGGCTACCTATTTCGTTAACACCGCCAGCAACTAATAAAGCTTGAGTAATTGATGATAAGCTAGATACGGTATATGAACCTGGTTTGTATGCATCGCCAGCAATGAAAATACGAATTGAACGTAATTCACCCATTGTAATGTTTGATTCAATGCCTATCATCTGTTTTGCAATACGATCGGTCAGGTATTCACGCAATTCAACAAAAGTTAAACCAACAACTGATATAGGGCCTAACTCAGGGAACTGAATTGTGCCATCTCTTCCTATTGTTAATGTATATTCACGGTTATCTTTACCGTAGAGTTGAACATTTACACTATCACCTGGCCCAACTAAATAGTCACTTGGCACTGGCACATCTGATACTGGCGAAAATGTCATAGGCTCGCCAGCAAACATGTCGTAACCAAAATACGCAAGCTCAGTCTTATTGCTATCTTGTTCGAAGTCTAACTCATTTTTAGCCTTTTCTTTCTCTGCATCATCTTCTGACAGCCCACGCCTTGGAATATCCGTAGTTTCTGAAATTTGCTGCGATTGTGAAGCTTGCCCACCGAGCACGGAAGGGTCAATACCGTACTGCTTTGCAAGGCGTTGTTGCTCAGATGCTGGTAAACTTTTGAATTGTTCTATCATTTGAGGAGAGGGAGTGACAGCTTGCACTGGTAAACTGATTAGTATTACAGCACTCATTGCTGCAATGGCTAAACTTTTCGTTTTTTGAAACACCTTTAAATCTCCAAGTAATGGCTTACGGGTTAACTTCACAAGAATTTGACTTAATAAATGAAACTGTTCATTCAATGCCTTTCAGGCACGCTAACGTTCCGCGTGGCGGTCGGGACTCCCTTCGGCTTGTAGCTTAATGAATGAAACTATTCATTCAATGCCTTTCAGGCACGCTACCGCCCATAGATTGCGGCTTCTATATTGCCCGCCGAACAGTCGGCATTCATTTTTTAATTAAACAACTTACTAAAAATGACCATTAAGTATTAGTCACATTTAGTAAGTTCTCTCAGTTTTGCGATGTACTATAGCTTATTTGATGAAGCATTTTTAATGTGAAACTGGATTTGTTTAACTTGATTATCTAGCTTCTATTCATCAGCAACTGTCATAGTATTTACCAGTCCCGCAACAATGGCTGATGTCTCACAAAATTTATGGGCAATTTCTTACCAAGCTTTATATTTTTACAACGCTAGTATTATCCACACATATTCTTTTTTGCTGCCCCATGATATTAAACAACACAAAACAGCGCTTTTCTGCATTTCTTTCTTCAAAAATTGCTTCTAAATCAACGAAAGGACCTTCAGTGAATTTCACTTTATCCCCGCTTTGCAATCCTTTATCAATTTCAGGCTTATGCTGCTGAACTCGATTTCTTATCCCTTGTATGATCCTGTCATCAATTGGAGTCATATCTTCACGACAACCAATTATTCTTGATGCACCGCGAGTTGAATGAATGCGGCTAACACTCACTTCTGTAGGGTCAAAATAAATGAATAAATAACAAGGGAATAGCGGAACTTCAACTAGCTTTGTTTTTCCTTGAGATGTTTTCTCTTCCTGAATGATAGGTAAGTAGCTTTCAATCTGTTGCATGGCTAAATTTTGTTGTGCTCGTGATTCATTACGAGGCTTACAATATAACAGATACCATGATTTCATCTTTAACTACTCTTTTATAATCCAATGGTGACTTCCTTTATCACCAGACTCGTAATTTTAGCAAAGGTGAAAGTGTAAAGAAATGGCTTTTAGTGTTTATGCTTATCAATTGATGAGATTTAATACACAAAATATCTCTAACGCTCTTTGCATCATAAAAATTGATGTAATACTCACAAATTAGAAAAAATTTCCCAATAAAAAAGCCAACTCTTTATGAGTTGGCTAACTGTAGCAATATTTATAAAACATCTTTAAAAGCATCAAGTCTATTTAACTAAAAACATTTCCAAAAAAGATGTAACAAACGGTTTATTTCACTTCAGGCTTCGGTGGGAAGTTCATCATCACTTCACCAATCGCATGATTGATGATTTCTACGCGCTCTTCTGGTGTGTTTTGATCACGAATAGTGTCAGCTACACTGCCACGCCATACAAGGTTGCCGGTTTTCTTATCAACTAAATCTACAATCAACGTACCTACTTCGTACTCACGAACCGTAGTTTGAGTGTTCATACCTGCACCACCCCAGCCACGACGGCCATAGTATGGGTAATAACCATAACTGGTATTAAACGTATCTACATTAATCTTTTTATTGACCTTGGTCAGGTAGTTAACCAGTAAATCAGCTTGCTCTACTTCGACTTTTGACAAACCTTTTTGAGTGAGTTGTGAATTAACGGCTTCTCTCACTCGTTGGTCCATTAAACCATCGAGATGGTAGGTGCTATCTTCATTTTTCTTTTCTACCCAAGCAAAGCTTTTGTATTGATCAAATGAAACGGCTGGATCGTAGTCACTACTGGTCTTCAGTGTACTACAAGCACTTAATGCTAAAACGGCGGCAGCAACGAAAAGCTTTTTCATATTAACTCCAAATGGCAACAAGCAAACAAGTTGTTTTCATTTACTATTTAATGATTATATTCTGATTAATAATTAGCTTACCTAGGTAAACCTTAATCATCAACTGATTATATAAACAAAATGTGTCTAGTTCAGGTTATTTACAGAAAGCTTTGTACGAGTACCTCAGAAAATATACACAACTCATTGAGTTTTATATACCTTATCCTAAATCATTTCAAAGTTACTGAGCCGTTCTCTTTAGCAGCATCATTTAGTTTGCTAAACTATTACTAACACTTTCTTACTTTTGTTATTTTATGAGAATTGATCCAAATATTTCCTTAGTTTACAGCACTGATGGCGGTAAAATTGAACAACCCAAAGTTGAGGTTTCTATCCCTGAAGGTGATGGTATTGTCAGGATCCATAAAGACAGTAAAGGCCGTAAAGGAAAAGGCGTTAGTGTTATAAAAGGTTTGGGGTTGGCACCAAAAGAACTTAAAGCTTTAGCCCAAAAGCTCAAAAAACAGTGTGGATGTGGCGGTACTGTCAAAGATTTTGATATTGAAGTTCAAACGGATGACCGTGACAAAATTAAAGTGTTATTAGAAAAGCAAAACTACACAGTCAAGCTGGCTGGCGGTTAATATTTTGGCTCAATTGATTTATCGGACGTATACCTTGCTTAGAACAGCATCCAACTTACGTATAAGCACAAGGATTTTTTATGGATAGCTTACAAGGTCATCTATTAATTGCTATGCCCTCATTAGAAGATACTTTCTTCGAGCGCTCTGTCATCTATATTTGCGAGCATAACGATAAAGGCGCAATGGGTGTGATGATTAACCGCCCTACCAATATTGTGATTGATGAATTACTGGATCAAATTGGCTTAACTAATGAGTCTGAACTGAGTTTGGATCTCGAAGGTCCAGTTTTACTCGGTGGACCTGTTGATACAGATAGAGGCTTTGTGCTACATACGCCACAAGAGCAATGGGTTAATAGTGAGTCAATCAGTGACTTTTGTATGTTAACCACTTCACGTGATGTGCTGAACTCACTTGGAACCAAAGCGTCACCAAAACAATTTGTCGTTGCCCTTGGCTACTCTGGCTGGAGTAAAGATCAACTTGAACAAGAACTAGCTGATAATACATGGTTAACTATACCTGCCACTTCTGAGTTACTCTTCGGTCAGGATGTTGAACAACTATGGACTGAGGCGACGAAAAAGTTAGGGTTTGATATTTGGCAAATATCTTCTCAAGTTGGCCACTCATAACGTTTAAAACGTGTTGTTTAACCTTTAGTAATTTACTTATTTATTTACTCATTTTAGTTACTTATTTTAATTACTTGCTCATTTTATTTTTTAGCGACTTGCAATGCATTCGCATCCCACATTTCTCTATGCCAGTCATTTAGGTTTTAATCAGCTGGTTTTTTTAAAGGCAAAAATATGCAATCAAAAACCGTTTTAGGGTTTGATTTTGGAACTAAAAGTATTGGAGTGGCTGTAGGTCAAGAAGTAACAGCCAGCGCAGCGCCAGTTTCTGCAATTAAAGCCAATGATGGCATTCCAAACTGGGATGACATTGAAGCAATCATTAAGGAATGGCAACCTGATCTAGTCGTCGTTGGCCTTCCGCTTAATATGGATGGCACTGAGCAAGAGATGACTCAGCGCGCGAGAAAGTTTGCTAACCGCGTTAGTGGTCGCTTTGGAGTAAAGGTCGCGACACAGGATGAAAGGCTCACTACTACTGATGCTAAAGCGCGTCTTTTTGAGCTCGGCGGATACAAAAAGCTTACAAAAGGTCAAGTGGATGCTGTATCTGCTGTACTGATTATTGAGAGCTACTTTGAAAATCAATTTGCCGATTAAAAAATTTAGCTAGAATTTTCAATACAAAAAAGGAGCCATTTTGGCTCCTTTTTTAATTTAAGATAATAGTCTTTAGATATTAGGCTTTAGATTCGAGAGCCAAGAAGTTTGGCTTCAGAAACTTAAAGGTAAGGCTTAACCAAATTTGCCATCATATTGATGTGGGCATCATTGTCATTTAAACATTCGATATAACGGAATTTCTTACCACCCGCTTGTTCAAACACTTCTCGATTTTCACCTTTAATCTCTTCAAGTGTTTCTAGGCAGTCAGCGCTAAATGCTGGACATACGACAGCAATGTCATTCACACCTTCTTTTGGTAATGCTTCCATTGTTGCATCGGTATATGGCTGCAACCATTTAGCTTTGCCAAAGCGCGACTGGAAAGTCATCACATATTCTTTTTCATCTAAACCTAGTTTTTCAACCACTAAACGAGTTGTTTTTACACAAAAACAATAATATGGATCGCCTAAATGTAAATTACGTTCTGGCATGCCGTGGTAAGACAACACCAGTTTTTCAGGTTTACCATTCTGGTCAAAATCCGCTTGTATTGATTCAGCTAGCGCATCAATAAAGGTTGGGTCGTCATGATAGGTATTGATAAAGTGCAGTGCCGGAATATAGCGCCACTTGCATAGCTCTTTTGCAATCGCATCAAATGCTGATGCTGTTGTAGGAGCGGCATATTGAGGATAAAGCGGTAAGACAACGATTCTATCAATGCCATCTTTATGCATTTTTTGAAGTACAGAAGGCGTTGAAGGATTACCATAACGCATTGATAAGTGCACCGATGCATCAACATCATTATCAGCAAATAGCTTTGCTAACTTACTTTGCTGTTTAAGGCTGATATCCATCAAAGGGGAACCATCTTCAGTCCATACTTCTTTGTATAAAGCTGCAGATTTTGCAGGACGAACACGTAAAATAATACCGTGTAGAATACACATCCAAACTAGCTTGGGGATTTCTACAACACGAGGATCAGCTAAAAACTCAGCTAAATACCTTCTAACCGCTGATGGTGTAGGTTCATCAGGTGTGCCTAAGTTCATTAATAACACGCCAGTTTTACCGCGTGACTTGTGGCCGTCTTCTTTACTTAAACCAGAAAATTTATACAAAACTGTCTCCGAAAAATTCCATCACAGGGTGAGCGATTAAACTCACTCAGATGCTAAAGTCTGTCGCATGCTCAAAACTAGTTATTAGTTACTATTATTAGTGAGTATCACTAGTTACTATTATTATAACTCGCTCTCATCATTACTGATTTAAAGTGCAAGGCTTGTAATGCTCACAAAGTAGCTAGATTGTAAATAATTAGTTTTATTCACGATGCAAAATTTATAGCACAGACTCTATCGCTTTTTTCAGTTCTTCGCTATCCGGTTTTACTCGAGAGTTGAATTGCTGCACACTTTCGCCATCTGCACTGACTAAGTATTTGTAAAAATTCCATTTAGGTGCTGCTGTCTTGTCACCCAAATAAGCGAATACAGAGTTAACATCACTTCCTCTAACCGCTGATGTTGACACCATAGTAAAGGTCACGCCGTAATTGACGAAACAAACATCAGCAGTTTTTGCTTCATCATCTTCTTCTTGAAAGAAATCATCAGATGGAAAACCAATCACCACTAGGTCATCTTCATATTCTTTATGCAGTGCTTCTAACGCTTCAAACTGAGGCGTAAAGCCGCAATTACTCGCTGTGTTAACAATCAATACCGGTTTACCGTTAGTCACCTCACACAAGTCAACGACTTCATCAGAATGTAATTTTCTGGCTTCTACATTTAGATAATCAGGACAGCTATTTGCAAATACGCTAGGTGCTAAAAAAGAGCTCGTTAAAGCAAGTAAGCTAGAGGTTAATAGAAGCTTTTTCATAATGTTCCCTTTGATTGTTATCTAATAATTTGGCTATCGGCTTAAGTTCATATGTGCAAAGCAATCACTTTGTGAATCATAATCATATAATCGATTATACGTTGTTCTTATAAAAGCAGATCATCGATAGTGTAAATAATCACTTCAATACTTCCAGCCTTATCTTCTAGTCACAGCTTCTAGTACAGCTTCTAGTACAGCTTCTAGTACAGCTTCTAGGCAGCAATGTTAAAGCTATAAAAGTTACAGCCATAAAAAAAAACCAAAGTGAAGCCACTTTGGTCTTTAAATACTGCTATTCACTATCTGGTCTTAATCTCACTAAGATTAATTCTAGTCTTATTGAGATTAAGGCTAATTTTAGTCAAGACTCAATTTAACCTAAATCTAAAGTCACGCCATCCATCAAGCCTGAACCACTTGTTTCATTAGTTTGCAGTTTAATCATCAAGCGTAAATCATTTGGAGAATCAGCATGGTGTAATGCATCTGCATAGCTGATTTCTTTTTCTAAATATAAATCCAGCAAGGCTTGGTCAAAGGTTTGCATTCCTTGCTCACGAGATTTACTCATGGTTTCTTTAAGTAAATGCAGCTCATTTTTCGCAATCAAACTTGCAATACGAGGGGTGTTAATCAAAACTTCAATTGCAGCACGACGCCCTGAACCATCAGACTTAGCCACAAGCTGCTGAGCTACAATGCCACGTAAATTAAGCGATAAATCAAACAGTAGTTGATTATGCTTACTTTCTGGTACCAAATGCATAATACGATCTAACGCTTGGTTAGCATTGTTGGCGTGCAAGGTTGCCATACATAAGTGACCTGTCTCAGCAAACGCAAGCGCAAACTCCATGGTTTCTTGAGTTCGGATCTCACCGATCAAAATAACATCTGGCGCCTGACGCAGTGAGCTTTTAAGTGCTGCGTCAAAAGAATCAGTATCAATACCAACTTCACGTTGAGTAATAATACTTTTTCTATGGTCGTGAACAAATTCTACAGGGTCTTCAATGGTCAAAATGTGGCCGCGAGCATGAGCATTTCGATAACCCACTAATGATGCCAATGAAGTTGATTTACCAGTACCTGTACCACCAACCATAATAATCAAGCCACGTTTACTCATGACTAAGTCTTTTAAGATTGGTGGCAGCTTTAAATCATCAACTTCAGGTATTTTTGTCTCAATTCGGCGCATAACACAGCCAGGAGACTCACGTTGCCAAAAAGCACTGACACGAAATCGACCTAAATCTTTTGCTGCAAATGCAAAGTTACATTCACGCGAGTCATGAAACTCTTGTTTTTGCACATCTGTCATTAAAGACTCAACAAAATCCAAAGACTGCTCTGGGTTAAAACTGGTTTCAGAAAGCGGTCTTAGCTCACCATCAATTTTTGCACTTGGCGGAAATCCCGCTGTCACAAATAAATCAGAGGCTTTTCGGTCAACCATGACCTTTAAAAAAGGACGTACATCCATTCAATTAACCCTTAAAAGTTAGCTTGTTTATTCGAGCTCTTAGACATTGCATCATCACGGGTAATTAAGCCGCGATTCACTAAATTTTGTAAACACTGTTCAAGGGTTTGCATGCCATGTGACATACCCGTTTGAATTGCTGAGTACATTTGTGCGACTTTATCTTCACGGATCAAGTTACGAATCGCCGGTGTGCCCATCATTATTTCATGTGCAGCGACTCGACCTCCGCCCACTTTCTTAATCAGTGTTTGTGAAATTACTGCCTGAAGTGATTCAGATAACATGGTTCTTACCATATCTTTTTCACCGGCTGGGAATACATCGACAATACGGTCAACGGTTTTTGCCGCTGAGGTGGTATGCAAGGTGCCAAACACTAAGTGACCGGTTTCTGCTGCGGTCATTGCTAATCGAATGGTTTCAAGGTCACGCATCTCACCCACAAGAATAACATCGGGATCTTCACGAAGTGCTGAACGCAGAGCGGCATCAAAACCATGAGTATGTTTATGAACTTCACGCTGGTTAACCAAACACTGCTTGTTTTGATGTACGAATTCTATTGGGTCTTCGATGGTCAAAATGTGATCATGGCGTTCATTGTTAATATAATCAACCATTGCCGCTAGCGTGGTCGACTTACCTGAACCAGTAGGGCCTGTTACCAATACAAGGCCACGGGGGAAACTTGATATTTTCTTAAAGATTTCTGGAGCACCGAGTTGCTCTAATGATAAAATTTCACTTGGAATGGTACGGAACACTGCACCAGCACCACGAGACTGGTTAAATGCATTCACACGAAAGCGCGCAAGGTTAGGTACTTCAAACGAGAAATCGATTTCTAAATGTTCTTCAAAGTCCTTACGTTGTTTATCATTCATGATGTCATACACTAAACCGTGCACGGCTTGATGATCTAATGCAGGTAAATTAATTTTTCTGACTTCACCATCTACACGGATCATTGGCGATACGCCTGCTGAAAGGTGTAGATCCGAGGCATTGTGCTTTACACTAAAGGCAAGTAACTCAGTTATTTCCATGGTCAATGACATCCATTTAAACAAATAAAAACAATATGACAACAATAGCAGACCGAATATCAATCGCCCAGAGCCAAATCGCTCAAGCGGCGCAAAATTGTTCACGTAACAGTGAAGAAGTCACTCTTCTTGCGGTAAGTAAAACTAAACCCATTGAAGATATCATTGCGGCATACGAGGCTGGTCAGCGATGCTTTGGCGAAAACTACGTCCAAGAAGGCGAAGAAAAAGTCATCGCCTTAAGTCAAAGTCACCCAGATATTGAATGGCATTTTATTGGCCCGCTGCAATCCAATAAGTCACGCATTATTGCTGAGCATTTTGATTGGATGCATACCTTAAGTCGCGAGAAAATTGCTACACGACTTAATGAGCAACGACCTGATGACAAATTACCACTGCAAGTGTGTATCCAGGTTAATGTCAGTAATGAAGCCAGTAAATCTGGCGTTAGCTCTAAAGAGGTTAATCATCTTGCACAAATAATTGATAAGTTACCTCATCTTACTTTGCGCGGCTTAATGGCAATTCCAACAGCAACTGAAGATGTAAACTTGCAAAGGCAAGAATTTGCTCAACTTGAAAACTTATATCTTGAACTTAAACAACAATACCTTAGTGTAGACACACTTTCGATGGGTATGAGCAGTGACTTAGCTATCGCTATTGAACACGGTTCAACCATGGTCAGAATTGGCACAGCGATATTTGGGTCAAGAGCTTAAGCTTTGAAGTGACTAATAGTTTTGAAGCGACTAATAGATTTGAAGTGACGAATAGATTTGAAGCGTTTAATTAAAAAGTCAGCTTTAAATGTAAGTACACACTTTTATCAAGTGATGGCTATGTTTTTAAGCTGTTATTCATGAAGGATAATTTATAATGACAGCCTTGTAATGAGCCATGAAAGCCCAAATATAAGACTCCTACACGTACTCAACGAGTACATAAAATTAAAAGTGATTTAACCTTATGACTCAAGCAAAAGTATGTTTTATCGGTGCGGGCAACATGCCGCGAGCTATCATTAGCGGTTTAGTGACCAACGGATACCCTGCTGATAGAGTTCACGCAACGAACCCAAGTGTCGGCAAGTTAGATGCGCTAAAAGCAGATTTTGGTATTCAAGTTTCTCACGACAATGTTGCAGCTGCGGATGATGCAGATGTGATAGTACTCAGCGTAAAACCGCAGTTAATGCAAATGGTGTGTGAGCAACTAAGTCATTTAGATTTATCCAATAAGTTATTAGTTACTATCGCTGCAGGCATTCCTGCGGCGCGTTATCAAGATTACTTTAAGCAGCCAATTAAACTTATTCGCACAATGCCAAATACACCAACCCAAATTGGTGTTGGCATGACTGGATTATTTGCTGACGACTCAATCTCAGCTGAGCATAAACAAATTTGTGAAACCCTAATGAAAACCGGTGGCGAAGTTGTTTGGGTCAAAACTGAAGATGAGCTTAATCAAGTTATCGCGTTAGCTGGCAGCTCACCTGCATATTTTTTCTTGTTTATTGAGTCGATGATCCAACACGGCATTAAAACAGGGCTTGATGAGCAAACGGCTCGAGCTTTAGCTCAACAAGCTGCATTAGGTGCTGCGCAAATGGTCGTGCAAAACCCTCAGCTATCATTAGAGAAGTTACGCACCAATGTAATGTCTAAAGGTGGCACTACTGCTCGCGCAGTTGAGACGCTTGAAGAAGGCGATTTACGTGGGTTAGTTGACCAAGCAATGACGAACTGCATAAAACGAGCAGAAGAAATGGCAAAAACATTTTAAAATTATACGGATTCAGCGACACTGTCACTATTAATGACATGTTATACGCACCAACCAAACAAGGCACTTAATAATGAATGCAATGCAATTTCTCGTTACCACGGTTTTTGACCTTTACCTTATGGTGGTAATTTTACGTTTTTGGCTTCAACTTGCTAGAGCTGACTTTTATAATCCATTTAGTCAATTTATCGTAAAAGCGACTCAACCTATTATTGCACCTATGCGCCGTGTATTACCTTCCATTGGTGTCATTGATACAGCATCAATTGTACTTGCGCTTATTGTGGTCTTGGTGAAGTTTTTGACCTTATCTTTACTGGTTGATTTAAAAATCGATGCGGTATCATTACTGATTTTATCTTTAGTTTCTGTGATTAAAGAAGCAGGTGTTTTACTGTTCTGGGTATTAATTATCCGCGCATTACTAAGCTGGTTTAATCAAGGACATAATCCGATTGTGATGGTGATGGATCAATTAACAGAGCCGTTTTTACGCCCTGTTCGTAAAATCCTTCCTCCAATGGGCGGACTTGATTTATCAGTCATGCTGGTATTAATTGCGATGAACTTTATCAATATTTTATTCGCGCAATATATTCCGTTTTGGAATGCGGTTTAACCCTTCAAACTGGGATTAACCATAATGAGTGCAATCATTCAGCAACAGAACGATTTGTTGCTGAATCTTTATATTCAGCCTAAAGCCAGTCGTGACAAGATCATCGGCCTGCATGGCGATGAGTTAAAAATTGCTATTACTGCACCGCCAATCGACGGTAAAGCCAATAGTCATTTGATTAAATATTTAGCTAAAGCCTTCAAAGTTCCTAAAGCGGATGTCGTAATCTTAAAAGGCCTTCAAGGTCGGCATAAACAAGTCAAAATATCCATGCCTAAACAAATTCCTAGTGAATTATCTCACTTACTGTAAAGCAATAAATTCAAAGTTAACTCTTTAAACTTGCTTAGTTTTGTATGAAATTAAGGTGAGTTTGATTAAAATTCTCTATACTTAGCTCTACACTCCATTAGTGAATCACCTCTTGCAAGAGTCGATCAAGGATCACGATTATGTTTCGCACTATCATTTTAAGTTTATTGGTTGTTTTAGGCCTGTCACTCGGACTATCAAATACCGCGCAAGCAGAACAAAAACAGCAAGTAGGTAACTTTGATATCCATTACATGGCATTAAGCAGCACGTTTATCACCCCAAGTATTGCAAAAACCTACGGTATTGAACGAAGCAATTATAATGGCATCGTAAATATTGCAGTATTAGATACCAGTAAAGAGGGTAACCCGCCTGTAGCAATTGAAATCTCAGGTGTGGCGAACAACTTACTGGATGCAAGAATTACGTTAGATTTTAAAGAAATCCGTGAGGGCAAAGCCATTTATTATATCGCCCAAGTGCCATACCGTGACGACCAAGAAATCAATTTCAACATTGCCATTAAGCATGGGAATAAACTCAATACAGCACTTAAATTTAAGCAAAAATTTTACGTTGAATAATCAGAAACGTGCAGTAAAAAAATTCTACAAAGCCAATTCTAGTATGATTGGCTTTATTTTTATCAGTCCATAAACCATCACCTATTATCATCTTTTGAGCTATCTATCAGCTAAACGCTTAGGTATCATTAGCCAAATTTTCAAGTACCATTTTCCATCCACTAAGGTATTCCCATGCAGCAAATTGTTTTAGCCAGCGGTAACAAAGGTAAACTTAAAGAATTTGACCAAATGTTGTCACAATTTAATATCCAAGTATTGCCACAAAACCAATTCAATGTACCTGAAGTGGCTGAAACAGGAACAACCTTTATTGAAAATGCCATAATCAAAGCAAGACACGCAGCAGAAATAACCGGAAAAGCAGCCATTGCGGATGATTCAGGTTTAGAAGTTGATGCGCTTCAAGGAGCTCCAGGAATATACTCTGCTCGATATGGCGGAGAAGATGCGACAGAAAAAGACAGATACCTAAAATTACTCAATGCACTCGAAGGTCAAACCGAGCGTAATGCACGTTTTCAATGTGTATTGGTTTATATGCGTCATGCTAAAGATCCAACCCCGATTGTTTGCCAAGCAGCTTGGGAAGGAAAAATCGGCACTGTACCTCAAGGCGAGCAAGGTCATGGCTATGATCCTGTTTTCATTCCTGAAGGTTTTGATTGCTCAGCGGCAGAGCTAAGTAGTGAACAAAAAAATCAACTAAGCCACCGTGGTTTAGCATTGAATTTATTGGCTGATGCACTTAAAGCTAAAGGGATCATCTAAGCATTATGTTAACCCTACCACCACTTAGCCTTTATATTCATATACCTTGGTGTGTGCAAAAGTGCCCTTATTGCGATTTTAACTCCCATGGTCAGCAAGGTGAATTACCTCAAGCTCAATATGTCGAAGCCTTACTGCAAGATTTACACAATGACTTAGGTTATGTTCAAAACCGTAAGCTGCACAGCATTTTTATTGGTGGTGGTACGCCTTCATTGTTTGATGCCAAACAAATAAAGGTCATTCTTGACGGCGCTAGAGCAGCTATTGGTTTTGAAGATGATATTGAAATCACCATGGAGGCCAACCCTGGCACTTTAGAGCATGATGATTTTGCCGCCTATCAAGCAGCAGGCGTAACGCGTTTATCTATTGGCGTACAAAGTTTTTCTAAAGATAAGCTCAATTTACTTGGCCGCATCCATGATGAAAACGAAGCTGTCACTGCGGCTAATACCGCATCAAAATCAGGCTATAACAGTTTTAACCTTGATCTCATGCATGGCCTACCAAATCAAAGCTTTGATGAGGCAATGGCGGATATTGATACTGCAGCAGAGTTAATGCCACCTCACCTTTCTTGGTATCAATTAACCATTGAGCCCAATACGCTTTTTCACTCGAAGCCGCCACAACTCCCTGACGATGAAAACCTTTGGCACATCTATGAACAAGGCCAAAAGAAGCTTGCGGCATTAGGTTACCAACAATATGAAATCTCGGCTTATGCCAAACCAGGGTTTCAATGCCGTCATAATTTAAATTACTGGCAGTTTGGTGACTACCTTGGCATTGGCTGTGGCGCTCACGGTAAAATCACCCAACCTGAAAAAGATGTGATTACCCGTACTGTAAAAATCAAACACCCTAAGGGCTACTTAAATACTGAAGACTACACTTTTGAAACCTCAGAAGTGCTGCCAGAAGATAGAGCGCTTGAATATTTGATGAACAGGCTACGACTGATGACGCCGATCCCTAAAGTTGAGTTTGAGCAACGCACCGGTTTATCAGCAGATGTGCTTACTGATGGAATAAATAAATCTATATCAAGAGGCTTATTAACTGAATCAGAGAACCATTGGCAGTTAACATCTAAAGGCCATATGTTCGTCAATGACCTATTATCGCAATTTATAGATTAATTCAGTCAGTAACTCATTGGGTAATTCATTTAAAAACTCATTACAGTATAGGCTCAGCAAATAGTGCTTAATAGCCACCACTTGAACCAAGTCGGTGGCTTTTTAATGCTCACAGCAATACTTAATCTAATAAACCGCAAGCTTTAAGCAACATTTAATACACAATTGCTAACATTTCACTTTACCCTTTTTCGCTTTGCTCTATTAGGATATCAATCAATATTAATAATAGCTTACTTCTATCCCTCGTTTACGGAAACCCACTATGCTACTAAAAACTAAAACGACAATAATAGCCGTTGCATTATCTAGCTTATTATCTACCTCTGCTTTGGCCCATGGATCGGACAACCACGCAGTTAAAAGCGCAACTGAAACCACTAAAAAAGCCACAACGGAATCAGAAAAAGCCAATGAATTATTTGAAAACATTTTCATGGAAAATGTTATGGCTAGCCCTATCTCACAAACCTACATGCGTATTAAAACTGATTACGATAAATGGGGTGATTTCAGTGATAAAGCTGATGATGAAGCATTAGAGCGTACTAAAAAACACCTTAAACAACTCGAATCAATTGATGTCAGTAAACTTGATGTTCAAACTGCATTAAGTTTTAACCTAATGAAACAAGGGTTAGAACAAGACATTGCTGATGATAAATGGCGTTACCATACCTATCCAGTTAACCAAATGTACGGCAGCCATACTTTTATCGCGACATTCTTGATTAATCAACACCAAGTATCAAGCGTTAGCGATGCTGAAGATTATATCAGTCGTTTAAATGGCGTTAAGCATGCTAGTAAGCAGTTAGTTGATGCTTTAAAGCTTCGTGCTGATAAAGGCGTAATCGCACCTAAGTTTGTTTTCCCATATGTCATTTCAGACAGTGAAAATATTATTACTGGCGCTCCTTTTAGCGACACTGAAGAAAAGAGCACTCTGTGGGCTGACATTACCAAAAAGGTCACAGCCTTAGATGCGCCTCAAGCTAAAAAAGATGAATTGCTTGCTGCAGCTAAAAAAGCCCTCGTTGACAGTGTTCAACCAGCCTATACCGATCTTATCGCTTATCTTAATGAACTTGAGAAAAAAGCCGATACTCGTGATGGTGTTTGGAAACTGCCTGAAGGTGATGACTTTTTCAATTTACGTTTAAGCCGTGTCACTACAACAGACATGAGCTCAGAAACAATTCATCAGTTAGGTTTATCTGAAGTTGCCCGTATTCATGACGAAATGCGCGAAATCATGAAGACAGTTAAATTTGATGGTGACTTACAAGAATTCATGGCATTTATGCGTGATGACGACCAGTTCTACTACCCAGCAACTGATGAAGGCAAGAGCCGTTACATGTCAGAAGCCAAAGCATTAATTGATAACATGGAGTCTCGTTTAGACGAAGTATTCAATATCAAACCAAAAGCTAAATTAGTAGTAAAACAAGTCGAAGCCTTCCGTGAAAAATCAGCGGGTAAAGCGTTTTACAATCAACCTGCACCAGATGGATCACAACCTGGTACCTACTACGCTAATCTATATGATATGAAAGCGATGCCGACTTACCAAATGGAAGCATTAGCTTACCATGAAGGTATTCCAGGACATCATATGCAAATTGCTATTGCACAAGAACTAGAAGGTATTCCTAAGTTCAGAAAGTACGGCGGTTATACTGCCTATATTGAAGGTTGGGGCTTATACACTGAATACTTCCCTAAAGAGATGGGCTTATATGCCGACCCATACTCTGACTTCGGCCGCTTAGCAATGGAACTTTGGCGCGCATGTCGTCTAGTGGTAGACACTGGTATCCATTCAGAAAAATGGACCCGTGAGCAAGGTATTCAATATTATGTTGATAATACGCCAAACGCAGAGTCTGATGCAGTGAAAATGGTTGAACGTCATATCGTCATGCCAGGTCAAGCAACTGCTTACAAAGTGGGAATGATTAAGATTCTAGAGCTACGTGAGAATGCGAAGAAGCAGTTAGGTAACAAATTCGATATTCGTCAATTCCACACTCTCATTCTTGAGAATGGTCCTTTGCCGCTAGATATTCTAGAAACGAAGGTCAATGACTGGGTTAAAGCCACTAACGCTGCATAACCCCTCTTATAAAAACAAAAAACCACTGAGCTCAGTGGTTTTTTTTATGCCTAAATTTTATTTTTGACTATTACGCTATTAATAAGAAATGATAATAAGGAATGATAATAAGGAATGACTGAAGCAAACAAGCAAGCAGGAACAAAAAAAGCGGTTGAGTGAATTTTAGGCAAAAATAACCCCAGCACTATGTCTGGGGTAAACCAATATAAACTAGGATGATGGTTTCAAAGCCGGCATTGTTCTAGTTTTAAAACCGTTGCCAGCAGTGATTCAAAATTTGCGAAGTTGCTGATTTGCACAAAAAGTCGAAAAGGGGTCATTTCTCAACAAGATGCGTGACTCAAACCATTCCGAATCAACTGAAATCTATTGTATTGATTTCAGAACATACTTCAAGGTGTGAAAATGAAATTGTTTTAATTTAAAGACAAAACCTTGCTGGACAATTTTTAATCACAAACAATTAAGTCATTGTTTAAAATGAATAAATAAAAAAACCGCACTTAAAGGTGCGGTTTTGTTTTAAATTTTGAACAATGTTTCCATATATTCTTACGTCATTGACGACTTAAACTGGTAATTATTTACGCAATTTGTATAAATGGTCATATTTAGTGTCCCAGTATGGAGTACTACCAATATGGCCTTTAATGAAGTCGATAAATGAACTCACCTTAGGTGCAAGATGCTTACGGCGCGGATAAACGGCTTGTAGAGGCAAGTTATTCGTTAACTGCCAATCTGGTAACAAGGGTACTAAAGTGCCTTGTTCAATCTCATCTTCCAATAAGTAACTTGCTAAATATGCAATACCTAACCCGCTAACCGCTGCTGATTTAAGTGCTGGTGCATTGTCTACACGGAAGTTACCTGACACACCGATTTCGCAGTAATCATCACCTTTCTTGAACTGCCACATGCTGTGTTCATGCCACTCACCTTGATATACAAGACAGTTATGATCAACCAGCTGTTCAGGACGAGAAATGGTGCCATTTTGAGCGATGTACTCTGGCGATGCTGCAAGTAAGAACTGACACTTCATCAATGGACGAGCAACCATACCTAAAGGTAATTGCTCTGACATAGTTAATAATAAATCTAAGCCTTCGCTGACTACATCAACCTTGTGGTCAAGTAAGCTGACTTGTAACTCAAGCTCAGGGTGTTTAGCCATAAACTCAGGTAAAGCCGGAATGATGTGCATGGTACCGAAAGATTGAGAAATACCCACTTTCAATACACCACGGGTCGCATCATTTAAATTATGTACACTTGCGACAGCTTGTTCAGCATCACGAAGCAACTCTTCACCTTGAATATAAAGCAAGTTACCTGCTTCTGTCAGACTCAGACTACGTGTAGTACGTTGAATCAGTTGAACCCCAAGTTTATGTTCAAGATCAGCAACCTGAGTACTTACTTTCGACTTAGATATACTCAATCTTCTGGCTGCGGCACTGAAACTACCAGCGCGGGCAACATGAGTAAAAATAGCAATAGGTTCTAACAGTTCTAACATGGGAGTCGCCTTAAGCTGTTTACGACATTAAAAATAGTTTTTGGAATGCCAATCACTGTAACTTATCCGAAACAATACTGAACAAGATTTAACCGATATAGCAGTGCGAAAATGTATGCACGATTAACCAAAAAAGAAATTAAATTGTGATAGTCCGTTATCCTGTATAGCCAATCAAAACTATAACAATAAGTTAATAGGATTAGCGATGCAGTCTTTTAATTTATGGAGTATACCAAAAAAATTACATATGGCTCTATATTTATAATATACAATTTTTTTATCAGAACAAATCATATCTTCAACAGAAGTGTAGTTGAATTAACATTTTAAAGGCTTTTTAAACGAAAAAGCCCCTGCATATGAATGCAGGGGAAGGTCAGGTGCATTTTGACAATGCTAGAAATTGAACAATCAAGATAATCAAATAAGTCACATCAAATTGCGCTAGCGGTGAACAATCTAATCAATTACCTATTAGTTAAATCAAATACTGATACTTATATATAAAATTCAATTCAACCAATTAACACTCAAGTAAACTTATTCGTATTGGGTATTATCCAATGTTGCAAGTTGGTATGAAGCAAGTTCAGGAATCGATTGACGAACTTCAGATTCAAGCACCATAAGCTCTTCAAAGTCAGCACAAATCTTTTCAGCTTTCGCTTCAATAGCCTCAGACTGATCTGCTATTTGCAATTCAATGTCTTCACCTACTCTTTCCATTTTGGTAGAAAATGCTTCCATTTTCTCTTCAAAACTTCCACCTTCAGATGACATCATTTCGGCGCCTAAAGCCATCATAAAGCTACCCATTGAATTCTTAATCATGGCTTCCATTTCTTGTTCAAAATCTTCATTAAATGCTTCTTCAATTGAAGATTCCGTAGCGCCTAAATAAAACTTGTCACCTTGTTGATAGGCCGCTTCATCAATACGAGTTTGAATGCCTGCTAACAGCTCATCTAATTTGGCGCCTGTTGCATCACCAAAAATTGGCGTAAGTGCTAGGCTCACAGCATCCGTTGCTAGTACTACAACTTCATTCACTAAATCGATAATTTCAGGAACTTGTTGAGATAACTCTTCTGAGTAATTGGTTAATAAGTTGCGTTGCTTACTATCTAAATCTATCTTGCTACCTTCGACATAAAGCTCACCCATTTCAACTCGATATAGCTCTTCGCCCTTTTCACTGATTAACAGCTTCTTAGGTTCGACAGTCACATCATAGTTAAGAGTGACATTACATTGCTCGTCATCTAGTGACAGCTTTGCCATAGCAGGCGTGATTGCTCCGGCAGTAAAAATAAGACCTGATAAAGCAAGACCTTTAATTAATCCGTTGGTGAAATTAGTTTGAGTTTTCATTAGCTCTTCCCTTGCTGTAAATAAAACACAGTCATTAAGTTGTAGACTGAATTTTCAAATTTGATAATTAAACCGTTTATTACGATTAAACTTAAATTAGATAAAGCACAGCCCATGCCAATATTTAAAAAACCTTTATTTTCAGAGATTAAAGTGAACTAGGCGACGTTATAGACAAAGAAAGGAATTATGAAGTTAACCGACAATGAGTGAAATAACCAACAAAGTGGTGTTTTTCACTCTTTGCTAATTTTCACTAAAAATAAACAGAAGGAGGGGAGCAATAGCAGTAAAAATGAAATCAAAGCACTAAAAAATTGAACGCCCCAAAGCCTGTGATAAGTGCTCCAGCATACGCGTACCCGCCAATGAATTTCCGTTTTGGTCTAACTCTGGAGACCAAACACAAATAGACATATCACCAGGAATAACAGCAATAATTCCGCCACCAACACCACTTTTACCCGGCATACCAACGCGATAAGCAAATTCGCCCGCGCCATCATACAAACCAGATGTTGCTAACAACGCATTCAGCTGCCTTGTTTGTACAGGGGTAACCAGTTGTTCATTTTGAAGTGTCTTGCCACGATTAGCCAAATAGAACATGGCTTTAGACAAATCAGCGCAATTCATTTTGAGTGAGCAATAATGAAAATAGTTTTTTAATACCGTATCGACATTACCATCAAAATTACCAAATGATTTCATCAAGTAGGCAATAGAGGCATTTCTAGCACTAAATTTAAATTCTGAGTTGGCGACATTTTTATCAAAACAAATGTGTGAATTGCCACTGAGCTTTCTGACTTCTTCAAGCATACGGTGCTTGGGTGCGCTTTGTCTGGCTTGAATTAAGTCTGCAATCACTAATGCGCCTGCATTGATAAAGGGATTACGAGGGATCCCGCGCTCTAACTCAACTTGGACCAGTGAATTAAAAGATTGACCAGATGGCTCTTTGCCTACTCTGCTCCAAATTTCATCTTCGGTGTATAAGCTAAGTGCCAGCGTCAAACTAAAGACTTTAGAAATACTTTGAATTGAAAACGGCTCAAGGTAATCGCCTGCTCCGATGGTTTGTCCATCAGCAGTCGTTACAGCAATCGCAATTTTATTAGGATCAACACTCCCCAAAGCAGGAATGTAATTTGCTACCTTTCCAGAACCAATAAGTGGCCGAACTTTGTCGACCACTTGTTCAAGCAAAATTTGCTCAGGCATTGGCTTAATTAGCCCCACCAGATGTCGTATAACGCACTGACTTCAAGTTGAGGTACTTTCTTCGCTTCCCAAAAGGCTTTTACAGCTGCAACATCTTCTTCGGTACATTTGCCGATTTGCTGAGTGGCAATAATACCTTCCCACATTTTGTGTCCGCCACCGTGGAAGCCTAGCTCACGCGGTAAAATAACCTCATCGATAAACTCATCAACGGCTTTATCAATATCCGCTTCTGAAATAGCGTCATCGAATGTCCAATTGATATCAAAACCAAGTTCTTGGAACTCATCAACGCGAAGCTTTTTACGTAGACGGCGATTACGATTCTTAGCCATGTTTTTATCCTAGTTAGTGTTGTACGATTATAAATTATTATATTAATTCAGAAGCTAAGCTTATGTTTTAATAGATTTAGCTGACTTTTTCAAACATTAAATCCCAAACGCCATGACCTAAGCGATGACCACGGGCTTCAAATTTTGTCAGTGGACGGTGATCAGGACGTTCAACGACTGTATTAGTCTCAGATTGATTTTTATAACCTTCAGCTGCTGACATCACTTCTAGCATATGCTCACTGTAGTTTTCCCAGTCTGTTGCCATATGGAAAACACCGCCAATTTTAAGTTTACGGCGAATAAGCGCAGCAAATTCAGCTTGAACAATACGACGTTTGTGGTGACGTTTTTTATGCCATGGATCAGGAAAGAATAACTGTACTCGGCTCAATGACCCGTCAGCAATACTGTTTTCAAGCACTTCCATCGCATCATGATGATAAACACGAAGGTTAGTCACTTCAGCTTTACCCGCATCAACAAGACAAGCACCAACGCCAGGTTTGTGAACTTCTATACCAATATAATTCAGTTCAGGAGCAGCTTGCGCCATTTCAACTAAAGAAGCACCCATGCCAAAACCAATTTCTAAAACGGTATCAGCTTCACGGTTAAATACTTCAGTAAGATTAATTGGCTCTGGAGTGTAATCTAACCCCATTGCTGGCCAGTGTGATTCAATTGCTTGAGCTTGGCCTTTGGTTAGGCGCCCTTCTCTCAAAACAAAACTTCTAATCTTACGAAGATATTTACCATCTTCGTTATATTCAGCGGTAGTAACGTCGCTCATTTCTGCCTCATCAATTAGGTACTTTTATTAAGTGACCCAATGTTTAACTTCAAATTCATAAAATAGTCAGTAAGTATATCGCAAAATCGTCATGACTAAAGTAGTTAATCCCCTTTGAGGCGGAGATTATTTTGCTTATATTGCGTTTTTTACAGAAGTTTAGCTGCATGAGTCAAGATACCTCTGTGACTAGGCGCATTTTAACCTTCACAGACCATTTAACAGCCACTTATCGTTTTTAGCTTTTCCATTATCAAAACCGTATCTAACTTGTTTATCAAAACGTCGCCATATACACTGCGCCAATGAATAAAGTTAACTCCTTTTCTGAGCGAATTGTTGCTTGGTACGATGTTCACGGGCGTAAAACGCTTCCTTGGCAAATCAACAAAACCCCATATAGAGTATGGATTTCAGAGATCATGCTGCAACAAACTCAAGTTGCGACTGTGATTCCATACTATGAAAAATTCATGGACAGTTTCCCGTCAATTAGTGATTTAGCCAAAGCTAGCGAAGATGATGTTTTGCATCATTGGACAGGTCTTGGGTACTACGCGCGTGCGAGAAACCTACATAAAGCTGCGAAAGCGATATGCGATCAGCATAATGGTCAGTTCCCTGAATCTTTAGATGAAGTGATTGCCTTATCAGGTATAGGACGCTCAACTGCTGGGGCAATTCTGTCACTTTCCCTTGGACAACATCACTCAATTTTAGATGGCAATGTTAAACGAGTACTTGCAAGACATGGCGCGATTGAAGGCTGGCCAGGGCAAAAGGCTGTTGAGCAAAAGTTATGGACCTTAACAGATTCACTGACGCCAAAAGCTGATGTGCGTAAGTTTAATCAGGCCATGATGGATATCGGCTCTGCCGTTTGCACCCGCAGCAAACCTCGCTGTGATGCATGCCCTGTTGCCATTGATTGTAAAGCGCAATTAGCAGGCAGGCAGAGTGAGTTTCCAGGTAAAAAGCCTAAAAAGACAATTCCCGCTAAATCAGCCTGGATGCTAGTGATAAAAAAAGATGGCCAAGTGATTTTAAACAAACGTCCACCTGCGGGCATTTGGGGCGGGCTATGGTGCTTCCCTCAATTTGAAACAGAAGCTGAATTACATGAGCACGTATCAATCAAGTTTACGGGCAAAAACATCACCCATACTGATTCAGAATGGCTTGCAGGCTTTAGGCATACATTTAGCCATTTCCATTTAGATATTCAACCCATTGTGATTGAACTTGAATCAACACAAGATTTAACAGAATTTGAATCCAGTGTAATGGAACAAAACCAGAGTCTCTGGTATAACATACATCATCCAGCTAAAGTCGGATTAGCCGCAGCAACCGAGCGGATCTTATCTAACTTAGTCGCACTTTCAGCAGCAGATCCTATCTAAGGGATCCCGTTAAGGAAACATCATGGCTCGTAATGTTAATTGCGCATATTTAAATAAAGAAGCTCCAGGTTTAGATTTTCAATTGTACCCAGGAGAAGTTGGCAAGCGAATTTTTGACTCTATCAGTAAAGAAGCATGGGGACTTTGGCAGAAAAAACAAACCATGTTAATCAATGAAAACAAACTCAACATGATGAATGTTGATGACCGTAAATTTCTTGAAGAGCAAATGGTAAACTTTTTATTTGAAGGTAAAGACGTCGAAATTGAAGGTTATGTTCCACCTGCTGAAGACGAATAATCTAGCTTTAAAAATCATCAAGAATAAAGCTTAAGGCTATTTATAATAGCGCTAAAGGCTATATAAAATTGCGCTAAAGGCTTTCTAAAATAGCTCGACTCATCTATCAAACCAGTCGCTCACTAGACGATGATATGATGACGAGCTATTTTCGTATCCAGCAAGATACATTCGTTAACTGTTCCCACCTAAAGAAGACCGATGATTACTTTCGTTTAATATTCAAAAGTTCCCCATTTAAAACAGAAATTTCATATACGTGACCTTTCTTGAAAATAGTAAATATTGTCAGTCCTTTGTTAGCGATAAGACATTAATAAAAAACATTAATCAGTATACTCAAGCACAATTGTTTCAAATGAGATTATTGATAATGAAGCCACTTATTTATTCGCTACTTGCCATCAGCCTGAGCTTTTCAATCACAAATGTGACTGCTGATCCACTTGGAATGAAGCCAATACCCGTTCCTGATGCGCCTTTAGGTTATCTCGTCCATAACCCATATGAAAATGCACCGCTAACTGCTTTAGTTACCTTAAATGGTCACACGATTTCAGATGTAGAAGTGACAGTTCATGCAAAAGATGACACGGGTGTAAGTATTCACTACCAAGTAGATGACATGCGTGTGATGAATGAAGGTGGCGTACCCATATTTGGCTTGTACCCTGCCCTGATGAACCACTTTACAGTTAACTGGACTCAAAACGGTAAACAGCATAGCCATGACTATCAGATGCTCACACCAGATATTGATATGGGTTTTTCAGAAAGCCAATGGGCTAAAGCCCCTCTGGTTGAAGTTGAGCATGTCGATGCAGACTTTAAAGACCGACTATATTTCGTCAACTGGACTAACCCTGATGGCAAAACAGGCCAATTAGCTCATAACAATCCAGATGCTCCTGGCGCCTTTTCTTGGGATGGCAAGCCTGGCTTCTTTATTATCGATACTGCTGGCGATATCCGCTGGTATTTAAACCCATACACAACTCACGATTCAAAAAGCTTTGAAAATGCCGGTTATGCTATGGGAATGAATGTTACCGAAGATGGCAACATGGTTTGGGTTCAAGGCCAAGGTTGGAAAAAGATGTCTTTGATGGGCAGAATGATTTCTGAACATAGCTTACCCGGTAACTTTATTGATGCATCGCACGAAGGAATTGAAGGTGCTAACGGAAATATCTTTATTCGCGCTGCAGCCAAAGACTACCGCCGTCCTGACGGTAAGTTAGTAAACACTATTCGCGATCAAATTATTGAAGTTGATAGCACAGGTAAACTCGTCGATTACTGGGACTTGAACAGTATTCTTGATCCAATGCGAGACGATGCATTGTTATCTCTTGATGCTGGCGCTGTGTGTTTAAATATTAATGCCTCACAGGCTGGGCATCAGACTACACTTGAAGATTTACAAAATGCGCCCTATGGCGATATTCATGGTGTCGAAACCGGCCGTAATTGGATCCACGTAAACTCCGTGGATTACGATCCCACTGACGACAGTATTATCATCAGTTCACGTCACCAATCAGCCGTTATTAAAATAGGTCGTGACAAGCAAATCAAATGGATATTAAGCCCATCACAAGGCTGGTCTGAAAAATTTGCCGATAAACTTCTAACTCCGGTAGATAATAAAGGCAACAAACTAAATTGTAATGAGAAAGGCCTTTGCCGTGGCACTGACTTTGACTTTTCTTACACCTCACACACAGCCTATAGAGTACCGCAAAAAGGAACTCTAACCGTATTTGATAACGGTGACGGTCGCCACCTTGGTCAACCGATGTTTGCCAATGAAAAATATTCTCGCTCAGTAGAATACAAAATCGATGAGCTGAAACTCACCGTTGAACAAGTATGGGAATATGGCAAAACTGAGCTAGGTTATAGTGGTTACTCACCTGTGACTTCAATCGTTAAGTATCAAGAAGATAAAGACAGTATGATGAGCTATTTTGCCTCGGCCGGCCTGTTTGGATTAGGGGGCGGATATGGCAACTTAAAAATGGACGACACCACAGGTAAAGTACAATCTATATTAGTTGAACATAGATATGGTGAAACTGAACCCGCTGTACGAATAAACATTAACAGCCACGATATGTTTGCAACAGGTTATCGCGCTCAGGTCATTCGAGTGCAAGAAATGCTGAAATAACAAAATACTGCTTTTCTATTAGTCACAACTTAATGCCCGATAAAACAATTTGTCGGGCATTTTAAAATACAGAGGTTTATTACGCCAAGCTGTTATTTTTACAAGCTACTATCTTATACAAGCCCTTACTTATACTAAGCTATTATTTTTACAAGCTACAGTTATACAAGCTAGTGTTTACTTTTCCAAGCTAACTGTCCCTTCCTTGCAACATTCTTAATATTGAATTTGCAGCTTTTCCATCCTCTTTATTAGCAACTCCTTTTGTGTCATTGCTCAGCAAAAATTGACTTTTAATGTCCAATAAAGCTGCTTTAAATTCAATCTTGAATAAATTAATACTGGTCAAAAAATGATTAATCATTTACATTCTAACAACAATGTAAGCGCTTACACTAATTATTAAATATAAAAAACATTAAAAATCAGTTAGCTGTAAAGTTGCCATAAATACCAAATTTGGATGGAATCAACCAAGGTAATAAAAACAATGGCTCAAGAACCTAAAATATCACCTGTGACACCTCAATCTGAAAAGTTATCACTCAAAGAAAAAGTCGGTTATGCCCTCGGGGATGTGGCATCTAACTTTTATTGGCGTGTTTTCGATGTCTTTCTATTTATTTTTTATACCGACGTTTTCGGTATTTCTGCTGCTGCCGTCGGTACCATGATGTTAGTGACTCGCATAATAGATGCTGTTTCAGATCCATTAATGGGCGCATTAGCTGATAGAACGTCCACACGTTTCGGCAAGTTCAGGCCTTATCTTTTGCTCGGCATATTACCCATAGCTGCAGCAGGTGTACTTACCTTCACCGTCCCTGATTTAGGCGATGATGGAAAACTCATTTGGGCGTACGGCACATATATATTTATGATGCTCGCCTATACCTTTATTAATGTGCCTTATGGTGCTTTGCTTGGTGTAGTGACATCCGATAGTCAAGAGCGCACGACCTTAACTAGCTTTAGATTTATCGGTGCTTTTTCGGGCGGCACATTAGTCGCTTATATGACACCAGAACTGGTTAATCTACTTGGAAATGGCAATGAAGCTTTAGGCTGGCAAATGACCATGGGCTGCTATGGCATTATCTCAGCAGTGTTATTTACGCTGACTTTTTTTGCCACCAAAGAACGCATTGCGCCGCCAAAAAATCAGCAAACCAGTATCAAACAAGACATCATGGATTTAACGAACAATAAACCCTGGCTTATCTTATTTTCACTCGCCTTAATCATCATGTTCACCATCACACTGCGGGCGAGTACGGGTACGTTCTACTTTAAGTATTATGTTGGCCGAGAGGACTTAATTGGTACTTTCACTGCGGTATATATGATTTCGCTGGCTATCGGTGCAGCCTCAACCCCATTACTGAGTCGCTACTTTGATAAACGCAGTTTACTGATTGGCTTAATGAGCCTAGTGGCTGTTTTGTCTGCAGGTTTTTACTTAATCCCACCGCAAAATTTAACCTTGATGTTTATCATGCAGGCCTTGATTGGTTTTTGCTTAGGCCCTAAGTCTCCTTTGGTATTTTCAATGTACGCTGACACCGCAGATTATTCACAATACAAAAATGGCCGCCGCGCCACTGCAATGATTTTCTCTGCTGCGGCATTCTCACAAAAACTAGGCGGCGCTTTTGCAGGCGCCATGATTGGCTGGCTTTTATCTTCAATGGGGTATGTGGCCAATCAGCAACAATCGCCAGATTCGCTTATGGGCATATTATTGCTTAATACCCTGATCCCTGCAGCATTTGCAGTATTAGCGGTTTGGGTAGTAAAGCATTACAGCTTAGATGAACAAACAATGCATGATATTAACCAAAGCTTATATTCACCTAACTCGAAACAAGTCGACACGACAAACACTAACAACACAGCATTGCAGGACTAAGATAGTGATCACTTACAACCAACAAAATGGCGCTGTCAGTCTACATAGCCCAACCAGCATGCCAAATGCATGTGGTTTTCTGTGGAATGAAAACATGATGATTCAAATGAATTGTCGAGGTTATGCCGTGGCTCAATTTATGCAGCCTGAACCTGCTAAATATGCTCATGGCCCCGCCCTTGAAGCCAAGACATTTATGCAGCCTGAGCACGCCTATTTTAGCCATCACCCAGGGCGCTTTTTCTACATAAAGGATAATCAAACGGGTGAGATATTTTCAGTCCCTTATGCCCCTGTAAAACAAGCGCACAGAAAGTTTGAGTTTATCGTCGATAAACATAAAATTAGTTGGAAAGTGGAGCATTTAAATCTTACTTGCCACCTGAACTTATCGTTAACAGCAGAAGATACAGCCGAACTTTGGCAACTTAGCGTCACCAATCATGCTGATAGTATTCGAGATTTAAGCATCTACAGTTATTTCCCTGTCGGCTACATGTCTTGGATGAATCAATCTGCAAGATTTGATGACACGCTTACTAGCATTTTGTGTGAATCAGTCACGCCTTATCAAAAAGTTGAACAATACCCTGTTCAAAAAGACTTTAAGGACACCACGGTTTTTATCAGTGATAAAAAACCAACCAGCTACGAGACTCGACAAGTCATTTTTGAAGGTGAAGGCGGATTGAATAATCCTGATGCTATAAAAAATGAACATTTAGCCTCTAAGCCTGCCCATTATCAAAGTCCTGCAGCCATAATGCAGTTTACGCAAAGCTTAAGCCCTGAAGAGTCATCGCAATTTAACTTTATCTTTGCCCCAGTTAAAGATGCTAAGGAAGCTAAGCAGCTCAAACAAAAGTATCTCAGTTCAGAACAGAAACTGAATAAGGCCAAACAAAAATATCAGCAGTATATTGCTACTTCTGATAATAAACTTGAAATTAGCAGCCCAAATAATGCACTTGATAATTTCATTAATCATTGGCTGCCAAGGCAAGTTTTTTATCATGGTGATGTCAACCGCCTTAGCACAGATCCGCAAACTAGGAATTACTTACAAGATGCGATGGGGATGATGTATATCAGCCCTGATAAAACCAAAAGTGCCTTTATAAAAGCCCTGTCACAACAACATAAAAATGGTGAAATGCCCGATGGTGTTTTGTTAAATGCAGATTCAGAGCTTAAGTATATTAATCAAATCCCACATACAGATCATTGCGTTTGGCTGGTGATTTGTATTGAAGCCTATTTAAATGAAACTGGTGATTACGACTTTCTTAACCAAGACATTCCCTTTTCAGATAATCAATATAGCGTGAGCGTGCTGGAACACATAAACCTTGCCCTAGATTATTTATGGTCACAAAGAGATAGCAGAGGCCTGAATTATATTAACCAAGGTGATTGGTGCGATCCGATGAATATGGTTGGCTATAAAGGCATCGGTGTTTCTAGCTGGTTAAGCCTTGCAAGCGCCTACAGTATGAAGTTATGGGCCGATGTCAGTGTGGCTATTGGGGAAAATGCGCAAGCAGATAAATGGCGACAACAAGCCAATACTTTAAATCAGGATGTAAACCAACATTGCTGGGATGGTGAATGGTTTGCGCGAGGCATTACCGATGCAGGCAACTGTTTCGGTGTCAGCGCAAATACCGAAGGGCGAATCTATTTAAACCCGCAAAGTTTTTCCATGCTTTCTGGCGCCATCACAGAGCAACAATGGCCATTAATGCAGGCTCAAATCAAGCAACAATTGCAAAGCCCCTTTGGAATGATGATGCTGGCGCCAAGTTATACCCATATGCATGAAGAAGTCGGTAGGCTTACGCAAAAATTCCCTGGTACCGGCGAAAATGGCTCAGTTTATAATCATGCTGGCGCATTTTATATTTTTGCTTTGTTTGAGAGAGGTGAAACCGACACAGCTTTTGAGCTATTAAATACCATGATTAATCCTAGCTCAGATATCGATACCCTCGCCCGAGGTCAACTGCCTGTATTTATCCCTAATTATTACCGCGGCGCTTACTTTCAATACCCTGAAGATGCAGGTAAATCCAGCCAATTATTTAATACTGGCACCGTTGCATGGATTTATCGAATCGTCATCGAGCAATTAATTGGCTTAAAAGGGATTAAAGACGGTCTTAAAATTCAACCTCAGTTACCGAGCGCTTGGGACAAGTTAGAGGTCACTCGTCTGTTTAGACAATCAACAATTAAACTCAATGTAAAACGTGAAGAACATATCTCAGAGCAGCAAGTGTTAGTTGATGGGACTCCGATTCATATCAATCAACAGGGCGAATTTATATTAGCCATAAAGCCAAAGCAAAATTATTGCATTGAGGTTGCTCTCCCATTGGCACCCTCTGTTAATTAACTGAGCACAGATGTCATTTAATAACTTAAAAAACAATAGATTAGATAAAGCTTTTGGAATTTGTTATCTTTTAGCATTATCTAATCTATTTATTCGAATACTATATAGAATAGACTGCCTGTGACGTTATTTTTAAACACAAGTACACTTATCACAAAGTATAAGATGCAAATTCGGAGCAAGAAAACTATGGAATGGTTTAGTAATCGTTATCGTATCCCCAATAAACAAAATCATGACCTGACAACAGCTAGCTTAGGCATATTTAACCGAGTTAAATTCAACCATAGCGCTGTTAACCATAGCGCTGTAGCCCTAGCATTAATTATAAGCCTATTTTTTAGCACACTATCCGTTGTTGCTGCCGAGTTATCAACTGAAAAATTGCATCAAGAACACAGCCATCAAATCATTGAGGTTAATAGAGCCAATAGTGACATCACTATTGATGGCATCCCTAGCGAATCAGACTGGCAGCAAGCTAAATGGCACCCCATTGATCAAATGATTATCGGCCCTGCTATTTCTGCAGATGATTTCAGTGGCCAATATAAATTACTCTGGCGTGAAGATAAGTTGTTTTTACTCGCAGAAATTATTGATGACGTACTGTTCGATCAAACTGCTGATCCAACGGTTCTATATTGGGATGATGATACTGTTGAGGTATTTTTAGATGAAGATGCATCAGGTGGAGAGCATCAATTTAACCATAATGCCTTTGCATACCACGTGGCTTTAGACCGACAAGTTGCGGACTTCTCTACTCTTAAACAAGCTATGACCTTTAATGAACATATCGAAACAGTTTGGACTCGTGATCCTATTAATCCTAAAAAGATATACTGGGAGATGGCTATTCACATCTTTCCTGACAGCTATGATGATAGTTTAGATGCTTTTGCACATAACCAAGTGTCACCTATTACGCTTTCTGCCGGTAAAGTTATGGGGTTCATGCTCGCTTATTGTGACAATGATGGTTCAAAGCAAAGAGAGAATTTTATCGGTTCGCATCCTATAAAAGCGGTTGATGGCGATATGAATCGAGGTTATAAAAGTGCAGATGTATTCGGTAAAATCAAACTGATTAAATAGCTATTATATGGTGATTTAAATACCTATAAAGACACAAAAATGCCGCTATTGCTTTACTGTTTTGGATAAAGTTAAGCGGCATTATTATATAACCAGTTAGCGTTCGACTTCTGGCAACAACATCAAATTTATTGCTTTATACCTTCAACAATAAGATCTAAAGTCACATTGGCAGACGCTGGCCCTAAGTCCATTTTTATGCCGAAATCCTTCATAGCAAATTCAGTTGTCCCAGCAAAACCAGCACGATATCCACCCCATGGATCTTTGCCTTCGCCAATAAATGCTGCATCAATAGCAATCGGTTTAGTCACACCGTTTAAGGTTAAATTACCATTCAGCACAAGTTGACCATTACCTTTATCTTCGACACTGGTAGATGCAAATTCAGCCTGTGGAAATTTACCTGTATTTAAAAAATCACTGCCACGTAAATGCTTATCTCTTTCTGCATGGTTAGAGTCAACACTGGTCGTATTAATAGTCACGTTAATAGCTGAACCAGCTATGTTCGCTGCGTCATAGCTAAAATCACCACCAAAATCATTAAAACGGCCAGCTACAAAGCTATAACCCAGATGATTGACTTTAAATTGGATAGAAGCGTGAGCTCCCTGAGTATCAATAACATAGTCTGCAGCATTCGCTGTCAATGGCATTAAAAGTGCTGAACCGATTAGTGTGCCAATAAGTTGGTTTTTCATTTTGCTATTCCCTTATATAAATCTTTAGTAGATAAAATGTATTGATAAAAATCTGTTGATAAAAGCCTGTTGTCTGTCTAAATAAAATCAAACTCAGTTAATCGTGTATCAAATATTGAGTCGCAATGACTGCCAATACTTATTTACCGAGCTCTATTTACTGAGCTTTATATACCGAACTGAATATACCAAGCTGAATATAACGATCTGGCTGATTATCCTGAGCTAACAAACCGAGCTAAATTATTTTCGAATCGGTTTAATCATTTTGCTTAACGTACCGTCTTTATCCTTAAGCTGATGTTTAATCGCGCCAGCTGCATGGATGATAACGAGTGCAATTAAGCTATAAGCCAAATACTGATGAACTAGCCCAGCAATATCTTCTTGGTTAGAAATAAAGCTGCCTAATGAAGGCACTTCAAACCAATCAAACACCAAAATACCTCTGCCGTCTGCAGTTGAAATTAGAAAGCCGCTTACCATTATTAACAGCATTAAAGCGTACAACACTCGATGAGCCCACTTAGCTGCAACCTGTTCCCAAGCCTTATGAGATTGTTCAGGTTGAGGTTTAACAGAAAAGAAGCGCCATAAAACCCTTAGCAAGGTTAACCCCAGTAGCAGAATACCGACACTTTTGTGAATATCGGGAGCTGTTTTATACCAACTACTGTAATAAGTCAGATCCACCATCCAAAAACCTAGGCCAAATAAACCTATGATGGCTAAGGCGCTTAACCAATGAATAATGATAGTCACTAAACCATAGCCATTTTTAGTATTTGCTAACATCGAGCATGTCCCTCTGTATTTCGATGATGTTTATCTTATAGCTTTAACCCTAAAATAAAATCGCAAAATAGAACCTAAAACATCCTATTTTTTCGAAAGGTTGTGTTTGTGGAAACCAAATGCTTTTGTCATAACATCTAAACTGTCATTCCTACCGCAAACTGAAGAGTGAACTAGAGTTGAAAGAAATGATTCAACCTCTATGTAAAAACCATCAAAAAAGCACCATTTTGGATACTAACTAAGCGAACAATTAAAAAGTTTTAAAAAACCACTTGCGTGTTTAAATCCATCCCTATAATATGTGCGCACTCCAAACGACACAGCCACTAACAAGTGAGTTAGCAGCTAGTTTGAAGTAGTTAACTAACACTTAGTTTAGTTGCCCGAATAGCTCAGTCGGTAGAGCAGAGGATTGAAAATCCTCGTGTCCCTGGTTCGATTCCGGGTTCGGGCACCATCATTTATTTAATAGTGTTATCACTGTTAAAAAAATAAGCCGGCATAGCTCAGTTGGTAGAGCAACTGACTTGTAATCAGTAGGTCCCGAGTTCGACTCTTGGTGCCGGCACCATATACAGAACAGCCACTCAATAGAGTGGCTTTTTTGTATCTGTTTTTAGATAAAAACTCTAAAGCACTTATCTCATTTTCTTTATTCAACACTCAAGTCAAGTTAGCTAATTAATGCATACTCATATACTGGCTCTGAATAAACACTTCAAAAAACCACTTCAAAAAAACCGCTTCAATATTAGTTAACATATGGTATTGCCTCTACGTCATCATTAGCCGAGTAACAAACTACCTGCTCTCTGTAGCCTTTATGCTTCTATTTTTACCACGTCAGCTCCCCAAAGAGATCATTTCATCGCTACCTTGCATATTATATCGCCGCTTAAGCGCTGATTGGTTCAAAAGTGCTAAAAAGCACTTGCACGATGAGAACCATGACTATAGTATGTGCGCACTCCAAACGAGACAGGTGTTAACCACCAAGTATATTGTCAGTTTGAAGTAGATAACTAACGCTTTAGTTTAGTTGCCCGAATAGCTCAGTCGGTAGAGCAGAGGATTGAAAATCCTCGTGTCCCTGGTTCGATTCCGGGTTCGGGCACCACAATTTATTTAATAGTGTTGTCACTGTTAAAAAGATAAGCCGGCATAGCTCAGTTGGTAGAGCAACTGACTTGTAATCAGTAGGTCCCGAGTTCGACTCTTGGTGCCGGCACCATATACAAAACAGCCACTCAATAGAGTGGCTTTTTTGTGTCTAAAATTTGCCTAAAAACTCACTCATACATAATTCAAATCAAAACCTAAGTAATTAAGCAATTATGCAATTATGCAATTATGCAATTAAGTAAGCACCTAGGCAAACAACTCACCTCCCTCCTTCTGTTTTAATAGTGATCTAAATCTGTCATCAACCTGTATTGGTGATTAATTAGTCTTGTTTAGTCACACTATCGCATCAGTGAAATATTTATTCATATTTACACTATATTTATGTAAACAACACTTATTACTACTTGTTAAATATCTAATTTAGCTGTTACGTTAATACTTAGTGTTGTTTATGTACCACTTCAATCTTCAAGTCATATAGGGAAATTAACATGGTTAGAATCAAGAAGTTCCTAGGAGTAACTACTGCAGTTACTATAGGTATGCTTTCAGCAAGCGCTGCTGCAGCCAGTAAGCCAAATATATTAGTTATATGGGGTGATGATATTGGCCAAGCCAATGTCAGTGCTTATACGTTTGGTTTGATGGGCTACAAAACACCTAACATTGATAGTATTGCTAAAGAAGGACTGATGTTTACCGATTACTACGGTGAGCAATCATGTACTGCAGGGCGCTCAACCTTTATCACTGGCCAAAGTGTTTTTAGAACAGGTTTAAGTAAAGTTGGACTTCCGGGTGCTGATATCGGCCTACAAGCTGAAGACGCGACTATAGCTGAAGTATTGAAACCTCTTGGTTATGCCACTGGTCAATTTGGTAAAAATCACCTTGGAGATAAGGATGAGTTTTTACCCACTGCGCATGGCTTTGATGAATTTTTAGGTAACTTGTACCATCTAAATGCTGAAGAAGAACCTGAGAATGTCGATTACCCAAAAGATCCTGAGTTTTTGAAAAAGTTCGGTCCACGTGGCGTTATCAAATCTACAGCTGACGGTAAAATTGAAGATACTGGCCCACTAAGTAAAAAAAGAATGGAAACCATTGATGACGAAACCGTCTCAGCAGCCCTTGATTTTATGGAAAAAAGCGTAAAATCAAAGAAGCCTTTCTTTGTCTGGTGGAATGCAACTCGCATGCATTTCCGTACTCATATTAAACCTGAGTTACAAGGCTCTAGTGGCTTAAGCAACTATGCTGACGGTATGGTTGAACATGATAACCATGTTGGTGAGCTGCTGAAAAAAGTAGATGACTTAGGCATTAAAGATAACACTATTGTGTTTTACTCCACTGATAATGGCCCGCATATGAACACTTGGCCAGATGCAGGTTTAACGCCATTTAGAAGTGAGAAAAATACCAGTTGGGAAGGCGCTTTCCGTGTTCCTGCTATGGTGAGATGGCCAGGGAATATTGAGCCAGGTAGTGTATCCAACGAAATCATGCATCACATGGATTGGCTGCCAACATTCGCAGCTGCGGCTGGTGATACTAAAATTAAAGATAAACTTCTGAAAGGTTACAGCGCAAATGGTAAAAAGTTTAAAAACCATCTTGATGGTTATAACTTCCTGCCTTACCTAACAGGTAAAGAGAAAGCCGGTCCACGTGAAGAAATTTTCTACTTTACTGATGATGGCGACTTGGCTGCACTACGTTATAAGAACTGGAAAGCAGTATTCTTAGAGCAGCGAGTAACAGGTACGCTTCAAATCTGGGCAGAACCTTTTGTTGAGTTACGTCTTCCTAAAATATTTAACCTGCGTATGGACCCATACGAAACAGCTGACCGTACCTCTAACACTTACTATGATTGGTTGATTGACCGTGCATATTTGTTAGTACCAGCGCAGGCTTATGTTGCTACTTTCCTTGAAACATTTAAGGAATACCCTCCAAGACAAAAAGCGGCAAGCTTCAGCTTGAAGCAAGTGATGGAGAAGTTAGAGCAACCTACTAATCACTAATGTCGATTAATCATCATCAATAAATGATGATTAATGATCAACAAAGCCACTCAATCGAGTGGCTTTTTATTGGATAAAATAAACTTGATTTAGATGACCTGACTTATCACTTCAGGACTAGAACTATCACGTTTATCACTATCAAATGTCTTATTTCCAGCTCGTCATCTTATGACCTTTGACGGCATAGAACAAAATGAATAAGTAACATGGGATCATCACTAAGTAGCCGCCTTGCATACCAAGAGAAGTAGCAGAGCTTGTTAGCCCCCAAAACACAGGTCCAAAAGCGCCACCAGCAATACCCATAATCAGTAGCGCAGAACCGGTACTGGTTAACTTACCCATACCAGAGAGTGCTAAAGGCCATACTGCTGGCCACACGATAGCATTCGCTAGACCTAAAAATGCAATAAGCAGTAATGTATCAGGTAGTTCAGCGCCACCAAACGGCACTAATATTATATTAGCAATAGTAAAAGATTCACTGTCACCAAACACAATACCTAATGATAATATTACGCCTAGTATTGCGCTAATCAGTAACGCATTAGGCTGTGATATAAATCGAGGAATACAGATAATACCCAGCGTGTAACCTATCACCATGCACACCATAGTGTATGAGGTCATTACCCCGTAATTTTCAACGCCTAAGGTTAACGCGTAGGTGCCAATGGTATCACCAGCAATCACTTCGACAGCAACGTATACAAATAATGCAACCACACCTAAAGCCAAGTTAGGACGGGCTAAGGCTTCTTTAATTTGCCCTTTCTCTGAACCTTCCTCTGCTTCTTGCTCCAATTCTGGCAAAGGTGATTTTTTCACTGCAAACGCTAATACACCAATGAATATCGCCATCCCTAAGTAAGGAAGGATTAAACTATTGGCCATTTCATCAATCTGTATTTGAGTTAAGGTCGTGCCAACACGGTCTTTAAAGCTATCTAGAATCAAAGCAGTAAATACCATTGGCGCAATAACACCAGCACCTTTATTTAAAATCCCCATCACACTCACACGCGCTGCAGCTGACTCTTCTGGCCCTAAGCGAACTACATAAGGATTAACCGCAGTTTGTAATAAAGTTTGCCCAGTCCCCATGACTAATTGCGCTAATAAGAACAATGGAAATATCTGAGTTTTAGCGGCCGGAATAAACAATAAGCCAGCGATCATCATGATCCCCATGCCTAAGGCCATGCCAGATTTATAGCCCACTTTACGTATAACCCAGGCAGATGGCAGTGCAGTAAAGGTCACGGCAATATAGAAGGAAAATAAGATCAGTGAAGCTTGAAATGGGGTGAGTTGTAAAATCTGTTTAAGGTACGGCATCAATGAGCCGTTTAGCCAAGTGGCAAACCCGAGTACGAAAAAGAGAATGGCGACAATCGCCATCGGCAGTACACTGCTTTTTTGCTGGCTGTTATTCATTGTAGTTTCCATAAACCTGCTTCTTATTGTCATTAATATCTGGCAATAACCGCTCGTTACCGCCCCATATGTGTCTTATTGTTATTGAGGTTTTAGCATTGCTATGATGCCGAATTGTTAACTCATTTCATAGCAAATATGCAATTCATGTTAAAACATAAACACCACAAAGACAACGCTGTCATTCCTTTAACTGGTAGAACCATAACAAGTGAAAATCAGGCTTGAGAAATTACTAAACAAGCCAAGCACTTAAATCGCCACTAAAGCAGATAACTTCAGTCGCTCTTAAATTCTAATAAATATCTTGCGCTGATATAGCCATAACAATGCTAACCATTGCACTGCGAGTAAACTCATCACTGAGAGTAATTGTTGCCAACTAGCTGGTGCGGCATTGACTACACCACCAAATAGACTTTGAGCAAAATACTGCCAGTTCATTAAACTAGATGCGAGATAAATGATAATGGCATTCGTGCCAATCACTACAAATACCAACGACCATTTTTGCCACTTTAAGACATCTACGATGCCGTAGAAAATCGCTAAAAATACCATGCTCCAACCAGACGTCACCAAAACAAAGCTGCTAGTCCATAAGTCTTTATTAACTGGAATGATCATATCAACTAACCAACCTAAACCAATTAATAATGCACCAACGAGCAATAGGCTTATGACTTTTACCCATTCGCCAGACAATTTGTTCAATGCTTGCTGATGCTTTACGAGATACTGTCCGACAAAGACGCCAATTAAACCATTAACCACAGCAGGGAGTGTCGAAAGAATACCTTCAGGATCTAATGCTCGATTTTGATAGGAAATACCAGGAAGGAATAAGGTATCAATATATGCATTGATACTCCCCGATTGAGTAAACTGGCCAGCTTGACCGTTAGGGAACGGCATGAATAATTGCAATAAGCCATAACCAATTAAAATGGCGAATGCGCTAATGATTTGAGTTCGTAAACTTGTGTGCCACACAAGCATTGCACCAATAAACCAAGCGAAACCAATACGTGCTAACACGCTTGCGTATCGGACCTGCTCAGGATCTACAGGCGCGCCAGTGCCCCAACCATGGTTATAAAGAACGCCTAATAAAATCAATAAACCTAGGCGTTTAAACGCATGGCGATATATGGGGGTACGTTGTGAAAGTGGTAACTTGTCTAACCTTTTAGGAGATAAGCCTAAAGCGACACCAGATAAGAAGATAAATAAAGGGAATATAACATCATAAAAAGTAAAACCATGCCATTGGCTGTGGTGCATTTGGCCATCAAACCATTGCCATCCACTCCAGCCCGTTAACACGAGTAATGCAGCAAATAAGCCTTCACCACCTAAAATCCAAAACATGTCAAAACCACGAAGAGAATCAAGTGACATAAGACGCGGTTTAGACGGCTTACTGGCTTTTGTATTTGCCCTTACGTCTTGGCCTTCTTGAACATTAGTTAAAGGTTGCGATGTGAGTGAGCTAGACACCTTAAACACCTTGAGCGTTAGATTCTGTGTAAGCAACGTCGCTATAAATCAGCTCACCCTTGATGTAAGTTTGACTCACTGTCTGTTGCGAATTAAGCAGGACAAAATCGGCTTGCTGACCAACTGCAATTTTGCCTAGTTCTGTTTTATTAAGGTATTGAGCAGGATAAAGTGATGCCATTTTAAGTGCTTCTTCATGAGATAAACCTAGCATACTGACACTGTTATTAACTGCTCCCACCATATCTAACACACAACCAGCCAGTTCACCTGACTTTGCATTAAGCCTATCGCCTTGTCTAATGACCTCAGTGCCAAATAGTTCAAAACTGGCATTATCATCCATGCCGACCGGCGGCATAGCGTCTGTGACCAGCATGACTTTACCTTGCGGTTTAGCGTTAATTGCTACTTTCGCTGTCGCGCTGTGGACATGATGACCATCGACAATTAAACCACACCACGCATGTTCGCTTTCTAACGCCGCGCCCACCATGCCAGGTTCTCTTGAACCGAAACCAGACATTGCATTAAATAAATGAGTAAAGCCGTCAGCTCCAGCTTCTAGTGCCGCTACAACCGTATCGTAATCGGCATTTGAATGACCTAAACACACTTTAACATCATGTGAGACTAAGGTTTTTATCACCTCAGCAGACACATTTTCAGGCGCTAAAGTCACCACTTTAATACCTAAATCTTTGCGAGCAAAAATCGCTAACTCTTCATCGGAAATGGTTCGAATGAACGATTGAGGATGAACACCCTTTTTCGGCACACTTAAATGCGGCCCTTCAAAGTGAATCCCTAATACGCCGACAGTTTTTGATGCAATCGCTTCAGCAACTGCATCTGCCGCTTTTGCCATGACTTCAACTTTATCTGTAATAAGTGTCGGTAAAAAGCCTGTGGTGCCGAACTTGGAATGGGCCGCACCGATCGTTTTAATGCAATCTAGCGTAGGCTGAGCATTAAACAGTGCCCCGCCGCCACCATTTACTTGCACATCAACAAATCCTGGTACCAATTTACCCTGTAAATGAGTCACATTCTCTAAAGCGTATTCATCCACTAATTGTAAATCTAGACCGGTATCAGCAATGTGATTAATTGCTGAAATGACACCGTTTTCAACGGTTATCGCAGCTCTTGGCTGAAACAGTTCGCCATCAAAATATTTATCTACAATCAGAGTTTGCTTCATAGTGTGTCTCTTTAGGGCACTTATTAACTTTGTTAAACCTAACGTTGCTAAACCTAACGTTCTTATACTTAAGTTTGGTTCAGCTCAGTACAGGACAGTACAGTACAGTACAGTGAAAATTTAATTTACAGGGTTTGAGTGACTTTTTTAAGCCCTTCAGGCTGATCTGGGTCAATACCTCGTGCAACTGCTACAGCAGCAACATCAATGTAAAAGCGTTGCAATAATGCCAATGGAGCAACACGTGGATGAATATCTTTTGAGGTTTGATTTAAATGCACTAAGTCTGCGCCGCGCTGAGACACATTTTCAATCTGCTCAATATGGCTTTCGTAAGATTCATCGTTGATGCAAGCATCGACAATCGCAAGCTTCTTCTCAACCAGTGTCACTGGTCCATGTAAAAACTCAGCACTACTGAAAGATTCGGCATGAATAGAGCAAACCTCTTTCATTTTAAGTGCTATTTCTTTTGTCACGGCATAACCTAATCCACGGCCGAGCACCACTAAATTATTCACACCCTCTAATGATTCTGGTGTTAACTGAGGCGCTGAATCAACAGCCGTTTGAAGTGCAGATGGCATTGAATCAACTGCAGCAGCTAATGACTCGCTTTGAGTCCATTCAGCTGTTAATTGAACAATGGCAGATAACGTCGCTAAATAGCTTTTAGTTGCTGCTACTGCTTTTTCTTCACCTGCACGCAGTGGCAGTACCACATCGACAATATCTTTAATCGGTGCTGTTTCATCATTCACAAGAGCCACGCAAAATGCGCCTGCATTTTTAGCCATTCTTGCTTGGGCTAAAATGTCAGGGCTACGGCCTGACTGAGAGATAACAATGACGAGTCCGCCTTCAAGCTGTAATGACTTACCATATACACTGGCAACTGACGGCGCCGCGGCAAAAGTAGGAATACCCACTTCTATCTCAAACAAATACTTAGCAAATACACCTGCATGATCTGATGAACCACGACCCACTATCATCACAAATTTAGGTTTGAAAGCACGTAGTTTTTCACCAAGTTCTTTCGTTAAGCCAGCATTAGCAGCAAGTTGATCAGCAATTTTTTGTGGTGCAGAGCGAGCTTCTAGCTCCATAATTGTATCTGTCATCGGTTTAACCCTATTAATGATTGTGAGTAAGATGCAATGGTGCAGCCTACAGATGTTTAAATATGATGATTAAGTTTGTCGCTTAAGTTTGTCGTATAAGTTTTTGCTTAAGTTTTTGCTTAAGTCTGGCGCATAAGTTTTAGTGATTCACCGCGATTGGTTAGCGGTCTGCACTTGGTATTAAGACACTTCGCGGTTATGTTGTTGAGCTGCAAATTCTTGACGCGCAAAAAGTATTGCGCCGATTTCTGGCGGTGAAATAGCAAGCTCAACCCTGGCGACAACATCTTTATCAAGCCAGACAGCTAAAGGTTCAGCTAGGCCACCTATCATTGAAAAGCGTGTTGGTTGCAATGCAAAAAGCTTGCGAGCCATGTTGCTAATGTATTTTGCGCCTTGTTTAACAATTGAAATGGCAACGGCATCACCTTGCTCTGCCTGTTGTAATACAATGCGAGCTAATTGGGCATAGGTACTTGAAGACTGGCCTGCAAGATTCTCAACCAGCCCCATTGCATCAGTTACATTAAAGTGAGCTAAAAGAGGCTGAGTTAATTGAGTGTCTTCAGCAAAGCCATCAAGGTTTAATAGCACGTGCTCGGCAGCTTGTTGGCCTAACCACGCTCCACTCCCCTTGTCTCCTAAAGCAAAACCATGGCCGCCAATTAATAAGTTTTGGTTACCAACATGTGCATAACCGCAAGAGCCAGTGCCAGTGATAATTACCGCACCATCGTTGCCTTCATGGGCACCGATACAAGCAGTATGTAAATCTGTTGTCAGATACATTTTGGCAAAAGGATGCTGCCATTGGTTAACAAGGTCATATAAACGCGGCACGTTAACGCCTGCTAAGCCAAGACCAGCAACTAGCGTGCTAACAGCATCAGGGTTAAGTTTGGCATCAGAAATGGCCAGTTGAGTAGAAGCGAGAATAGATTCGAAGGTTTGCTCTAAGCCATGTAATGGATTAGCTCTACCGGCGACACCAGTTCCTATCACACCTCTTTGAGGACAAAATATTGTTGCGCGGCATTTACTACCACCACCATCGATGCCAATAAAAAGCTGTGATTTAGTTTGCAAGTTAACGCCCATGACATCCCTCTTATCTCTTCTATTTAAGCCGTGTTAAGCAGCGTGATTCAAACGCTAAATAAACAACAGTATTCGAAAATACCCACGATACGGCTGGCTTCCTGAATAAGTTAACTTAATGTTACACCACAAATGACAGCGTTGTCATTTGTTTTTTTACAATGAAACTACAACGATGCTGTGTAACAACCTAAGCGACTGTTTACAAATAATAATCTCATTATAATAAAAATATAAAAATGAGTAATTCACTCATATTAAAGACATAAAAAAGGCGTTAACAATCTGTTTAACGCCTTATGTAATCGGTATGCAAGTGTAGCTTGGTATTTATCTAGCGATTAGATAAACTCAAACTTCTACCTTTTCTGTTGCCATCTGGTGATATTGTGCGAACCTCAACCTCACCAGTCACTTCAACGGGTTGCTTGAACAGAGCCCAGACGCCTCTTTGGTCTCGATATTCAATCTGTAAGCCTGGAAAAGCAATATTGGTGTGCAGCTTTCCATCAATCACTTTAGCGCCCACTGTAGGTAATCGATAAGCAATGTTGGCTTTGTCGAGTTTAGCGAATTCTTTTTGCCCGAGCGTGTTTGCTAGTTCATTCCATTGCTGTTGTTGTTTTGCCCGCAGTTCTGCAGTAAAGAAGCCTGAATTAGCATTATATACAGCACCTGAATATTGATAAGGCACTTCCCAATCAGCTTGGTGCCAAGCTTTCTCAGCAAGCATTAAGACTCTTGGATAGATCATGTATTCTGCAACATCATCACTTCGAACAGTTTCACTCCACAGTTGACCTTGAATACCGCTAAAGCCTTTCCCTTGCTGCAGTGGACCCGATATCACTTTATCTGTCTCATCTTTCTTAACGGTGTCATCTGCAGTAAATGGGTTACCTTCAATGTCTTGCCACTGTTCAGCATTTGCGGGCAAGTTGTCTGGCATAAAGTTGAAAATCTTTTGACTATTTTGAGCTCGGCCTGCCCAGTAATAACCGTGTTCTTTAGGGTCCGCTTCATAAGGGAAATCAAAGTACAGTACTTCTGGGGTTGAAAGAACGGCATCCCAACCGAGATTTGCCTGTTTGTGCGCTAGTCTGTAGCCATCATGGGAGATAACATCCCAGATATTACTCTGGCTTTTAGCTGGCATGTTCGCTGGATTAGTATGGCTCATGCCATCACTCCAGCCCGCAGGTTCGATTCCTTTAGCTGCTAATGAATTAGATAAGCGTTCGATAAAGTAGGCTCCTAAATCATCAACTGACGTCACACCTTTATCGTTATTGGCAACAAACGTAAGGCACTGGGGTGATTGCTTCCAAGCACCAGCGGTTTCATCTGCGCCAATGTGATAACGATGCAAAGGATGATTGGCTTGTTGGTGCAATTTAGCGATCTCGCTGATCACTTTATCAACAAAGTGGAACGTTGACTCCATGCAAACATTTAAGGTGTTGTCGCTGTAATATTGCACTGATGAATACACCGTTTTATCGTTAGCGTCTGAGAGTAAATATTCGTTTGCCGCAACTTCGTTCCCTGCCGCCATCAATTTACGATAGCGTGCTTCCATTGATTTTATCGCAGCGCGTGAATGCCCAGGCATATCCATTGATGGGATCACTTCTACCTGACGAGCCGTAGCATATTGGAGTATTTCGATATAGTCAGCTTTAGAATAAAAACCGTTAACTTTACTATCTGCAAATGGTCCACTGCCTAACTGTGGGATCAAACATGTTGTTTCAGTTAAATCGTGGCAGCGCTTACTGCCTATAACTGTTAGCTCTGGTAGTCCGTCAATCTCTAATCTCCAGCCTTCATCATCAGCCATATGCAAATGCAGCTTATTGAGTTTATAGGCTGCCATTTGATCGATTAAATCTAAGATCATTTGTTTGCTATGGAAGTTTCGTGCGACATCCACGTGCATGCCACGAAAATCATAACGAGGACTATCTTTAATTTCTAAGGTGTTAAGACTTAAGTCATCAGGTGTGATTAACGCAGCGATTGATGCGATGCCGTATGAAAATCCAGCTTCATCTGATGCGCTAATCACAATCTCATCTTTTGCGACAGCTAACTGATAGCTCTCAGGTATATTGGTATCATTGACCGTTTTTAAGGATAACTTAATACCTGAGTCACTCGCATTAACACCTAAGCGCGATAGTCGATTTAATGCCGCAGCAACAGAGCTTGGCTTAACCTGATTATATAAAACGTTAATGCCTTGGGCTAAATCCACAGGTTTATCTGTCGAGGTTACATTTACAGATGCTGGTGTTGGTATAATACGGTTGTCAATCACTTGATTGTTCAGAGAAACCTGCTGGTTTGTTTCAAATAACACTTCAGCTTTTGCCCACACTAATTGATCTTTATCAGTGCGGCGATACTGCCTCTTGGCATCTGTAAAAGCTTCAACGTAAGGTCTTTGCTCCATGCCTGTTTCAGTATCAATTGAAACTTGCGTACTCGTTATGATTGCTGGCGTTAACCCCTCAACCACAATGTAATAATTTGGCATTGGATCTGTTTCAGATAATTGCCATAGCTCGCCTCTAAAACCAAGGGTTTTAGTCTCCCCAGCTTTGAAGCCAGTAAACTGATCTGTAGGGGATATTTGATGTAGATCCCCCTGCACTCGAGTAATTGCAAACTCTGGGGTTAACACATCCTGAACGGGACGCATTTGGCTATAAAATATTGACCAATTGGTATCGTTAATATTGTCAGTGCTAGTAAAGTCGATTTCAGCGATAAAGCAGCGTTGATCTTTTTGCGCTTCTGAACAAGCTTCATCTGGCACATTACTCACCATGCGATAAGTAACATCAAGCTTTTGTGCAAACTCATTAAGTGCTGCTTGAGTCCAACTATGATTAACAGCACTTGCTATTGATGCTGTTTGCACATCAGGCTTAACTTGTGAGGATTTATCTGAAGATGAATGCTGACAACCAACCACCCCTAATGACAATAATAAAGCTGATGCAATGATAGTCTTATTCATAAATTCCTCAGTTATCCCTGGTTATGTCTAAAGCCAACAGCTCGGTGAGCCTTAAGCATAATGGCTTTAATACTAAAGCTTTAAGCGTAAATCTAATAGCATTAAGCCTAGTGGCTTTAAGCGTAATAATTTTAAGCACAATTGAATTAGGTCTACACATAATACTTTTAATCAATATCTAGTTTTATCAAATAACAGGCTGATATAAGGCTGTTTATTATAAAAAAGATAAAAAAATAGCTGGGAACCATAGGATGAACCCAGCTTATACTCGTTTCTGGGGAGAGACTAAAAGTATAAAAATAATTGTACCTCGCCCGACCGAAATACAATTAAAACATGGACAAAAGACCTCTTCCTTACCCATGTGGACCTTAAAACAACGAATCACACAAGCGATGACAACGCTGTCATTAGTAATCTACAGAAATAAATTTTAGATTTCTACACTTTTTTAATAAATAGCTACAGTTATTTAACAATAAGTATTTTATACAAATTAAAACAGAGACTTAAGGGGGGTTAATTTATTAAAATAAACTGAAATGTATGAAACTTTACGAGTGCTAAGGTTGTTTAATATTGCAGATGAAAAGTCAGCCAATAAAAAAGGCATTGCTAACTACTATTAATAAGTAGTTCACAATGCCTTCTTTGATGCGCAAAGATTAAGCCTTAGACATAATCTCAGTGCGAGCTAAACGATTAACTTGATTTAGTGATGATAGGTGGCCATAGATAGGACCTAGTAAACCGCGCTTTCTAAGTTCTAAATAATCTTCATCAGAAAGCTCATTCAGCTTAGCTTCATCAATTAGGTATAAACCATTGATATTACGCTTTTCACCAGCAACATCTACTGTCAACGTTTGTGTGGTGAGTAATTCTTTTTCAGCTAAGAAACCTAAGATATTACGGCTAGCTTGGTCTTGCTCAAAATGCGCAATTAACGCTTTTTTACGGCTTTCTAAGTATTCAGTTTCTTTCTCGCCTTCGAATAATGCTTGGCCTTCAGTTTTACTTACTTCAGCAGCTTCTTCACGGATACCGATCCAAACTTTATCTTTGATATCTGGATTAAGTACAAGGCCAAGTGGGTAGTCACGAACAACAGCAGGAATATAAAGACCTTGCCACTTACCGTCTTTAACACTTAAGTTTTGACCAGGTTTAAGACCTAGCATTGCAACAGCTTGAAACTCGCCATTGTCACTATTTTTAACGAATACAATTGGGTATTCAGTGGCTGCACGACCAATTTCGTGCAAAGTTACTGGAACAATATGCTGATCTTCAACATGGTTGTAGCTTGATGGAGTGATTTTTAAATCACCGTGTTTTGCGTGTTCAAGTAACGTAATTTGGTTAGACATCTTGGCTCCTTCAGGCGCTTCTAATCAATAATGATTTACATAAAAAATTCGGGATTCAGGTCCCTTTTTGTTTAAAATTTTAGCTTTAACTTTCGCTTGTAGATTAAAATATAAATCCCAAAATTTTTAAATGACGCCTTATCAACTTTCAGTAAGTCAATACGCAATAAAGCTCATTATCATTTAATCTGCTGCTAACGTTACCGTATAGAGAAATAAAGTACCACCAGCTATATAGATTTATTGGGGTTGTTTAGATTGTTTTCAAGCCAAACTGGTTAATTTTATTTAATAGTGCCCGATGCTCAGGTAATTCAGCAGCTAAAGATTGGCCAATCTGCTGAATTCGAGCCACTTGCTGTTTAGCTGTGTTGCAATAGAGGCGATCGAGTTGAGATGATTGAGTTTGGTATTTCATTCCATAAAGTACATACAAATAATTATCGATATTGAACACTTCAAAGCGAGAAAACAAATCATCAGTTATTGGGCTATAGTCTTGCCATAACATCATTTTTTGCTTCAACGCTTCAGGGATAGAATCCGGATGTCGGTTATCAATCCAGAAATCAGAATCAGTTCTGTCCGAAATGCAATAATGCAGTTTGGCAAATTCAACAACTCGTTCCCATGCATAAGTCATGGTGTCGTTAAATCGCGCTGATAAACTCGGCATTTGCCCCATGGTTTGCGGCAAGCGCTTAGCTAAATAACCTGCTGCAAAGTCTGTTAGTAAAATAGATGTCGCTTCAATGGGCTCTAAAAAACCTTGAGCAAGACCAAGCGCTACACAGTTTTTAAACCAAAACTGCTCTCGGTAACCTACTTTCATTGGGATTTCACGGGACTCTAGATTGGCTAACTTGCCACCTAAATAACGATCGAACTTCTTTTCAGCTTCCGCTGATGACATATGATTATCTGAATAAACAAACCCTGTTCCACGTCGCTCTGGTAATGCAATATCCCAAATCCAACCCGCCTGATGTGCTGTGGCGATGGTGTAAGGAGGAATAGCATCCTCTGGTGTTATAGGCACTTGTGCCACTATCGCCTTATTAACAAATAATTGTTTCGATTTATCAACAAAAGGAACCTTAAGTTTCTTAGCTAACAGAATCGATTCGAAGCCGCTGCAATCAATATAGAAATCAAATTTCAAATCGCCGAATTTATCAGTCTTCAATTGCGTTAAATTACCCTGCTGATCGATATCTGCATCGAGAACGTTTGCATGCAAATGTTTTACACCAAATTTTGTAGTCGCATTGCCAGCGAGTAATTTGGCGAACTTGGCAGCATTAAGATGATAGGCATAACTCACTTTGCCACTGTATTCTGGCGTAGTAATTAATTTAGGTGCTTTGAGTGACTCGCAAATATAGTGTTGCGGTGATACAGCTTGAGTAAAGGCTTGCTCTGATGCTTGATTAAGCCAGTAATCGGTTAAATCAGTACCAAGAGGACTGGGAACATCAAATAGGTGGTGGTAGCTGTTACCCACGCCATGTTTATGCTTGTCTAACCAATTACAAAACTTAATAGATTGCTTAAAACTGACATCACAATCACGAATAAAGTCAGTTTCTCGAATACCAAAGCTTTGTAGTGACTGCTTAATAGCAGGTACTGTTCCTTCACCGACACCGATAGTTGGAATATCGGGAGACTCAATTAATGTCACTTTCACATTTGGAAGTAACTGTGCAGCTTTTCCGATATGATTTGCCGCTAGCCATCCAGCTGTTCCACCACCAATTATGACAATGTGCTGTACTTCCATATCGACCTCATATTTTATTATTATTTTTGTTATTAAAATAAAAAGCCTAGCAATTTGCTAGGCTTTTTATCAAATATACGAAACTAAACAATATTTAGAAACGTAGGTTTAAGCCCACTTTGTAACGAGCTTCGCCTTCGAAACTCCAAGCTGGGTATCCGCCTTTAAGCTCAGGTTTAACTTCAGCATCATCAGGTGCAACGCCTAATTGAACACTGTCTTCTTCAAGTAAGTTAACCACTTCAAATGATATACCTAAGTATTCAGTGATGTTGTAGTTTGCACTTAAATCAAGTGTTCCAAAATCTTGATGTTCGCGGTTACCGTAGAAACCTGGTAATTCACGCATCATGTATTCGCTACGCCAGTTATAAGCAACACGAGCTGAAAAGTCTTCCATCTCGTAGTAACCGACTAAGTTAACTGTATGCTTTGAAGAGTCAGAGAATACGCTAACTTCATCAGGGTAGTTTTCAGCTGCTGCATCTGAATCTGCGAAAGTATAGTTAGCTGAGTAACCAAAGCCGTTATCAAAACCATCTTGGATTTGTAACTCGATACCTTGGATTTGACCACCTGTTCCGTTTTTCTTACTCGATACAGTCCAGCTATCTTCACCTGAATCAGGATCCGTAATGCCAATGCTTTCATCTAATGTCTGTGAAGAAGTAACAAACGAGCTAACATCTTTAATAAAGTAAGATACACCCATTAAACCATCTGGGCTAAAGTACCATTCAACACCTAAATCGGCTTGCGTGGCTTTAAATGGCTCAAGTGCAATGTTACCGGTATTAACAACTTCATTGCCTGCAGTACCATCTGCATAACCTACAAGTGCTGACGAAGAAAACATATCTGCGTAATTAGGTCGTGAGATAACTTGCGATGCTGAAGAGCGGATAATGACATCAGGAGCCACATCAAAAGCAATGTTTACACTTGGTAATACGTCACTGTAGCTTGCATCAGCAGTACTTAAATTATCAGCATATGAGCCATCATCTTGAAGAGCAAAGTAATCTGATGTTGCGTCCGTTGAGATATAACGTAAACCGAAGTTACCGCGGATACCGTCAGACTCAAAATTAGCCATTAAATATAAAGAAAGGTTTTCTTCATTAATCGTGCCGTAACCTGATTTATAAACTGGTCCTTCTTTAGAAAAGCCGCCAATAGCTGCTTTGGCATCACGTAACATGGCATCCATATCTGGCTTAGGTAAAGTATAGCCTGCACCCGATGAAATTTGACCACTGTAATAAGCTGAAGCATCTTTTGCCGCTATATCAGGATTAACGATTGCTGGTAGTGTTTCCTGAGTGACATCATGATCTGCGTAACGAACACCGGTTTTAATTGCAGTGATAGCGCCTAAATCAGTAGGAATGGTAAAGTCTACTTGAGCATAAGTTTCTTCATCTGAGTTAGGTTGTTTCTTAAGCGCCCAACCTGCTGGTGACAATTGACCACCAAAATCATCTGCAGTGAAGTTTTTATTAGCGACATCAATTTTAATTACTTCACCAGTTGCATCGTAAGTACCAGCGTAATCTGCAGCGGTACCTAGCCAAAAACCATAGTTAGAAGTTAATTCTGTACCACCTTCAGACTTGGTATTACCCACACGGCCTTCAACTTTAAAACTTTCATTTTCGTAATCGAAATTGAAGTCGTAAGTATTTGAATTCATGCTTGCTTGACGCGCCCAAGTTTGTGCCCAACCAGGGTTTGCACCATTGCCATCACGGCGATAGAAAGTACAAGTACCTAAAGAGTTTTTCTGTTCACAAGCTTGTTCTTTATCATCTGGGAACATAACAAATAACGAGGTATTAGCGTTATTTGCTTGCATATCCAGACTCATGAAATCTAGACCAAAGTTTAAGTTATCTGTCGGACTATATTGAAGCGCACCGTTAATCGCAGTTCGTTCACGGTCTTGCTCAAATGTAGTAGGAACAATATCACCCCAACCGACTAATGATTCTATTCCGTTACGCTGATATGTTGTTTCTGAACCCGCTGCTGAGATTAGAAAACCGAAGTTTTCATTCTCATTTTTCCAGCTATATAAGCCTGATAATTCAGGATCAGTTTCTTCAGAAATAGTCCCGTAATCACCTTTTGCGCTAAAGAATACTGAGTTAGCATCTAAATCTAATGGTTTACGTGTTTTAACGATGACTGTGCCACCGATACCGCCTTCAGGTAAATCAGCCTGAGACGATTTGTAAACTTCAATTCCACCAACCATTTCTGATGGTAGTAAACTGTAGTTAAAGCTTCTGTCGATTGACTGTTGGTCAAACCAACCAGTTGAAGCAACTGAATGGCCGTTTAATAATGTACGAGTTAGGCTGCTTGAAGCACCACGTATCGAAACACCTTGTCCCTGACCAAACTGACGACTTACAGCTACACCTGGTATACGTCCTAATGACTCACCCACGTCACCATCAGGAAATTTACCGATATCTTCAGCTGTTACAGCATCAACTACAGAGTTTGAAAAACGTTTTTCGTTAACTGAAGCCTTCATCGAGGCACGCATGCCTTTTACTTCAATTTTCTCAATGTTTTCTTCTGCGGTTTCAGCATCAGCAGCTAATGCTCCTACTGAAACCATACTGCCAAGTAAAATAGCAATGTTAGTTGCTAAAACATTTTTCTTAAAATTAATAGGTCGCATCTTCATTTCCCTTCCATAACTTTATTATCGTTTTTGGATACATAACCATTCCATTCGGAATGACAACGCTGTCATGTCTAGAGCAAACATTACACAATAATTAACAGGCTTGCCACAAGAAAATAACTTCGGCGTGTTTTTTTTAGTCAGAAAACAATCGAAAACCAAACAGTAACAACAGCAAAACTCAATAAAAACAATAACTTAGAAGAGGCAATATCTTGTATCATTTTTGCTACATTTATTTTAATTCAAGGACTCATCCAACCAGCAAGACAATTGAAGATTGCCAATTTCAATAAAAATAAGCACTATTAGAGGTAATTGAACTTACTTTATTTCATCTGCTAGATGCTTTGATAACAATTATTGGGGGATAAATGTCATCAAACACAGATAAATATCTGCTAAGTTAATAGCCTGAATCAAAGAGCAAAATAATAATGAAAGTAACCATCAATGACGTCGCCAAACATGCTGGTGTGTCAATTAAAACAGTTTCACGGGTGACCAATAAAGAATCCTCAGTGAGACAAACTACTGTAGATAAAGTTAACGCAGCAATTAGCGAACTTAATTATCAACCCAATTTAGCAGCCAGAAACTTAGCCAGTACCAAGTCATATGTTATTGGTTTCATTTATGATAACCCCAATGCTTATTACGTTATTGATATGCAAAATGGCATACTGTCAGCCTGCCAGGATAAAGGCTACGAGTTGTTGATCCACCCTTGTGATGCCAAGTCTCCAGATATTTGTGATGAGCTCACTAAAATGGTTAAACATTCACGTTTATCTGGACTAGTGCTAACTCCGCCGATGTCTGAAGACCCGAAGATACTTGCAGCACTTGATGAAATAGATGCTAATTATGTAAGAATTATTGCAGGCGAAAGCACTGATGCAGAAAACGGGCTTACTGTACTCGTCAATGATAAACATGGTGCATTAGAAATTACTCAACACCTTATCGACATGGGGCATTCTGATATTGGCTTTTTAAGTGGTGATCAGCACCATGAATCAACTAAAGAACGTTTAACTGGTTTTAAAGATGCATTAAGACTAAATCAGTTATCAGTAGTTAACGACTGGGTTTTAGATGGGCAATATTCATTTGAATCAGGGGTCGAAGGTGCAAACAAGCTTATTAATTTACCTAAACGGCCAACTGCGCTTGTTGCTTGTAACGATGAAATCGCGGCAGGAGCATTATTTGCAGCAAGATTAGCTGGGCTAGATATACCAAAGGATCTGTCAATTGTAGGTTTTGAGGACAGTCCATTTTCACGTCAAACCTGGCCTAAATTGACGACAGTACATCAACCTAACGTGAAAATTGCAAAAGTTGCCACCGAACTTCTGATAGCAAATAGTAAAGAAACAGTGGATAAGAAGTCGATGGTATTTACACCAGAACCTGTGATTCGAGATTCATCATCGATGCGTTAATCTTGGTTAAATAACCTTGTAATATCCAGATTCAAAAAAGCCTCTACAGATTATCTGTTAGAGGCTTTTTTATCGTTAATAGATTCTAAAAGCAAGTTAAACCGCTTCTTCGTTTTCTTCACCTGTACGAATTCGAATAACACGCTCAACATCAGTGACAAAAATCTTACCATCACCAATCTTACCTGTTCGTGCGGTATCGACAATCACTTCAATCGCCTGATCTAATTGCTCATCTTGGATCACTAATTCAATTTTAACTTTAGGAAGAAAGTCGACCATATATTCCGCACCGCGATAAAGCTCTGTATGTCCCTTCTGGCGGCCAAAACCTTTGACTTCCGATACTGTCATACCAGTAATGCCTATTTCCGCAAGTGACTCACGCACATCATCCAATTTAAAGGGCTTAATAATGGCTTCTACTTTTTTCATCAACTCACTCCTAATCACTTGGAAAAATATAGATATAAAACTTCATTCTCAAATTTCAATCTATTTATTAATAGTTTGAATACTTGAACTATCTTACTTCAAGCGAGTCTTGATTGCTCATACTTTAATAACGCTTTCACTAAATAGGGATTACTAGCATTGGTCAAAATACCTTCTATACTTTGCTTTCTATAAATTGGCTGGATTGCCAGTTTAAAAAATCAAGGATGATTTTATGAAAAAACCAATCAAGGGCTTTAACCTCATTGAAGTGATAGTTACATTATCGATTACGAGTATCTTATCAGCCATAACGGTCCCTTATCTAAGTACCGTTTTGAATCATGCAAGAAGTGACAGTAATATTCGCTCAATTCAACAGTTGATCCAACTGGGGCGTAATCATGCTATTAGCTTTAGTACTCGTGTCACAATATGCCCTGTTGAAGAAAATCAATGCATTAATGATTGGCAACAAGGTTTCACCATTTTCACCGATGGTGGAGAATCAAATGTAATAAGCGGTAATGATAAAATCATTTATCAAAAAACGGCCTTTAATGAAGAAGATATTGTTTACTACAATAGAAAAGCCATTAGGTTTCAACCTGACGGTCTAGCCTCAGGTACGAATGGTACATTCAGGTATTGCCCAGAAAGTTTTGATAGTCCATATTCAAAAGCTGTCATTGTAAATCAATCCGGTCGGATAAGGTTTTCACGAAAAAATAAGATTGAGTGTAAACAAAACTAGAAAATTCATATGTGTTCCAAGTGAACTTTAGGCTTACAAAAACACTGATTTCAAAGTCATATTGCCTTATACTGAATTAAGTATTGCAGAGGAAAATATGCATGAATCAAATGAAAAACGGATTTGAAAACGGATTCACTTTAGTTGAACTAATGGTCACTCTTGTAGTTGCAGGAGTTTTGATAGGTGTTGCTGTACCTTCATTATCAAGTCTTTATGAAAGTAGTAGAAGCAGCTCAGCCACAAGCTCTATCGAGTCAGCCTTAGTGTTCGCACGAAATCAAGCGGTAAGCTTTGGTAGAAGAGTAACAGTTTGCCCTGGAGATGGCAGTGCTTGCTCAACTGATTGGATTGATGGTATTGCCATCTTTATTGATGACGATCAAAACGGCGTTAAAGATAATAACACAGATGTTTTACGTTATATCGATGGTTTTAATAGCGACGATTTTATAAAGACATCATCATCAGCAATGATAACTTTTAATTCGGATGGCTTGGTAAGCGGTTCTAACGCTCAAACAATTACCTATTGTCCAGGTGCAACAGACAGTGACTATTCAAAACAAGTCTCTTTAAGCGCCTCTGGCAGAGTTCAGATTATTTCAGACAATGTAAACTGTATTTGAACCCTTTTGAGTTAATCAACAGTACGTTAGTTATTGTTATCAAAGGCCGTAAGTAACGCAAAAAACACATAATAAAAAAGAGTTTATGGTTAACCATAAACTCTTTTTTTATTTAATGAAGAATATACTTAATTCCCCCAGCACTCCGTAGGAGTCTTAACGCCATCTGAAGTTATTTGGATAACAGGACAAGCTGTATCACGTGTTGCTTGAGTGCCTATCGCAGTTGCTTGCAAAGTATATCTAGTAGCATTCCCAACAGAGGCATCAATTTCATAAAAACCATTATCGACAATATAAGGATCTGCATCCATTCCTAGTTGTTTCATATTTCTAGTAAATGTCTTGTGATCTAAATAAAATTGCTCTTGTCTATTGGCTAAATTCATTAAACCGGTAAGTGCATCAGCGCGAGCGCCTTTAGCAGCAAACTGTGTATAACTAGGATAAGCAATAGCAGCGAGTATCCCAACGACAGTAATGGTTATCATCAATTCAATTAACGTAAATCCATTATTTCTATTGAATCTATTCATTTATATCTCATTTTAGTTTTCATTTTAGTTTTCATTTTGATGATAGTAAATCCTGTTAACACCTAAGCCACCACCGATACACTTATCATCTCCTTCAGCGCAACCATCGTCACCTAGTACATCATTTTTAATCATTTCATTTGCAGCATCACCAATGCCGATTAAGTACATATAACTATCTGAATCGCCATTTTTTGGAACAACAAGTGTTGGGGTATCAGGAACCTGTTCACCCATGACAAAATAATCTTCAGTGTGGTTATATGTCCTTGCACCTTTATGTAGATCAAACCCATACAATCTACCTTGGCCTGGCACTAAACAAGCGTTTTCTGACGCTCCAGTTTCTGGTACGTATGATGTAAAAAATACTCTACCAGATACAATCGTAGCGGCCGATAATGACTTCTCACCTGCATCACTAAAGTTATAATACCAACCGCGTTTCGCTCCAAAAGTGACTAACTCTGAATCCGATGCTGGCGACTCTGATGTGACATTATACAAATCAGTATTATCAAGAGTATCTGGTGCTGTGTTTCCAGCAGCTGAACTATAAGATTTAGTAACGATGTTTCTATCTTGAAGTGTAAAAAACTTATCCGCTCTTTGTTTATCTAGTGGATGCGGCCTATGACCGCTTCCAATTACGACAGCATCGTAAGGTATGCTCTGATATGTCATTGTCGTTGTAGTTGTACCACCTTCTGTATGGGTGTGCTCAGCAACATTACTAAATGTAGTTTGTGCAACGACAGGTTCAGAGAAAAAACGAATATCAGTTGTTGTTGTTCCGCCACCTAGATTTGCAAATTTAAAAGCACTCCATGGGTTTGAGGAGTCTGTCGATAGACCAGGTAAATCCATCCTCCAAACATTAGCTCCAGTATCAGTAGCATAAATCCTATCTGTGAGTTGGTCATTATTACTGTCTAATATTGCCACTTTATTAGGAATACTATCTGAAATGCTTGGCATACTGGTATCAGATCCTGAACGCCCGAAACTATGAACTTTAACACCAGTTTTAGCATCCAGTATATAAACACCTGTTCCAATGACATCATTACCACCAACTGAAGAACCATCCTTTGTATTCGGATTATATCCTGCCCCAACGATAAGCACGGGATCAGCATCTGCAGAACTCGTTGCACCACTTGGCCAATCTGGAACCTTCGTAATTACTGGGTCTGACCATGATTGCCCCCAATCAGGATAATCATTGTCATTTTTAATCCACATTAATGTCGGAGAATCTGGTGACGTAATATCAAGAGCATAGTATGAACTGCCGCCTCTTCTCATACCGATAAACACCCAAGCTTTTGTCACGTTACCTGAGTCACTTCTTTCAATATGTACCACAGGACTTCCATCTAACCCATATATTGAGTGAACTCCTGTTTTAGGGTTATCTCTTAACCCTTTTATGTTGGGTAAAAGCTCATGCGGAATAAAAGCCCAAGACTCAGACACGCTAGTTGAGCTTTCCCCAATTTCATCTTTGAACATATGGAGAAAACCATGATTAGTCCCCATTAATATTCGGGTGCCTAAAGAACCATAATCAATAACTAATGGCCTTGAATGCAATGGGTCACCGATAATATCTTGTCTTAGAAATGGGGCTGTATTCATATCATATAGCTCACTATCGACATTGGCCCCTCTTGCCCAATCAATTGTACTTTCAATTGTGTCAATATCTACCTTTAAATGTAAAGCTAACTCCTCATTTGACAAACTACCTAATTTTTTGGCATTTGTTACAGTTAAATCAACGAGTTCGCCAGTTGTTCCTGTGTTAACTAAAACCTTTCGATTAGCTAGTTTTGCATCTGTATTATATTCATCTCTTAATATCGAAAGTACACCACCATCATTGACATCATAACCCTCATAATCTGAATTAGCGCAATCACTCGCACTCCATAATGAACAAGCATCCACCTTAATGCTGCCATTATCATCAAAAGCAAAATTGTCATTATTGTCTAAAACATCACCAGTCCCGCTTACCTTAAACTTTTTTAGATTTCCAGACCACCTAGGACCTTCTCCAGGCAAAAACATAGCAAAATAAGCAGCGTCACCAGTTTGAGTTTTATCAAGTACAACTGATGGAGAGGTAAAGCTTGAACTATCAGCTTTAATTGCTTCTATAGCTTTAATTAAAGAAGCTTGTAATTGAGCAGAGTTTTCAGCGTAGTAGTAATCTCCTTTACCGTAATCAGCAACGGCTTCAAGTAATACAGTTGCATTGCCAACACCCTCACTAAAACCAATAGTATGCGTAGTAACAATTTGAGTACCCTCTGAATAAGGGTTAACGTCATTATTAGCCAACCAGCCTGCTAAAGGAGGCATCAAACTATAATGCTCATCCCAACTATAAGCTGTTACTTTAACACTTCCTGTTACATCTTTATCTTCAGTTGCTGTAGAGTATCCCAATAATGTTTTTATTTTATCATTTTCATTTTTATCACGCTGAGGGGCTCCATCTGTGATATAAATAATTGATGCATTGGAGCCGCATTCCTTATCAATAAAAGGACTTAAATATGTTCCTGGGGGAGATTCAGCTCCAGTGTCATAAGTTGGATTCGCAGTAGAACCTGACGTTTTATGCCCATTATCGACATCTTTGCCGTGCAAATATAATGCGGCTTCATATAAAGTTTCACAAAGCGGTGTGGAATTACCATCTATTGAAATTGTATTATTTACTTTAGTAACTAAGCTCTTCTTATTTGTGATATTTCCAGGTTCAATTTTTGATATAACCCTTCCGCCGTGACGATCTTCATTGTTGGTATTTTTATTGAAAATCATTAAGCCCAGATCTACTCCTGGAGTATTGACGATAACTTCATTCAATACTCGTTTTGCAACGTCCATTCGTTTAGTTGTCTGTTTCGCAGGTTTGTTATGGAACCAATTGACATAACGGTCTGTAAATACCGTTATGGGCTGACCTAATCCAAAATTGGTTAATTTGGCATTTTCTAGTGCATTGGCATCATTGCTATAAGAATTTGCCAGACCATCAACAGGAAAACCGATAGCAGCTCCATTATTACCGCTATCAGCAATTGATATATCTTCAAAGCAATCAACAACGTTTATATTACTACCGTCATTTACTGGTAATTCTTGCCAGGTGCTCGATTGGTACTCTCTAAAGTATCCAGAATAAACCCCAAAATCTTCAATAAATTGTGCAGACGATTGGCACCTATTATCTTGGTATAAAAAATATTGTTGACTACCTGCTTCAGGAACATCATCAGCACTTAAGGAGTAATACAATTTAGTTGTGTTTGTAGGCGCTTCAGAGGCAAGAAAAGGATATGTTTCCATATCACCTAATCCATCTCCCCCTCCCATACTCCCTGAAGTATCAAGAATAATAAGGACTTGTGGATTATCGCCACTTCTAACTGAAGACTCTAGTACATATAATTCTGTGTCATCGGCGAAACTATTAGCAATTAAACCTAATCCAATAAAACCTAATGCAATTGTCGTTATTTTAGTAATCATGTTTAACTCCCGGTGAGCACTTCTTGCTCAATGCCAGTTGTAACGGTAAGTTGACCGACACCGGCTCTACCAAATGTAGCAGAACTCGAAACTTCTAAACGTCTGCAGCTAATCAAATTTGCAGCGTTGGCTTTTTCCGTTCGCTGGCAATTCACATCAATCCCTGGGTTATCTGCAGGCATCAATTTAATATTTTGTGTTCCATCCATTTCTGCGGCAACTCCATCTGCTGTTCTTGTACTAAAACTATGGGTAACATTATCATTCACAACTAAATTAAGTCCGCCTTGAGCTTTTGAAAGTGCGGATATTCTATCCCCACCAGCACCGGCCATTCTTAAAGATTGGCTTGAATTAACAGCAAGCGCGACACCAATAATCGTCATGACAATGAGAACAACCAAGGAAAAAAATAACACCATTCCTTGTTGTTTCTTAATTGGATTAATCATTGAAATACCTAATTTTTAATTTCTAATCAGTACTGGATTATCAAGTACTACTGTCGTTGACATCACTTTTCTTCTATATTTATCGTTTGTCGCAGCAATCGTTTTATCACCAAGTTGATAAACGATTTCATTTTCATAACTATCATCTTCTTGAATAGAGCGTACAAGAACATAGATTTTGATGGCGACTAAACGTTGAAACCCTTGATTGTCCCACATCATGGTAGAAACTTGATTCGCAGGCATAAAAGAATCCGGAGTTGAATCGCCATCGTCATCGAAACCATAAAGGAATCTAATATTTTCTATCCCTTCAACGAGTTGATCTTCATTATTCATTCCTTGTGAAATATTTAATGTTTTTCTACTCAGAATAGGAATACCACTATCGTCTTTAATAAAATAAACATGGTGCTGGTACTCCCATACTCGACTATTCAACGTAGTTGGAGCCGCACTGCTGCCATTAAAAAACTCGAGTTCATTAGAAGTTACAGAGGCATAATAGCGATTTGAATCTTGAACTGTAGCTTCTGGCCCTACAAGCCTTTTAATTTGAATAACGTCAGTGCCACTATTCGGAGAAATTGCAGAATCGCAGTTTAATGTATTCAAACTGCTGCCCTGTTCATATCCCCATAAACGTCTAAAATGTGCAGGTACATTAATTGGAAATGTTGCATTATTGAACCCATCACCAACACAATCACTGGTTGCCGCTGTTGCAGAAACGGATGTATTGGTGCCCAGTAATAAATCTGTTCCTGTAATATCACCGAAAAAACCTAATTGACTGATGTCCCGCTCCATGATAGCAAGTGCGATGCGTCCATTTTCTTGTAATTGAGTAAATTGGCTGGTTGTAGTGACATTACTAGAAGACATACTGAACATTGAAAACAAACCAGCAGAAATAAATAAACTAATGAGCATAGCGATCATTAGTTCTACCAGTGACATACCTTGTTGTTTATATTGAATAATCATTTAAAAACCTAAAAAATTGCTGTTTCTATTTCAAAAATTCGTTTTTTATTATTTTTATCGCCGCAGTTGATAACATAATCAGAATAACCTGTTTCAGTTCCTGAAGATTTACGTATTCCTGTCCAACTCATTACTACCACGACTTTACTTGGCTCAACATAAATACACCCGTTTGGAGCTGGTAAACCACCAACATTGTTACCACCGTCACTTTCGGCTTCACCAATAAAAGCTGACTGCCATTCATATACATCCCAAAGTTGTAGCTCAGCAGGCGTGCAAATTGCAGCCCCGGAGCATGCTTTGGAGGGCGCTGTTAAAGAATCACCTGTATATGTGACACCAGTTTCAGAACCGTATGAGGTTAATACCGATGGATTTAGTCGCATTCGGTTTATAATATCGTTTGCATAGTAAGAAGCTTGAGTTTGCTGAAATGATTCAAAGCTACCGCGCTTAGAAACGATATGCAGGTTAAAAATGCCAATTAATCCGACAGTTAGAATAACCAAAGAAACCAAAACCTCAATTAAGGAAAATCCATTCCTTTTAGCTGACATATGTGTCAAACCTCCATCGATTGCCATATCTTTGACATGACAATTTAAAATATTTGTTTAAAATCCTAAACTTAGATACAAAATACTATACTGCATATTAATAGTCGAGCAAGATGTAAACAAAAAGGTCACTTATTGTATACTAAATATTAGTTAATGATTAATTTTAGCGATCTTTACAGTATAGCCTAAGAAATAGTCCAATAGTTGCAGGCATAAAAAAACCGCAAACCCAAAGGGTTTACGGCTTTAGTAACGATATGAAATTTAGGTAAAAAGTTGCAGGATTACCTTAATTCAGCAGGCACTGCAAAAACAGTGTCTTCTTTACGGCCTTCAACTTCTGTAATAACTGAAGGTTCAAATTTGGCAATAGCATCCACAACTTGCTGAACAAGCACTTCGGGGGCAGAAGCGCCCGCAGTCACTGCAACCTTAACGACACCAGTAAACCATGCTTCATCAACATCAGCGGCGGTATCTACTAAATAGGCTTTAGTGCCCGTTTTTTCAGCCAATTCTCGTAATCGATTTGAGTTAGAACTGTTCTTTGAGCCTACAACAATGAATAAATCAGCATCAGATGACATCGTTCTCACAGCATCTTGACGATTTTGTGTTGCATAGCAAATATCATCTTTACGCGGCCCTTCAATTGACGGGAACTTAGCCTTTAATGCTTCGATAATATCTAATGTGTCATCAACAGAAAGCGTGGTTTGCGTGACAAAGCACAAGTTATCAGGGTCATTCACTTTCAACTGAGCAACACTTTCAGGCGATTCAACTAAATAAACACCACCTTCAGCATTGTCATACTGACCCATGGTGCCTTCAACTTCCGGATGACCTTCGTGGCCAATCAAAATACATTCAATCCCTTTGCGACTTGCACGAGTCACTTGAAGATGAACTTTGGTCACTAAAGGACAAGTTGCATCAAACACTTTTAGTCCACGACTTTTGGCTTCTTGCCTAACAGCTTGAGAAACACCATGAGCACTGAAAATAACAATACAGTTATCAGGTACTTCATCAAGTTCATCGACAAATATTGCACCGCGATCTTTGAGGTTTTCAACCACGTAACGATTATGGACGACTTCATGACGAACATAAATCGGCGGTTCAAATAACTCTAATGCGCGCTCAACAATACTAATTGCACGGTCTACACCAGCACAAAATCCTCTTGGATTAGCAAGCAATATATTAAGTTCAGGAGACGTCGGATCAACTTTAAGCATCTTAAAGTACCTCTACCACATCAAGTTCGAAAGTCACTTTCTGACCTGCTAGTGGATGATTTAAATCTACAGTAATTGAATCACCGGCAATCTCTCTGACCATGCCAGGGATTTCGCTTCCACCTGGGCCGCCAAAACTGACGATTACACCTGGTTCAAGCTCCATATCCGCAGGGAAACGGCTTCTATCCATATGATGAATAGCATCAGGGTTGGACTCGCCAAATGCGTCTGCTGGCTCCAAGGTGAAATTATGTTTATCACCTAGTTGCAAAGTATTTATCTCTGCTTCAAATGCTGGGCTTAAGCTACCATCACCAACATTAAATCTTGCAGGCTTACCTGATGACTTAGTGCTGTCAGCTGTCGAACCATCTTCTAAAATGATATTCATATGACACAAAATTGAACGAGATGAGGCTTGTTGTTCTGACAAAGTAATTCTCCCTAACTTTCTTTTACTGGCTCTTCTGGCTTAAATGATTCCCAAATTATCAATACTGCACCGATAAAAATACCTGCATCTGCAATATTGAACGCTGGGTAGTGGCTAGTGTTCCAATAGAAATCAATAAAATCGACAACATAACCATGCATTAAACGATCAACCAAATTACCAATAGCACCACCAATGATCAGGGTATAGGCTAAATTCGTACGCCATAACGAAGATGACTGCTTACGTAACCAAATAGTCAGAAGCGTACTAAAACCAATTGCAATAATGGCAAAGAACCAACGCTGCCAACCACCCGCTTCGCTTAAAAAGCTAAATGCAGCACCATAGTTTCGAACATAGGTAAAATTAAAGAACGGTAAAAGCTGTATAGATTCATGCAGCTCAAAGTTTGCTAACACCCATTGCTTAGATAGCTGATCGGCAAAAAATACCAATACAGCTACCCAATACCAACGAATGCCACTTTCTTTCCAAGTAAGAGGCATTATTAGTCCTTAAGCAAAGTCACGATGTTCACCATCGCCTTCAATGTTGGTTACACAACGACCACATAGCGTTGGATGAGCTTCGATTGTTCCTACGTCTTCACTGTAGTGCCAGCAACGATCACACTTCTGTGCGTCACTTTTATTAACTATTAATTTCAGTGAGTTTAGTTCGGTTTCTATTGCGTCAGCTGGCGCGGCGTCTAACGTTTCAACAGCTGTTTTAGATGTAAGCAATACAAAGCGTAACTCATCAGCAACTTTGGCAAGTTGCGATGCTAAATCTGCATCAGCAAATAAAGTGATTTCAGCTTCTAATGAACCACCAATTCGCTTATCACGACGTGCTTGTTCAAGTACTTTGTTCACTTCATTACGAATTGTAAGCAACTGCTGCCAGTAATCATCACTTAAGTCACCTTCTAACGTGACAGACTCAAGACCTTGATACCATTCTTCAGTGAACACAAACTCAGTGCGCTCGCCTGGTAACAACTTCCAGATTTCATCGGCAGTAAAGCTTAAGATTGGTGCAATCCAGCGAACCATCGCCTCGGCAATATGGTAAAGCGCTGATTGACAGCTACGACGAGCATGACCATCTTGTTTCGCTGTGTATTGACGGTCTTTAATGATATCTAAGTAGAAGCTGCCTAACTCAACTGAACAGAATTGCATTAATTTCTGCGTTACTGAATGGAAGTTATATTGCTCATACGCTTCAATAATTTCACTTTGAAGCGCGGCCGCGCGGCGCACAACCCAACGGTCAAGCGATACCATATCTTCAGTCGCAATCATGTCTGTTTCTGGATTAAAGCCATTTAAGTTAGCTAATAAGAAACGAGCAGTGTTACGAATACGTCGGTATGAATCAGCACTACGATTTAGGATTTCATCAGAAACCGTCATCTCACCACTGTAATCAGTAGCAGCGACCCATAAACGTAAGATATCAGCACCCAGCTTGTTGATAACTTGCAAAGGTGCAATGACGTTACCAACTGATTTCGACATCTTGCGGCCTTTACCATCAACAGTAAAACCATGGGTTAATACTTGTTTATAGGGGGCTTTACCATTCATAGCAGTTGAAATCATCAACGATGACATGAACCAACCACGATGCTGATCGCTACCTTCAAGGTATAAATCAATGTCATGTCCGTTAAATTCAGGACGTGATGCAACAACTGATGAGAACGTTGAACCAGAGTCATACCAAACGTCTAACGTATCAGTCACTTTGCGGTATTGCTCAGCTTCATCGCCAATCAACTCACTGATTTCAAGATCCCACCAAGCTTGGATGCCTTCTTGTTCAATGCGATGTGCAACACGTTCCATAATAGCCACGCTGTCTGGATGCAACTCATCCGTTTCACGATTAACTAATAATGTGATCGGTACGCCCCAAGTACGTTGGCGTGAAATACACCAATCAGGACGGTTCTCAACCATTTTCTCAATACGGCTTTGACCCCAATCTGGGATCCATTGAGTTTGCTCAATTTCGCCTAATGCTTGCTTACGTAAGCCATGGTTATCCATTGAGATAAACCACTGCGGCGTAGCACGGAAAATAATTGGTGTTTTATGGCGCCAGCAATGCGGGTAGCTATGACGGTAAGCCACATGATGTAATAGTTGACCTTTTTCTTCTAAAAGTTCAACTACGCTTTTGTTTGCTTTAAATACATGTTGACCAGCAAAAAACTCTGTATCAGCTTTATATACACCGTTGTCACCAACTGGATTGGCAACTTCCAAACCGTATTTTTGACCAACAATGTAATCGTCTTGACCATGGCCAGGAGCTGTATGAACAACACCAGTACCTGCTTCAGTTGTTACGTGATCACCTAAAATAGCTGGCACATCAAATGCTGATAAAGGATGGTTAAAACGAAGCAGCTCAAGTTCTGCGCCTTTAGCTGTACCGATAACAGTATGACTTTCAGCTTCAAATCGAGTCATACAAGACTCAACTAACACTTCAGCTAAAATCAGAGTTTTAGTTACGCCTTCTTTTACAAACTCAACAAGGCTGTAATCAAGCTCAGGGCTTAGACATAACGCGCGGTTAGCTGGAATAGTCCAAGGCGTCGTGGTCCAAATAACAGCTGAAATTGTTGGGGTATAACCTTCAACACCAAATTTTGCAGCAACTGCAGCAGAATCTACAGCATTGAATGCAACATCAATCGCTGGCGATGTTTTGTCTTCGTATTCTACTTCTGCTTCAGCAAGGGCTGAACCACAATCAGTACACCAATGAACAGGCTTTACACCTTTGTGTAAATGGCCACTATCGATGACTTTAGATAATGAACGAACAATGTTCGCTTCTGTGCTGTAATCCATTGTTAGATATGGATTATGCCAATCTCCTAAGACACCTAAACGAATAAAGTCATCTCGCTGACCATCAACTTGTTTAGCTGCATACTTACGACATTCAGCACGGAACTCTGCTGCAGAAATTTTCTGACCAGGTTTGCCGACTTTCTTTTCTACCATCAGTTCGATAGGTAGACCATGACAATCCCAACCTGGAACATATGGCGCGTCAAAACCTGCCATCGTTTTAGATTTAATGATGATGTCTTTTAAAATTTTATTTACTGAGTGACCGATATGGATATTGCCATTCGCGTATGGAGGGCCATCATGTAAAATGAATGGTTTGCGTCCAATACGACTATCACGGATCTTTTGATAAAGTTCGTTTTGAGTCCAACGGTTTAACATTTCTGGCTCACGATTAGCCAGATTACCGCGCATCGGAAAATCTGTTTCCGGCAAATTCAACGTAGATTTATAGTCGGTCATTGATCCTATACCATTAATTGGGCTGATTTATTTCAGCCTGCATCATTGCCAAACAAAGCTTTTGCTTCATTTGCATCATTCAAAATTTGTTTTTTTAGTGCTTCCAGTGACTCGAACGGATGTTCATCACGGATTTTAGCCACAAGTTCTACTTCAACACGCTTACTATATAAGTCGCCGGTGAAATCAAATAAGTGGACTTCTAACTGACAGACTTGCCCATCAACCGTAGGTCTAAAACCTACATTGGCAACGCCTTCATAAATATCGCTGTCATCCCAATACATTTTTACCGCAAACACACCACGAACAGGTGAAACCTTTCGCTTTAGGGCAATATTTGCAGTAGGAAAACCTATGGTTCTGCCTAACTTTTGTCCATGTGCAACACGACCAGTTAATACAAAGGGGTGACCTAATAATCGTCTTGCTTGCTCTAGATTACCTAAAGCAAGTTGCTCCCTCACTGCTGTAGAACTTACTCTAATAGAGCCTAGAATAAAACTCTGAGTACTCACAACCGTAAAGCCGAACTTTTTACCCGCTTCAAGCAACATCTCAAAGGTGCCAGATCTGTTTTTACCAAAGCAGAAATCATCACCAACAACTAAGTATTTCACCCCAAGCTTTTTAACCAGCAAATCTTCAATAAACTGCTCAGCCGGTTGATTGGCAAAATGACTATTAAAATTAACACAAAGCAATCGATCAATATTCAGTTCATCAAGCAAACTAATCTTGTCACGCAATAAACTAATTCTTGCTGGGGCATCTTGTTGACGAAATAGCTCTTGAGGTTGAGGTTCAAACGTCATAACCACTGCAGGCAATTGAAAGTGTTTTGCTTTATTAACTAAGTTATTAAGCACTTGCGCATGGCCACGATGCACACCATCAAAGTTACCAATAGTGAGCACGCATCCATGATGCGAAGGTAAAATATTGTGTATACCGCGAATTAGTTCCATTACGCCAATTAACTGCTACTGTAAATCGGCTGATTATATACTAGATAGATTCGATAATCAGCATTCATGATTGACGTTTCATCTTCCAAGGTCTCAGTCCCATCAATACTAAGCTTAATAAATAAACACCTGCACCCGAAGCGATCAATTTAACTAAGGTTAATACCTTCACCATCATCGACATATCTAACCATATCGATTGGGCAGGTAATGTGTATAGCAGCAGTAGTGCCATAATCGCCGTAGCGATAACCACTTTGAAGAAAAACACTAATGTCGCGCGGCTAAATTTGTACACCCCAGCGATATGTAATCCACGATATAGAAGACTTGCATTAAGTAAGGCAGACATTGAGGTGGCAATAGCAAGACCAACATAGCCAAAAGGAATGGCAAAAATAATATTGAATATCATATTACTTATCATGGCGATAATGCCGTATTTAACCGGTGTTTTCGTATCTTGACGAGAGAAGTAACCTGGCGCTAAAACCTTAATCATCATAAAGCTCAACAAACCACAACCGTATGCAACCAAACTATATGATGCCATCTCTACATCTGTGACAGAAAATGCACCTCGCATAAATAGCACCATTAACATTGGTTGAGCTAAAATAATTAACCCAAGCATCGCAGGGGCGCCAAGCAATAAAATGGCTCTAACCCCCCAGTCCATGGTGTCACTAAAATCGCTTCCTTTGGCATCAACATGCTTTTTTGATAATGCTGGCAGAATGACCGTCGCAATGGCAATACCAAACAACCCTAGTGGAAATTCAAGTAATCTGTCTGAGTAATATAACCAACTTATGGATCCCGTCATTAAAAATGAGGCTATAAAGGTATCAAATAACAAGTTTATTTGAGAAACCGAAACGCCAAATAAAGCTGGGATCATCAAGGTTCTAATTTTTACCACCCCAGGATGGTTCCAGCCCCAAGAAGGTTTAACTAATGCATTTTCACGCAATAAAAAAGGCAGTTGAAATAAAAACTGCACTAAGCCACCAGTAAATACCCCCCATGCTAGCGCTAACTCAGGTTGCTCCATCGTAGGCGCAAAATAAAGAGCTGCAACAATAATGGTGATATTTAAAAATACTGGAGTAAAAGCTGAGACTGCAAATTTACCTCTGGTATTAAGGATCGAGCCTGCTAATGCCGTAAAAGTAATAAACCATAAATAAGGAAAGGTAATTTTTAGCATTAATGCTGCAAGTTCAAACTTTTCAGCATTCGGCCCATCATTTAGCCAATCATAAAACCAACCACCAGCAAATAGTGCGGCAAGTATTGGCGAAGCAATCACACCTAATAACGTCACAACACTGACTATTCCCCCCAGTGTTCCTGCGACTTTAGCTAAAAGTTCTCGTGTTTCTTCTGGGGTATTCTTTTGTTGATACTCAGTCAGAACCGGCACAAATGCCTGTGCAAAAGCTCCTTCAGCAAAAAGGCGACGTAAAAAGTTAGGGATCTTGTTAGCAAAGATAAACACATCGGCACTACTACCTGCGCCCATTAAGTTTGCAATTACCACATCTCTTATCAGGCCTAATACTCTTGAAACTAATGTCATCACACTGACAATTGCACCTGATTTTAATAGCTTTTTACTCAAACACCCCTCCATAGCAGTTTGCTAACGAATGATTAAACGTGGATATATCTCAATTTTTCAATTCTAATACTGTTTATGCAATACAAGAACTGGTAGAATGCGCCACATCTTACACGAGTTGGGTTGAAGATAACCGAGCAAGGTAGTTTTATTTGTCTTTTTGAGGATATTTCTGCCATATTCATTGACAAAATGAATAAAAGCAGGCATATTCCTCGCCCTCAAAGTATTAATCCCAGTTTTAGGAGTTGCACCTTGGCTAATAGCAAGTCTGCAAAGAAGCGCGCGCTTCAATCTGAAAAACGTCGTCAGCATAATGCTAGTCGTCGTTCAATGTTACGTACATACGTTAAACGTGTTATCGCTGCTATCCAGAGCGGTGACCATAAAGCGGCTACAGAAGCATTCGCAGAAGCACAACCAATTGTTGACCGTATGGCGACTAAAGGCCTTATTCACAAGAATAAAGCTGCTCGTCAAAAGGCACGTCTAAACACAAGAATCAAAGCAATCGCTGCTTAATTTTGTGATTTAGTTTTTAAAAAACCGACTTAGGTCGGTTTTTTTATATCTGTAATTTACCATCCCTTACATTCAAGCTCTCTGTTTCTCTATTCATCATAAATTTTAAGCATAAAAAAACGCCTTAATCATAACTTACATCACGTAAGTATAATTAAGACGCTTTGAGTATGTTTAATCTGAGTATTTTAAACTGAGCCACTAGTGGCAATATAAGTTGTCCAATACTTTGATTAACTCACGTACTTCTTCACTTTTCAGTGAATAGAAAACAGTTTGGGCTTCTTTACGTGTACAAACGAGATTATCTTTTCTTAGCCAAGCTAAATGCTGCGATAACGCAGACTGGCTTAGACCTAGCTTTTTGTTCATCTCACCAACGCACATTTCACCTTCATTAAGCAAATGACACAAAATAAACAGACGACGTTCATTTGCTAGTGCTTTCAGCATTACTACAGCATGATCTGCACGCTGTTGCATTAATTCAATATTCATCACGCGCTTGGTTCTCCTCAATCATCTCCATGGCTAATATAGCCTTCCCTAACAAATAGGGCAGCGACATGAAGCACACTTTTTGGTAGATTGTTTTTAAAAATGAGACTTAGCTAATAAAAATGAAGGAAACTCATGAAAAACTACAATAAGACTCTCTGCGCCGCGATGATTTTGACAGCATTATCAGGCTGTCAAAGTAACCAAAGTGATACACAAGTAACAAACGAAACGGTAATAGAGAACAATAAGAATAACCAAATTAGTCAACAACTAGCGACAAAAGCCCTGTCTTCTTCATTAAGTTATGACATCGTTGAGTCATTAACTGTAGAAGTTGGCCCTAGATTAGCGGGCTCTGAAAAAGATATCATCGCCGTTAACTGGGCTATGAACAAACTAGAATCATTAGGTTTTGATAAAGTTTATAAAGAATCTGTTCAAGTACCCGCTTGGTATCGTGGCAGTGCAAAGGCTTCTATTATCGCTCCTTTTGAGCAACCACTGGTTATTAGTGCATTAGGCGGTAGCGTCTCGACACCTGACTCAGGGATACAAGCGCAAATAGTGCGTTTCGATACCCTCGCCGACTTACAAGCTGCCGATCCAGATAGCGTAAAAGGTAAAATTGCTTTTATTGATCATAAGACGGAAAGACACATTACAGGCAAAGGTTACGGTAAATCAGTAGGAGGTCGCTCACGAGGCGCTGTTGCAGCTGCCGAAAAAGGAGCTGTTGCTGTCGTCATTCGCTCAATAGGAACCGATCATGACCGCATGGCGCATACTGGAATGATGCGATATAAAGACGGCGTAGCAAAAATACCTGCAGCTGCGTTGTCTGCACCTGATGCCGACATGATTAATGCCATGCTAAAACGAGATGACAATATTCAACTGTCACTTAATCTCACTTCAAAGAACTTAGGCGTCGCGACTTCTTACAATGTCATTGCAGAGGTAACAGGAAGCAGTAAGCCTGATGAAGTCGTGCTAATTGGTGCTCACTTAGATTCTTGGGATGAAGGCACTGGCGCAATTGATGATGGCGCTGGTGTAGCCATCGTTACTGCTGCAGCCAAACTTATTCAAGACTTACCAAACAAGCCTGCAAGAACCATCAGAGTCGTTTTATACGCGGCTGAAGAAGTAGGCCTAGTTGGTGGTAAAGCTTACGCTAAACAGCATGCTGACGAACTGACAAAACACTATATTGCCGCAGAGTCTGATTTTGGCGCAGGCGAGATTTATCAAATCGACTTTAATGTCAACCCAGCTGTATTTGAACAAGTAAAAGTAGAACACAGCGCGATGACAGTCAATGGCGTTAAGCTCGGTAACAATAAAGCAACTGGTGGCCCAGATGTGTCAATGATGCCTTCTCTGGGCGTTCCAGTAGCATCACTAAGGCAAGATGGTACTGATTACTTCGATTATCACCATACACCAAATGATACCTTAGATAAGATTGATCCTAAGGCGCTAGCTCAAAATGTTGCAGCTTATGCACAATTTGCTTATATCATGGCGCAATCAGAATTAGATTTACGTCCACTTGCCAAAAAAGATGATAAAAAGTAGTCATTCTGAGCATTATTTCATCCAAACAAAAAGCAGCTAATTAGCTGCTTTTTGTTTAACACCACATTAGCTCAAAACACATAGCTAATTATAAATTTACTTAATCAAGATCGTTGACGTTACGTTCTTTCTTCACGTAAAAACACAGGTGCAGCTGGTGTAGATAATTCTTCACTAAAGTAATAACCATCAGCATCAAACTTCTGGATCCCTGCTAATGTGCTAATGTCATTATCAATCAGATACCTCGCCATTAAACCACGGGCTTTTTTAGCGTAAAAGCTAATGACTTTATATTGACCATTTTTACAATCTTTAAAAGCTGGAGTAATTAAGCTTGCCTTCAGTTGCTTTGGTTTAACCGCTTTAAAGTACTCATTCGATGCTAAATTTACAATAATGTCATCAGCTTGCTCATTAACAGCAGCATTTATTTCATCTGTTATGATATCTCCCCAAAAGGCGTAGAGGTTTTTGCCTTTAGGGTTAATTAAACTTGTGCCCATTTCTAAGCGGTAAGCTTGCATCAAATCAAGCGGCTTTAATAATCCATAAAGCCCAGACAGAATTCGCAGATGGTTTTGAGCTTTTTCAACTTGTTGTTCCGACATAGAATCGGCATCAAGTCCGGTATACACATCACCTCTAAAAGCAAACATGGCTTGTTTCGCATTTTCAAGAGTGAAATTAGGTTGCCACTCACTGAATCTAGCCGCATTTAAGCCTGCTATTTTATCGCTTACTTTCATTAATGAAGCAATATCCATTGGTGTAAGCTCACGACAAACCTTAATCAATTGCTGACTATGATCTAATAAAGTGGGTTGAGTAAATGACGTGGTTTTAGCCGTGGTTTCGAAATCTAATGTTTTTGCAGGAGAAACTAATACTAACATCGTTAACTATCCTATTAAGCCATACAGTATTTAACTTTAATGCTCTCTATAATACTGGGCTCAATAAAAAAAACCATGCAATATATGCATGGTTTTTTAGATTGTTCTAATAGAGTTTTACTTTAGTTAACTGAATACTCAGAAATTAAGCACCCTCTTCAGAAAATATTAGTTACTTATCAGATTCAACTGGCTTATTTTTCCAGATACCATCTTCAAGTTGATCAGCAAGTTCAGGGAACTTATCTGTATCAAACACCGGCTCTTCACCCGCTTTTACCTGTTGGCGGTAATCATTAATCACTCGCACAGCAAGTCCTGATAATAGTAACAATGCAATCATGTTAACTAATGCCATTAAGCCCATAGATACATCAGCTAGGTTCCATACGATATTAATTTTCGCAATAGCACCAAACATTACCATACCTAAAACTGCTAAACGGAATAACGGTAAAGCACCTTTTTTATTACCTGAAAGGAACATTACGTTAGTTTCAGCGTAAGAATAGTTAGCAATAATAGAAGTGAAACAGAATAGTAAAATAGCGAAAGCAATGAATGCACCGCCCCAATCACCAACATGAGAAGATAACGCATTAATTGTCATCTCAATACCATCGCCACTACCAGCAGCATCGCCAGACAATAAAATAATCGCCGCAGTTGCAGTACAAATGACGATAGTGTCAAAGAAAACACCCATCATTTGCATGTAACCTTGTGATGCAGGGTGATTTGGGTTTGGTGAAGCACTCGCTGCAATATTTGCTGCACTACCCATACCCGCTTCGTTTGAGAATAAACCACGTGCAATACCCGCTTGCATCGCTTGAGCAATACTGTAGGCAACCGCGCCACCAGCTGCTTCTTGCCAGCCAAATGCGCTCTTAATCACTAATGTAAAGACAGCTGGTAATTGCTCAATGTTCATTAATACAACAACCAATGCGATAGCAATGTAAGCTACAGCCATAATTGGCACGATAACTTCAGAAACTTTAGCAACCTTCTTAAGGCCGCCCATAATCACAACGCCACTAAATAACGCAATGGCAATACCTACATAAACAGGTTCAAAGCCAAATACCGCAGTCATTGCGCCAGTAATTGTATTCGCTTGTACCGCATTGAAGACAAGACCAAAACAGATAATCAACAAGATTGAGAACAAAATCCCCATCCAACGTTGACCTAGGCCCTTCTCCATGTAGTAAGAAGGACCGCCACGGTATTGTCCGTCTGAATCTTTCACTTTATAAACCTGCGCTAAAGTGGATTCGATCATCGCGGTTGCCATACCCAACACGGCAATTGCCCACATCCAGAACACTGCACCAGGGCCTGCCATACCAATCGCTACAGCAACACCTGCCATGTTACCTGCACCGACACGGGCAGCCATACTAGTACAAAAGACTTGGAAAGAAGATAGACCATGACGGCCTGGACGACGGCTGATCGCGAGGATCTTGAGGCCGTGTGTAAAATGCGCAATTTGGATAAAGCCAAGACGTACAGTGAAAAATAAACCTGCACCAACTAGCCCGTAAACTAACAATTTACCCCAGAGTAAATCGTTCATGAAATTCACAATCGTTTCTAACATTGCCATTGCTTTATTTATTCCTTGGAATAACTTTATTTTGCAGGAAGTCAGCCTGTAGTTAATTACCCCAATGGCTTATAGCTTCAGACAAAATAAAATTATCGTATTATTTTAATAAAAACACTCAAGGTCTATGTCAACAGCCCTTTTCAGGCTAGCTGCCTAGATTGAGTTTCAGTGAGCGAAAATATTAGTTATTTATTATTTAGGATTTGATCGAGTTAACTTTACTTTTTTTAAGCACGAATGCCTAGCAAACTTTCTCAATTCATTATCTCCGATTTTTTCGGAGCAAAAAACTAGCATAGATGATCTGAACCGTCAGGTGATCTTTATCACATTTATCTAATTACTCACCTTTCCCCTCATCACAAATAACATTCTTAGGTCCTGAAGCTTAAAAGAATTAACACTAAATCAACCTGCGCCCATTTTTTTAATAAAAACATTTAATAAAAACTTAGACAAAGACCACATTATTGCAATAATTTAAAGAATACAGTGTTCTCATTAAAGGTTAAATAAATTTTACTTTACACATTGAGGTCAATATGACGCATGCAAATGAAATCACGTCGCTAAAGAAATTTGTTCGAGCTACAAATTTCCTCGCTACTTCTCAAATCTACCTAAAACAAAATGTATTATTTAAAAGAGATTTGAAACACGAAGACATCAAACCACGACTACTTGGCCATTGGGGCACATGCCCAGGTATCAACTTTGTCTATGCCAACGTCAATCGACTTATTGTAAAACATCAAAGAGATTTCATTTATCTTGTCGGTCCAGGTCATGGTTTTCCAGCAGTTCAGGCAAACTTGTTTGTGGAAGGTTCATTAAGCCACTTTTACCCAGAAACAATTCCATATAATGAAGCTGGGATCGAAGACATCTGTAAAAAGTTCTCTGCTGCTTACGGCTACCCTTCTCATGCAAATCCTGAAGCACCAGGTCAAATACTTGAAGGTGGTGAATTAGGTTACTCGTTGTCAGTTGCTTGGGGCGCTGTGCTTGATAACCCTAATTTAATTGCTGCTTGTCTCGTCGGTGATGGCGAATCAGAAACAGGCCCTCTTGCTGCATCTTGGTATGCAAACCGTTTAGTCGATCCCGCTACCAATGGTGCTGTACTACCTATTGTCCATATTAATGGTTATAAGATCTCTGGTCCGACTCGCATGGGTCGCATGGATCATGAAGAACTGGATTTAGAATTTCGTGGTTTAGGTTACCATCCTATTATTGTTGATGATGAACTTGAAGAAGACGTATTTGAACAAATGGCCAAAGCCATGGACCTTTCTTACGAGATGATCAATGACATTCAAACTCGTGCTAGAAATGGTGAAGATGTATGTAAACCCCGCTGGCCAGTGATTTTAATGCGTACAGCCAAAGGTTGGACGGGTACCGCTGAACATGGCGGCAAAAAACTTGAAGGCAACTGCGAGTCACATCAAGTTATCGTTAATAAATGTGCAACTGACCCTAGTCATTTAACCGCGTTAAACGAGTGGTTAGACAGCTACAAATTTGACGAGTTGTGTGACATCAACGCTGAAGGTGAAATTACCTTTGATAAAGACATTCAATCTCTGATCCCACCTAAACATCTTTGTTGTGGCCGTCAGCATTTGAGCTACGGCGGCGAAATTGTACGCGCGCTTGCGCAACCAGATCTTAAAAAGCTCAGCTATGGCCCTGAGACGCCTCGTGGTTCTCGCGGTGTTTCAATGTATAAGATGGGCGAATGGATGCGCGATGCGTTTAAATTAAATCGCGACCAACGCAACTTACGTATTTTCAGTCCAGACGAAACATACTCTAACCAGTTGCAAGCGGTCTTCGAAGAAACAGATCGTGCTTGGCAATGGCCAATCAAGAGCTGGGATCAAGACATGGCTCGCGACGGTCGTGTGATTGAGCTACTCTCAGAGAACTTACTCTTTGGGATGATGCATGGTTACACTGTCACAGGTCGTCATGCAATGTTCCCGACCTATGAAGCTTTCTCACAAGTCGTTTCATCAATGGCAGACCAATACTGTAAATATGTATACGCAAGCCAAGGGGTTCATTTCCGTAAACCTGTACCTTCTTGTAATGTGGTACTGTCTTCATTACTAGAGCGTCAAGATCACAATGGCTACTCTCATCAAAACCCTTCTTTCTTAGGGGCAATGCTCGAGAAACATCCTGATATCATCTCTGCATATTTACCAGCAGACGGAAACACTACTCTTACTTACACTGAACGTGCTTATGAAGACCGTGACAAGCTAAATATTCTAGTCGCAGGTAAAAAAGACTTACCTCAATGGTTGTCACTTGATGAGTCACGTAAACAAACTGAAGATGGTGTAATGGTTTGGGATTTCGCTTCAGATGAAAACCCGGATGTCGTCCTTGCAGGTTGTGGTGATTACGTCACTCAAGAATGTATGGCATCACTGGTACTCATCCGAGAACTATTACCAAGAGTGCGGATCCGCTTTGTTAGCGTTACCGAATTAAACAGTAATGGCTTAGGCAGTAGAGCATTCCAAAATAAACCTTGGATGATGGACGAAATCTTTACTGAAGATAAAGGCGTAGTATTTAACTACCATGGTTACCCAAATACAATTAAGAAATTGGTCTTTGATTATAAAGGTAGCCGCCGTTTCAGAATTAAAGGTTATGAAGAAGAAGGTTCAACTACCACGCCATTTGATATGGGCGTTCGTAATGGCACATCTCGCTACCATTTAGTGATTGATATGGCCTATAAGCTGTTCCAACAAGGTGTAATAGATGAAACACAGCACGTGGCTATCACCACAGACATGCTGCAGCGATTAGTTGAACACCGTAACTACATCAAAGCTAACGGTGTTGACCCTAAAGAAATTGAAAACTGGGTTTGGACCCGTTAACTACCCATTTCTATTTTAACAACTCACGAAAGCGCCTAAGGGCGCTTTTTTTGTGATTGCTTTTAAAGACCTCAAATTTATGTGAATCAATAAAAATATCAGTAAAAAATGAGAGAATACGATTTTGACATAGCACAACAATCACAACAAACAAGCAATATAATTCACTATAAATTACAACATTATGCTTTTTTACTATGGAAAACCATTGAATTTACGACGATAATTACGCTGCTGACAAAAACATAATAGGAACACCACATAAGCGTCGGCGGCACATGTCATAAACAACTCATTTACATGTGTTTTGGTGAAGTAACATAACAATGGACTTATACATGATGAAGAACACATTAAAAGTAGTATTACTCACCTCACTGTTACCTTTTGCAGCTGTTGCAGAGCAAGAGTTAACGCCGTGGTACGTTGGTGGTGGTTTAGGTATCAATAACTACGAGCCTAACTGTGACCTTAAAACAATGAAAATTTGTGGCGAAGATGACCCATATGCATGGGATGTTTTCGGTGGTTATTTATTCAATGATTACTTTGGTGTTGAGCTTGGCTACCGTGACCTAGGCCGAGCTGAATGGACTGATTATAGTAATAAACGTAATGATGTCGGCGCTAGAGGCATGACATTAGGTTTAGCGGCGTTTATGCCAATTGCAGAAAAGTGGAGTTTATCAGCAGAAGCTGGTGCAATGAACTACCTAATTTCAAATAAAAAGAACTACAACACAGAGTACTACAGTGACAGTGGTATTGCTCCATACGTGGGTGTCGGTGTTGGTTATAACTTTACTGAAAACTTAAAGTTACAAGCGAAATACCGTCGTTATGAAAACCTTGATGACGACAAGTACAATACCTTAGATATGGAAAGTAACTACTGGGGACTTGAGCTTAGCTACCGCTTTGGCACTGAAAAGCCAGCAGCTGTTGTCGCACCTGTTGCTGTAGCAGCAGTTGTTGCTGCACCAATCGATTCTGATAATGATGGTGTTACTGATGACAAAGACATGTGTCCTGATACGCCGTCAACTCATAAGGTCGATGCGCAAGGATGTACTATCTATGAAGATGCACCAATTTCTTCACGCATGGAAGGTGTATATTTCGACAATGATTCTGCAGTATTGAAACCTGAATCATACGATCGTCTTGAGAAAGGCGCGAAATACTTAAAAGAAAATCCACATACTACAGCTGTAATTGAAGGTCATGCTTCACTTGTAGGTAATGCTGATTACAATATGAACTTATCAGAACAACGTGCTCAAGCTGTTGTTGATGCACTAGTTAATAAATATGGCATTGATGCAAGCCGTTTAAAAGCTGTTGGTTTTGGTGAAGATAATCCATTAATGGAAGGAACATCTGCAGAAGCTAATAAGCAAAACCGTCGTATTGACGCTGTTGTTAGTGGTGCAGAGAAACGCCCTGTACTAAAATAATCACAGAACTGTGGTACTAGATTAAAAAGTCGCTGCTTACAGCGACTTTTTTATTTTAAAACTTTCATCATACAAATAAAAAATGGTAACTCTTTATATTTACTAAGTTAAATTGGCTTTATACATTAGTAAATTTGCTTTACTACCAATAAATTCAGGTATTAAATGACATGTTTTACTTTTAAATCGCTCTGAATGGCATTTTTTATGTAATTTTTTTACAAATTGTATTGGAAAATACAGTAAAATCGCATCTAATATCCGCATTGAACAAAATAACTTTGTTACTTGAGAGGGAAATTTCCATGGCGAACACGTTAGCTCAACTTAAAGCACTGACAACCATCGTTGCAGACACTGGCGACATCGAAGCAATTAAACGTTACCAACCTGAAGATGCAACCACCAACCCTTCTCTGATTTTAAAAGCTGCACAAATTCCTGAATACGCACCGCTCATTGATGATGCAATTGCTTGGGCTAAAGCTCAGTCAAATGATGTTGCACAACAAGTAGAAGATGCAGGCGATAAATTAGCGGTCAATATCGGCGTAGAAATTTTAAAAATTGTTCCAGGTCGTATCTCAACAGAAGTTGATGCACGTCTTTCATTTGATAAAGCGGGCTCAATTGAAAAAGCACATAAACTTATCCAGCTTTATAAAGAAGCGGGTATCGATAAATCACGCATTCTGATTAAGCTTGCTTCAACCTGGGAAGGTATTTGCGCCGCAAAGCAGCTTGAGCAAGAAGGCATCAACTGTAACCTGACATTATTATTTAGCTTTGCTCAAGCTCGAGCTTGTGCTGAAGCCGGTGTTTACCTTATTTCACCGTTTGTAGGTCGTATCTTAGATTGGTACAAAAAAGACACAGGTCTTGATTACACTGCAGAAACAGACCCTGGTGTTGTATCAGTAACTGAAATCTACAACTACTACAAACGTCATGGTTATAACACTGTTGTTATGGGCGCAAGCTTCCGTAATATCGGCGAGATCATTGAGCTTGCAGGTTGCGATCGTTTAACGATTGGCCCTGCATTACTAGAAGAATTAGCTAACAGCGACGTAGCTATTACTCAAAAGCTAACAACTGCAACTTCAGTTGAAGCTGCGCCAACACCGCTGACTGAAGCTGAGTTCCGCTGGGAATATAACCAAGACCCTATGGCAGTGGATAAACTTGCTGAAGGTATACGTAACTTTGCTATTGACCAAGGAAAACTAGAGGTCATGTTAAACGAGAAACTTGGCTAAATCCAAATTCAATGGAGTGATTTGCATGACACATTTAACTCAGAGTAATACCTGGCAGCAGTTATCTCAAAATGCAGCAGCATTACCACATATGCGCGAACTGTTTGCTCAAAACCCTTCAAGGTTTGAGCAACTTAGTGTTAAAGACTGCGGTTTACTATTAGATTACTCTAAAAACCGCGTTAATGATGAAACCCTTACCTTGCTGTTTAAGTTAGCTGAAGAAGTCAACTTAAGTGATAAAATTGCAGCAATGTTTAACGGCGATATTATTAATAATACTGAAGGACGCCCGGTATTGCATACCGCACTTCGCAGTAAGCCTGAGCAAGTCATTATGGCTGAAGGCTGTAATATTGTTCCTGAAGTGCAACAGACCTTAGCCAAAATGACACAATTTGTTGAATCCGTTCAACAAGGTCACTGGAAAGGACATACCGGAAAAGCCATTACTGATATCGTCAGTATTGGTATTGGTGGTTCTTTTTTAGGGCCAAAAATTGTCTCTCAAGCACTTCGCCCATATTGGGTTAAGGGCCTAAATTGTCATTTTGTCGCCAATGTTGATGCAAGCTCTATATGTGAAAAGCTTAAACTTTTAGATGCCGAAACAACTTTGTTCGTTATGTCTTCTAAGTCGTTTGGCACACAAGAGACTTTAACCAACACTCTGAGTGCCAAAGACTGGTTCCTTGCAAATGGTGGCTCTCAAGCAGATGTAGCCAAGCATTTTGTTGCAGTCACTTCAAATGTCGTTAAAGCAACTGACTTTGGTATTGACGCGAGTAACATTTTCCCTATGTGGGATTGGGTTGGCGGTCGCTATTCATTATGGTCTGCAATCGGATTACCCATCGCACTACTAGTAGGTATGGATAACTTTAAGCAACTGCTTGATGGTGCCCACCAGATGGATAACCACTTTGCCAACGCCCCATTTGAGCAAAATATGCCAGTGATCATGGGCATGCTGTCTGTGCTATATGGTAACTTTCATCATGCTCAATCTCATGTTGTACTCACTTACGATCACTATTTGCGTGGCTTACCAGCTTACTTCCAGCAACTTGATATGGAAAGTAACGGTAAATCAGTCATGTTAGATGGCACTGAAGTTGACTTCAGCACAGGTCCCGTAATTTGGGGCGGTGAAGGAACCAATGGTCAACATGCTTATCATCAATTATTGCATCAAGGTACTGCATTAATTCCAGCTGATTTCATTATGCCTTTGCAAAGTCACAATCCATTAGGCGAGCATCACAACCAACTTGCTTCTAATTGTTTTGGGCAAACTCAAGCATTAATGCAAGGACGCACATTTGATGAAGCATTGGCTGAGTTATCAGGTAAGCATTTACCTGATAATGAAAAAGCACTTATCTCTAAACATAAAGTGATGACGGGCAATAAGCCAAGTAACACCTTATTAATGGATAAATTGACTCCAACCACCTTAGGTTCACTCATCGCACTTTATGAGCACAGAACCTTCGTACAGGGCGCTATATGGCAAATAAACTCATTTGACCAATGGGGTGTAGAGCTCGGTAAGTTGCTAGGCAATGATGTACTTGATCGGATTGGCGCTGAAAATGACGCTTCCGAGCTAGATTCTTCCAGTAATGCATTAATTAATTTATATCGACAAGGTCAGATATAAACACTAAAAAAGCCAGCGCAAGCTGGCTTTTTTGTATGTGGTTCATGCAACTTGGTAGCAGATGTCACTATTTTATCCAGTCCAGCTTCATTAAATCGTCAGACCACCTTAACAATAATGAAACATAACTATTGCACTATAGCGAAGAAATATGATACTTATTTGCATAGAGACATCATAATAACAAGGGAGGTTTACCATGGATCGATTAGACTATGGTGGTGCGCTAGACCAAGTTGTTGAAAGACCAACTCGCTCAAAAAGCTCGAACAAAAAACGTAAATGGCGGGAGATAGAAGCGTTAAAGGACAAACAGCGTCTACTAAAAGAACTTCAAGACATTGATACAAGTTTTGATTTTGACTTTGAAACTATGCCACTTTAGGCATAAACAGCTAACTGCATATTTATTCAGTTATAGAAGTAAAAAAAGAGCGCCTTAGGCGCTCTTTTTGTATCTAAATTGTTAAATCAACTTTTATCAGCATGAAAGATATGCTCTCTAAGCTCATCAAATATCGTCTCGTCATTATCACTGAATAACGGATCTTCGACCAATTGTTTATCGCATTGTGACTTAATCTTTAGCCAGTCTTCTTCTTTCAGTTGTTTAGCGAACAAAGGAAATAACTCTGTTTCTTCATACTGCATATGCTTTTGTTGAATTTCTACATAAGCCTGCAGGTCAGTCACCAGTTTTTCTCTTGAAATGACTACGTCTGATAAGATTAAATTCAAACTATACATTAACGCGCCAGAATACTCTGCGAGGCGACTATGCTCTTCGTGTAATTGTGTATTACATGGACTAGAAAACTTTTTTACAAAGTAATCATACGTAATGTCTTCTAAAGGATGATGACTATGCTCAGCATAAACTTGCATATATTCGACAACATCTCTGATAAGCGCAAAATTAACCGCTTCTCCTTCAGAAAGTTTGATGTTTTTCTTCGCTAATACATCAAGTAAGATAGCAATATGCTTATGATCATTCATAAGCCTTTTCAGTATCATCTTATCCATTATCACCATTCCCTCATGTATAAAGATTAAGCAAACATTGAATATATTCAATCTACACTAGTGGTATTGATGATGTTATGACGAAGATCATAAAATAGAAATTTTTCAAAAAAGCCATTTAAAACAAAGAAAAAGAAATATTAAAAATAAAAAAGCACCCAAAGGTGCTTTTTTAGTTACACACAAATTTAGCCTTTTTAAGTTAAGGTTTTAAATAAGTGCGTTTTAAGTTGCTCAAAATCAGCCGCTATTTGTGCGGATAAAATAGGTTTATCAACCACAGCTTCAAGCTCTGGGGGTAAAGGCAGATTGATGTTTAATTGCACATCGACCACATCTTTAAATTTAGCAGGGTGTGCGGTGCCTAAAAATATTCCGGTTTCCCCAGCTTTAAGTTCACTTGATAAGGCTTGGGCTGCAATCGCTGCGTGCGGTTCTGATTGATAACCTAATTGATATAACTCAGCTAACGCGGCAGAGGTTTGTGCTTCTGTTAATGCTAAACCTGTGATTGATGATAAGGGCCAATTCATTGCTTTACAAATGGCCTCAACGCGCGGCCAGTTTGATGGTTCTGAAACATCCATCGCGTTTGACATCGTGGCTACAGTCGAATTTGGCGCCCAATCGCCTGCGGCTAAATAGCGCGGTACTGTGTCATTAGAGTTAGTGGCAGCAATAAAGCGCTTAACCGGTAACCCCATTGCCTTTGCAAATAGACCCGCAGTTAAATTGCCAAAATTACCACTGGGTACTGATATAACAACTTCATCATCTCTATGACGTTTAGCTTGCGCAACAGCTTCGAAGTAATAACAAATTTGCGCTAATAAGCGACTGATATTAATAGAGTTGGCAGAATTCAAATGCAAGCCATCACGAATATCACTATCATCAAAAGCTTGTTTAACTAAGGTCTGGCAATCATCGAAATCGGAGGTCACAGCGACAGTGTGGATATTCTTACCTAACGTCGTGAACATCTTTTCTTGCAGTTCACTAATTTTACCCTTGGGGTACATCACAACAACTTGAACGGCATCTAAACCGTAAAAAGCATCTGCTACTGCAGCGCCAGTATCGCCAGAAGTTGCCGTTAATATAGTTAACTTATTATCGCCTGCGAGTAAATTTACGCACTGAGCCATAAAACGGGCACCGAAATCTTTAAAAGCTAACGTAGGGCCGTGAAATAACTCAAGACAAGCACGATTGTCGTCAGCTTTGACTAGAGGTGCATCAAAGGTAAACGCATGTTCAACTAATTTATCTACACTTTCTTGCCCCAATTCACTTGCAAGCCAAGCACCTAGGATACGCTTACTTCGCGCAGCAAAGGGGAGAGCCAATAACTCGTCCATATTTTCAAGCACAGGAATAGACTTAGGAAAAAATAACCCTCTATCTTTACCTAGTCCTAACTGTACTGCTTCACTGAAATTCACGACTTGTGAAGGATGCTTTAAATTATATAATTCCATTTTGAACGCCTTTATAAAATAATTCAGTATTAAACCCGACGAGTACCAGACTCATCCAGTTTACAGACATGGGCAAAACCACCAGCCTCAGATAAATAATGTTGCTCAAGCCACACTTGAGCAGCTTGGGCTGTCTCGAGAGAATCAGTCACGGAGAATAACGTCGGGCCACTACCCGAGATGCCAGTCGTTAACATGCCTAATTTTTCAAGCTCACTACGCGCATCTGTGTAACCCGGAATAGCTTCTGCTCGATAAGGTTCAGCCATAACATCTTTAAGCACTGCAATAGCCAAATCAGCATCTTGCTGATAGCTTGCATGTACAAATGCACTTAAATGACGCGCAAAATCAATTGCTACCGATTTGTCATATTGATTTGGTAATAGTTCACGCATTTTAGCGGTAGATAATGAAATACCCGGATAAGCGACAACCCAATACCACTGCTTAAAACTTGGAATAGCTGCGCACACTTGCTTAGGGGTATTTAACATTAACTGCATACCGCCCAAGTAACATGGCGCGACATTATCAAAATGCACACTACCAGAAATCATTCCCTCGAACTCACCCATTAGAAGTAATAAAGCTTGTTCATCAAATGGTTGTTCAAAATGTTCGTTGAGTGCGTAAAGCGCAGCGACAACTGAGCTTGCGCTCGAACCTAAGCCACTGCCAACCGGTAAGTTTTTTTCTAAGCCAATAGCAACACCTTGAGTGCTATTTAGCTTTTCTAGGAAAAATTCAGCACATTGATAAACAATATTTTGCTTACCGTCTTCAGGTAACTTATGTGCCCATGGCCCTGTTTGCGAATAATGAACACCAGAATCTGCAGCCTCAATCATCACTCTGTCACCCAATAAGCTACCATCAATTGGTGCAAGTGCTGCGCCGAGTAAGTCATAACCTACCCCAACATTACCCATAGAGGCTGGTGCATATACCGTTATGCTCATAAGCCCACCTCACGCGTCCAGTTGAGTGTTCTAAGCACGTCAGCAAAAGCACCTGCAGCAGTAACATCTGTTCCTGCGCCATAACCTCTTAGTACAAATGGAATAGGTTGATAATAACGACTGTAAAATGCCAATGCATTCTCGCCACCTTTGACGCTGTATAGGGGATCTGTCGCATCGACTTCTGCAATACGGACATAGCATTTTCCTGACTCAATCTGACCAACATAACGCAGCACTTTACCTTCAGCTTTGGCCGCTTCTACACGGGCGCTCACTTCAGCGTCCAATTTCGGTAGGTTGCTCATAAAAGTGTCAATATCACCTGAATCATCGAATGAGCTAGGTAAAACGGACTCTACGTTAATGTCTTCAAGCTCTAACTCCATGCCAACTTCGCGAGCTAAGATCAGCACTTTACGTGCGACATCCATACCGCTTAAATCTTCACGAGGATCCGGCTCAGTAAAGCATTTCTCGCGGGCTATTGAGGTTGCAGCAGATAGACTCATCCCTTCATCTAACATGCCAAAGATATAAGAAAGTGAACCCGATAAAATACCGTTAAAACGTTGCAGTTTATCACCGGCATATAAGAGCTTTTTCAGATTATCGATAACTGGGAGCCCTGCTCCTACGGTGGTTTCATATAAAAACTGGCGACGCTGTAATAGTGCTGTAGTACGAAGCTGTTGGTAATATTGATAATCACGCGTATTGGCTTTCTTGTTAGGGGTTACCACATGAAAACCAGCATTCATAGCATCGACATATCTGTCTGACACCAGTTCACTTGAAGTACAGTCAACCAATACAGGGTTCAACAACTGTTGCTCTTTGCCCCAATTAAAGAGTTCAGTTAAATCATACTGGGTATCACAATCTGCAAGTAATGCCTGCCAATTAGCTAAATCAACCCCATCACTGTTGAGCAGCATTTTTCGTGAGTTGGCAATACCACAAACACGCATAGTAATATGTTGCTCTTTAAGCATCGCAGCTTGTTGTTTGATTTGTTCTAACAAACCAGCGCCAACATTACCTGCACCGACTAAAAATACATCAAGGTATTGCTGCACATCAAAGAATGCTTGATGACAAGCTGCAATGGCGTGTTTTGTTTTTCGCTGTTGAATTACCGTTGAAATTGAGCGCTCTGAAGAGCCCTGTGCAATCGCAACAATGTTCACGCTTGCCTTTGCCAGTGCACTGAAGAATTTCGCTGCAGCGCCCTTATGAGTCTTCATGCCATCGCCAATTAATGACACAATAGCTAAGTCTTGTCTTAATTCAATTGGCTCTAATAACTCAGATTGAATCTCTAATTCAAATTCAAGTTCAAGTGCTTGCTTAGCCTTTTCAGCTTCATCAGTATTAACACAAAAGCTAATACTGTATTCAGATGAACTTTGAGTAATTAAGGAGACAGAAATACCACTTCGAGAGATGGCTTCAAGCGTACGGCTAGCCATACCAACCATGCCTTTCATGCCTGGGCCTGAAATATTAAACATGGTTTGGTTATCAAGGTTAGATATGGCCTTAACTTGTAAACCGGTTTTATCAACCTCATTGGATACCAAAGTACCTGGTGCAGAAGGATTAAAGCTGTTTTTGATATAACAAGGTATATGATATTGAGCAATGGGGGCGATAGTCTTAGGGTGAAGTACTTTAGCGCCAAAATATGACAACTCCATCGCTTCTTGATAGCTCAATTGTTCAAGTAGTTTTGCGTCCGTCACCACACGAGGATCTGTATTGTATACGCCATCAACATCGGTCCAAATTTCACAGCTTGATGCATCTAAACAGGCAGCTAACACAGCAGCAGAATAGTCAGAGCCATTTCGGCCCAAAGTTACTGTTTTTCCCTGTTCATTTGCTGCAGTAAACCCTGGCATGATCCACACTCTTGCATCAGCTAGCTGAAGCGCAGCAAAGCGTGGCTTACTGACACTAATATCGACTACTGACTCTAACGCTTTACCGTGAGCTAAAAATAGCTTTGTTGGATCAAATTGTGCTGCGGTTAACGACTTAGCCAACATCACTTGTTCCATTAGCGCAGCAGACAAACGCTCACCAGAAACAACCACTTGCGCTTGCACATGATCTGGACACTCATTAAGCAGCTTAATCCCTGTTAGCTTGTCATTCCAGTCATCAAGCTGGTTCGCTAACTTATTTTCTAGTAAATGTTTTTGTTCATGAGAAATTAACTCAGCAGCAGCTTGTTCAAACAAACCATTAAACACGGTTTCAATATGCGTCAATACCGCTGAATAATCTTCACCACGTTGAGCTAAATCAACTAGCTCAAGCAATCCATTCGTGACAGTCGCAGGAGCAGATAACACAGTTGCAATTGACTCTGTCTGCGCAGATTGCTCTATGATATCCGCAGCCATCAAAAAACGCTGCCAATTGGCTAACGAAGTCCCACCAAATTTCATTACTTTCATTTTCTACTCCCTTGACTCGCTAGCGCTAAGTTAAATTTAATTCCTGAAATCATTATTTTTAAGTCTGAAAACAAAAAGCCCGCTTCTTTGTGGGAAGCGGGCTTGTTGTAAAAATCTTTAGGGTGTACTCAGCCCGCCCCCACAATGTTAATTGTGGTGGTTGTAATAATGGTAGCTACAACGTGGAACTGGATTTTCATCATGACACTCGATTAATTTTTATGTATTTGTTCTGAATTAATAATAGAATTGCTTTTTACCTGCCTGTTGTCAACCCCTCAATATAGCTTTATTTGAGCATGTATATTCCACATCAATCTAAATCAGCACCGAAATGAACTAAACCCTATATTTTACACAAAAATAACAAGCTTATAACGCCCGCAGCAACACTTTACGTTAACGTAAGGATAATTAATAAAAACTTAAAAACAACTTTATTACAACCACTTACAGCAACAGATGGTCAAATAAAACTCAACAACTATCTAATAAGTCACTTACAACGCTAAAAAAGCATCAAGGTCACAAATGATAAATTTCAATAATCAAAGGCTCACTCATGATGATGAAATTGATTCATCTAACTGAATTTACAAAACATGTGATTGAATAAGCAAAAGCTGATACTGATCATTCCCCCCTACTATAAAAAGTATTATCATGCGCGCACATTATGAATTGGAGTCGTTATGAAAATCACAAAACATTCAGCAGTGACTATTCACTACCGTTTAACAGACCAAGATGGCCAGCTAATCGAAAGCTCATTTGAAGCAGAACCAATGGTTTATCTTCATGGTACTGAAGGCCTGATCCCAGGTTTAGAAGTCGAACTTGAAGGCAAAGTGGTTGGTGATAAATTTGACGCCAACATTCCTACTGAGCAAGCTTATGGTGAATACCATGAAGGGCTAAAGCAAGAAGTACCTTTAGAAGCGTTTGGTGATGTTGAAGATATCGTTCCTGGTATGCGTTTTATTGCTGAAACTGAAATGGGCCAACGTCCAGTTCAAGTAACTGAAGTTAAAGATAGTGTTGTCGTGGTTGATGGCAACCACCCATTAGCAGGTCAAGCATTAAACTTCAGTGTTGAAGTCATGGATATTCGCGAAGCAACAGCTGAAGAAGTCGCTCACGGACACATTCATGCAGCAGGCGGTTGTGGTCACGACCATGCTCAAGAACATGAACAATGTGATACAGAAAAGCCAGGTTGTGATGGTAATGGCGGCTGTGGCTGTCACTAATAGTGAAAAATAGCTAAGCCTGATTAAGCCTAATTCAATAACTTAGCTATAAACGACTAAACCAAAAGTTTGAAATCAAAGATACGTTAGCCAAATCCTTGGGTAACGTATTTTTTTTGCGTTATTATTCATATTAGTTGATTAACATTTACCTGCCTAAATGCAATCAGCTAACACTAGTTTATTCACCCTTTGATTCTTAATAATACGTCGATTAGCTATGACGTGTATTAATAGTAGGTACTAGATGAGGCTATAGACTTAGCCTAAAAAGACTTACTTATGATTAATCACAAGCGACGGAGTGCTTATGTTAATTAAACCGATTTATGAAATTTTGCCATTCACTTATATGATTATAGGTGCCGGAAGTGTTGCCTTACTCAAAGAGCCCTACGCAATCATAGCCTCACTACTCGTGTTCTTTTATGGCGCTCATATTTGGAATCAACGATCTAAAAACCGTCGAACAGATAGAAAAAGAAAACGTATTGACGGGATATTACCTGAATCGATTTACGGATATTTACCATTCATCTATATCATGTCAGCAGGATTAATCTTTCGCTTTCTTCCAAAAGACTCTGGTGTTGTTATTTCTATATGTCTCTTTACTTATGGTGCTTATGTACTGTTAAGAAGAATCAGCTACCGACACCACAAAATCCCAGGCGTACAAACGAGAGCAAAGTTTAACTAGCCGAATCTTAGGTTAGACATAACTCATTAAGCAGCCATAAATCCAGTAATTATTAGTCAAGTAATAGTTGCTGGATTTTTTGTTTCTGTTCCGGCTGCATGTTTTTTAAATAATTTGAGCAACGCGTAATAGTCGCAATACTTACCTGATAGTCTGCGGAAATTTGCCTTTGACTTAAATCGCCTTGAAGAAGTAATTGGAACACTTTTAAGCGGCCAGCTACAGCACTACGCTCCTCTTCAGTTAATAACAATTGGAATAATATTCCTAATTCATCAGAATTTGGATAACTTAACACCTTCTCAACCACAGATTCCCAATTGGCTCGCATAACACTCTCTTTTAGTAATGCCTCAACAGTACAAAGTGTACCAATATTTCTTATCCAGCAATAAGAAAATTTAAAAATAATTTTATTTTTGAACATTTCACGAGATTACTTACAAATAGACACAAACAAGATTCGCACTCAGTTCAAATTTATGTGTAAAATGTGATTTAAACCACCGTCATATAATTAGAAAATAAGAGAAAACTTATGAAACACAAAATTTTTGCAATTGCTGTAAGCGCACTACTCATCCCTACTGTTAATGCACATAACTTCGAAGATGCTAATGACGCAATTGAATACCGTCAATCAGCCTTCAGCTTAATTCGCTACCAGTTCGGCGATATGGGCGCAATGCTAAAAGGTAAGAAGGATTTTGATTTAAACGTATTTCAAACCCGCGCGGCAAATTTAGCTGGTCTTGCAAATATTCCTCATGAAGGTTTTATCGACGGTTCAGATAAAGGTGATACAGAAGCACTTGCTAAAATCTGGAGCAACAAAGCTGATTTCGATAGCCAAATGACCACTTTCCAAGAGAATGCGGCTAAATTAAATGTCGCAGCGCAAACTGGTGACAAAAAGCAAATTAAACAAGCTTTTGGCAATACAGGTAAAAGCTGTAAAGGTTGTCACGATATGTACAAGAAAGACTAAGTCTCTTTCAATAGAATGCCAGTGATTGAATAGATGATTAATCACAAGTAATAAAAAGCCCACTTTTGTGGGCTTTTTATTATTTAACAGACGCTACAGTTAAATGCTCAATTTAGCCTCAGTACAACTTATTTTTTAAGCTGATGTGAAATAAGCAAGCTAGCCTTATTGCTGTTAAAGGTACGCTACAATCGGTGCGATCAACCAATAACCAATCACTAGACTAATAGCTGCAACGATAATGATAGCTAATACTGATGATGTCATTTTAGGTTCTTGAGATAACATATTATACTCTTTATCTGTCATTTTTTTATTCCCTGAAATCATCGCAGTCACTAAATTATTTCCTTTAATGGCATAAAGCAAAATGACTGAAATGTGGAGTACTATACAAGCTAGAATCACATTAAAATTGACTTTATGAAGCCAAGTAAACCAGGCACCTAGATCAGAAGAAACGGTTGAATATAAAGGGCCTTCGGTAAAAATATCATCACTAGAGAATAAACCACTAAACAGTTGTAAAGATAAAACTGTGAGCATGAATAATACCATGTAACCACCCAGTGGATTATGGCCAACGACAGTAGACTTATGCTTACCTGTAAGGTAATTCAAAACCTTTGTAGGTCCAGATACAAAGTCAGTAAAACGTGAAGTCTCACTGCCAACAATGCCCCACAAAAGCCTAAAAAGAACTAACACCATCAGGCTATATGCACATATTTGATGCCACTCCATTTCGCCACTATCAGCTGTCCACCAAAGTGAAATCAATAAGCCAACAGTAAGCCAATGGAATAATCGAGTGGGTATATCCCATACCTTAATTTTTTTTTGTTCTATACTCATATTATTCGCCGTTAATTCTATTCATGTTAAACGTACTCAATATTGTTCAATTTTGATTATAAAGATACAGCGCTAGCTCTCATAGGGTAGGAACGTAAAGAAAGGTAATTTATGTGTGAAAATTTCGTAGTTTGTAACAAGCGAAGTACTTTATACAGGGTGTAATAAACAATACATAACTTTTTGCACATAACCGTTAATGGGTCATCCTCAAGTCAACTATCGTTTAGCTGAATTGAACATACATTATTGAGTTGCTCATTGGCTTAGAACTGAATTGATGAATTAGGCTATATAGGAATGAAGAGGAGTGTAAATTTTAACCAAAATTAACGAAGGTTTAGATTTCTCGTCCCTTGTTATCTATTCCAATATGAGCCTAATAAAATAAGATTACAAGGCTTTTAAGAGACTTTTTGCTCCATTTTGTCTAAGCGATCAAATATGAATCAAACAGATTAAAACAGCGATAAAAATGTGATTTAGATCACGATTTTTGTCTGTAAGCTTGGTAATCTGAATTCAAGCAAACAACAGAAGGTTCGAAATATGCTGAAAATCACTAGCAAGCAACTTGAAGTCACTGCACCAATTCTTGAACGCATCGAAGGACAGTTTGAAAAGTTAACACGACACGATATTCAATTAATAAACCCGCACGTCATCATCACTCAAGAAAAGCAGAGCTTTAAGATTGAGTCTTCTGTAGGCTTGCCAAGTGGAGAACTATTTGCCCAGGCGAAAAACGAGAACCTTTACGCAGCTATTACTGCAATGGGTAAAAAGCTGGAAAAACAGCTAAATCGCCTGACACATAAACCCCAATCTCAACGTCACGTTTCGCCAACAGCTGAAACGAATAATGATTTTGAGTATGACTATAAGGAGGAAACTGCAGCTTGACGATTTATTTACTGATTAACCAAGAGCGCATCCTCGGATGCGCTTTTTAATGCCTAATCATCAGCTAAAAAGCTAAATGATTACTGACATCCTCTCCCGACAGCAGAATATGAACAATCTTCAGCATTATTTGATTGACACATTCTCCTTAGCCCTTTAGTTTTAATGTGATGAAAACATTTACTCAGAACGATTTTATTTTCTTTTTTATTCAGCCCCCTTATTGAGGCGGATTTTTTGTGTAAAAACGAAAATGAAATATGAAGCCTCCCACTTGGGGGGCTTTTTATTATTAACTTTAAAATGCTACCTGTTTAAAGGTATGTCAGCTAAGCAGTCGTCATTGAGGCAATTATGAACAAAGCGCCAGAATTAAACCAAACCCGCAAGCAAATTACCGCCTTAGATAAAGAACTGCTGTCTTTATTATCTAAACGTCGTGACTTAAGTTTAGATGTCGCTCGCAGCAAAGAAATCGATGTAAGACCGATTCGAGATACCCAACGAGAAAAAGAACTACTAGCAAGGTTAGTTGAACAAGGAAGAGAGCACGGTTTAGATGCTCATTTCGTTATTTCTTTATATCAAAGCATCATCGAGGACTCGGTATTAAACCAGCAAGCCTATTTACACGGCAGGGCGAACCCAGAGATCCAGCAACAGCAATCAACCATCGCATACCTTGGCGCTCGAGGGTCTTATTCCTTTTTAGCCGCAAGTCGTTTTTGTCAACGTCGTCAGATAGACATGATAGATCTCGGTTGCCAAAGCTTTGATGAAATCATCAAATCAGTAGAGCTTGGACATGCTGACTTAGGCTTTCTGCCGATTGAAAACACTTCTTCTGGTTCAATTAATGAAGTTTACGACGTACTTCAGCACACTTCGTTATCTATTGTTGGCGAAACCACTATCGAGGTTGGGCATTGCCTATTAACCAAAGATGGCGCTGGTTTAGATAGTATTAAAACGGTATTTGCTCATCCACAGCCTATTAGTCAATGTAGTCATTGGTTATCGCAACACCCAAGCCTGACGCTAGCCTATTGCTCTAGCAGTGCTGAAGCGATGCAGAAAGTGATAGACGCTGAAGATAGCAGTGTTGCGGCCATTGGCAGCGCTGAAGGCGGCGCCTTATATCAGTTAACCGCTGCAGAAAATGGTTTGGCAAATCAAAAAATAAACCAGAGTCGTTTTATTGTGGTTGCAAGAAAAGCGGTTGCTGTCCCTTCACAATTACCCGCTAAAACCACGCTTATTATGGCCACTGGACAAAAGCCAGGTGCATTAGTTGAAACTTTATTAGTGCTTAAGGCGCACAATATCAATATGAGCAAACTTGAATCCCGCCCTATTCCGGGGACACCGTGGGAAGAAATGTTCTATCTCGATGTTGATGCTAATCTTGCGACAACTGAACTACAGCAAGCACTTAAAGAGTTAGAGCGTCTCACCCGCTTTATCAAAGTATTAGGTTGCTACCCTTGCGAAACAGTCAAACCAACTCAGCTTAATAACAGCCAATTAGTGATCGAGCCTAATAGTTCAAAAGAATCTATTAGCACCCCGTCAGAAGATAATGACGCACCCAAATTTTCAAAACGATATCGCCAGCAAAATACTCAAATTGAGTTGAAGCAATTTAATGTCGGCGGCAGCGATTTTGCGGCAATGCAACAAGTCAATTTACCAATAGACAAGGATGTATTTGCCACTAAAGTTAAGCAAATTAAAGAGTCAGGCTTTCAGGCGGTATTATTACTCGATACTACAACCGCCAGTCTCAGTGCGATTGAGATAAAAGAATATTGTCACTTAATCGATCAAGCAGGCCTAACGAGTGCTGTTCAAATTGATTCTGTGAATCACTTTAACGAAATCGTCAAAGTGGCAGACATGATCTACCTTGCAGGTAAAGAGATGTATAACGAGGAATTACTTGGTTTAGCAGGTTCTGTTAGCACACCTGTTTTGCTAGAGCGCAATACAATGGCAAGCACAACAGATTGGTTAGCATCAGCAAATAAAATATTAACCCAAGGCAACCAACAATTAATATTGGTTGAGGCGGGAATAAGAAGTTTTAGTAACCCTGAGCAACTTGCTTTAGATCTCGCAGGGCTTATTGAAGTACTGTCTGAGAGCCATTTACCTGTATTAGGTAATGTGAGCTATGCCGTTGAAGATAAACTAGTCTGTCAGCAAGCAAAAGCCTTAAAACAGCTGCACGCAAACGGTGTCATTATTAACGACAACCAACTCAACTGTCCTGAACAACAGGCCGAGTTATTACACCGACTGCATCAATAGAGATTATGTTCATCACTGTCGTTAAAGGCATGGGGTTTCTTGTTAACTGAAATTTTTGCTAACGAAAATCTTGTTAACCAAAATTGCTAGTAACCTAAATTATCGGTACTAAGCGATTTGTTTAACATCTTGCTTAGGCTATAACTGTGACTGTGACTGTGACTGTGACTGTGACTTAGCACAGACTCAGTACTGTATAAGCAAATCTATAGCTAAATTGAAGACAATAAAAAACCGAACTCATGGGTTCGGTTTTTTTATGTCTTCTGCTTAACAAAGGTTGATTAATTAATCACTAATACATACTGAGGTTATCGTTTAGGCCTAACCAACCTTTGAAAATACGATAACTGAACCAAATTAAAGCAAAAGTGAATACTGGAATACTCAGCCAAAGTTGCGGCATAAAGTAGCCAATGATCAATAATGGCATTAAACCTGTAATACTATTACGTTGCCATCTAAGGTGTGTTGCCAGTAACGATTGAGAAGCAACATTAGTCTGCGAGATATTAATCACTAAACTAAAGAAAACCGGTAAAAAAAATAACGGAAATGCACTCATCAACGCATATAAAAAATGCCCAAGCGATAAATCTTCTGCGGTATAGACCTCAGCTTCTGTCATAAGATTCACTCCTAGTGCGTTAAAATTAAGGGAGTTACTAATCGTAACTCCCTTATAACAATAATCCTAGATCTTTGGTTTCGCAATATTTTGCGAACTTATCCAGCAAAATGACTTAATTTGTCTTCATATCGTTCACTGATTGCAACATTGCACGGCTTTCATGTTGAAATTGCGGTGCAAAATCGCCAAACCATTTAGCCACATCTCTGAACTGTGCAACGAATGCATCTCTATTACCGCTTTTCAATAAATCTAATGCATCACGGTAATTGTCCAGATAATCGCTGATAGCAACTTGACTACCTTCTTGTGCAAAAATTATATCGGCGTAGAGCTCAGGATCTTGAGCAAACAAGCGGCCTACCATGGCAAGCTCTAATCGATAAATAGGCGAACTGAATTGCAATAAACTTTCAATATCAGCTTCTTCTTTACACAGATTAACTCCGTACACAAAACTTGAGAAATGTCGCATTGCTTGCACTAGCTGCATGGCTTTATCATGTCGCTCTGCATCTTCATTAACAATGCGGGCTCCCCAAATCGTAATTTGTTCTAAAAACCATTGGTATTTATCGGTATCACGTCCATCACACACCACTACAACTTGTTTGGCTAAACTACCCACATCAGGTCCAAACATTGGGTGTAAACCCACGACAGGTCCCTTATGGGCCTCTAACATTGCATTGAGCGGTTCTGACTTAATTGAGGTGAGATCAGCTAAAATACAATGATCGGGTAAATTGTTTAATTTGCTACGAATAAGCTCACAAGTCACGTTAATTGGCACAGTAACAATCACCATCCCTGCACCATCAAAAAGTGCATCAGCCTGATCCCAGTCATCTTTATCTAAGCTTTTCACTTGATAACCTGAAAGGGTTAGCATTTGACTAAACAAACCACCTAATTGACCTTCACCACCGACAACCACGATGTGTCCGAGATCGGTTTTAACCTGCTTAAAGCCGACATCCTTTTCATTAAGGTACGACTCACGCATTAAGCGTCTTAGGATATCTTCAATCAATTGCGGAGAGATATCCATTTCACTGGCTTCTTTACGACGCTTAGCTAACATCGAAGCTTCACGTTGTGGTGCATAAATTGGCACCCCTGCAGCATGCTTAACAGTACCAACTTGCGCGACTAGATCGAGACGTTTACGGAGTAAATTTAATAACTGTTGATCAACGCCGTCAATCAGGTCTCGTAAGTTTTCTAAATCTAATGTGGTTTTTTCATTCATAGCTTATATCCATCTATCGCACAACTTACTTATAAATTAACCAGCAAAGCGATTCGGTAAAACAGGTTTTAATAAATCGGCATTACGACGCAAAAGTGATTCAGTAGTTGCCCAGTTAATGCAAGAGTCAGTAACTGAGACACCGTAAGCAAGTTCTGGTAAAGGTTTATCAGAAGACTGATTACCTTCATTTAAATGGCTTTCAAGCATGACACCAATCACTGAGCGATTACCATTTTGAATTTGCTGGAATACATCCTCGCAAACTATGGTCTGTCTTGTATAGTCTTTCGATGAATTACCATGACTACAATCAATGATTAATCGCGCATTGAGCTTAGCATTGTGTAATTGTTCTTCACATGTGGCAACACTTTCTGCATCATAGTTCGGTGTTTTACCGCCACGTAAAATTACATGACCATCTGGGTTTCCTGCAGTTTGCAATAACGATACTTGTCCTTTCTGATTAATTCCCATAAACCTGTGGCTGCTAGCTGCTGACTTTAAGGCGTTAATTGCTACATCAAGTTTTCCATCAGTACCATTTTTGAAACCAACAGGCATAGATAGACCTGATGCCATTTCGCGGTGAGTTTGCGATTCAGTGGTTCGTGCGCCAATAGCAGACCAAGTTACTAACTCAGACATGTATTGTGGGCTAATTGGATCAAGCGCTTCTGTAGCTACAGGTAACTCTAATTCAGCAAGCCAAATCATCAACTCACGCGCCATCCTTAAGCCTTTTTCTACATCAAATGATTCATTCATATCAGGATCATTGATAAGGCCTTTCCAGCCAACGGTGGTACGTGGCTTTTCGAAGTAAACCCGCATTAAGATGTAGAACTCACCGCTTAATTCATCATGTAGCTTCTTAAGTTTCAATGCATACTCTTTTGCTGCGTCAATGTCATGAATAGAACAAGGTCCAGTGACAATTAATACACGGTTATCACGCTTGTGGACAATATCCGCCACGGTTTGGCGCGCGTCTAAAATATACTGATAAGCATGATCAGATAACGGTAACTCTTTTTTTAACTCAGCTGGGGTTACCAACACTTTTTCAGAACTAATGTGGACGTTATTAATCGTATCTTGTTGCATGCTCATTACTCACTTCTTAAGGTTTCTACTCAATAATACTTCAATAAATATCAGTGTAACGCTACACCATTACAGGCTTGTGCTAACTATGCCTTTTTCAATAAGGCTTAGCAACCTATAAATGACATTTTCTCCAAATAAACAAAAACCCGCCATATAGGCGGGTTGTTGTGCGAACACTGCATCTTATTTTTTCAAGCGGGTAACTATTACTTAGTTGCCAACTTCTCACGGATACGTGCAGATTTACCTGAACGCTCACGTAGGTAGTAAAGCTTAGCACGACGAACACGACCGCGACGCTTAACTTCGATGCTAGCTACTAGTGGACTGTGAGTTTGGAAACCACGCTCAACACCTTCGCCATTAGAGATTTTACGTACAGTGAATGCAGAGTGAAGACCACGGTTACGCTTAGCGATTACCACACCTTCAAACGCCTGTAGACGCTCTTTTTCACCTTCTTTAACACGTACTTGAACTACTACTGTATCACCAGCACCAAATTCAGGTACGTCAGTTTTCATTTGCTCATCGTTGAGCATTTTAATGATATTGTTCATAACTTACTCCGTTCTAGGATTAACTGAGCTTCGACTAAACAGGCTTGTCCATATTGGTAACAAACTCTGCTAAAAGAGTCTTTTGTTCGCCAGTCAGAGCTAGATTTTCAAATAATTCTGGTCGTCTCAAAAAAGTCCTACCAAGACTTTGTTGTAACCGCCAGAGTCTAATTTTTTCGTGGTCACCGCTTAATAACACTGCTGGAACACCGACACCATCTAAGTTTTCTGGGCGAGTATAGTGTGGACAATCCAATAAGCCATCAGAGAAAGAATCTTGCTCTGCTGACGCTTGCTTACCTAGTACACCAGGTACTAGCCTTGCAACTGAATCGATTAAAGTCATCGCAGGTAACTCTCCGCCCGAAAGCACATAATCACCAATCGACCACTCTTCATCTACTTCAGATTGGATGATACGTTCGTCAACACCTTCGTATCGACCACATACCAATACCAAACTAGATGATTTACTTAACTCACTGACACCTTGCTGATCCAGCTTGCGTCCTTGAGGTGATAAATAAATCACTTTCGCACCGTCACCTGCCGCAGCTTTCGCTGCATGAATAGCATCGCGTAACGGTTGCACCATCATCAACATACCTGGACCACCACCATAAGGACGGTCATCAACAGTATTATGTCGATCATTCGTAAAATCACGAGGATTCCACGTTTGCAACTCTAACAGGCCGTTTTTAACGGCTCGACCCGTAACTCCAAAGTCTGTAACAGCACGAAACATCTCAGGAAACAGGGTTACTACCCCTAACCACATATGTTGTACCTCGACTTAAAAGTCTGGATCCCAGTCCACTAATATCTGTTTACTTTGCACGTTCACCTCAAGGACGAACTGCTCAGGGACAAAGGGGATCATTCGTTCCGCTTTGCCGAATGCATCTTTTACGTTAGCTTTAACAAGTAGTACGTCGTTAGATCCTGTTTCCACGATCTGTTCAACTTCACCCATGTTATAGCCTTTAGTATTGGTCACAGTACAACCAATCAAGTCTCGCCAGTAGAATTCATCTTCCGACAAGTCTTTAATTTGGTCAGCCTGAATTGCAATCTCACAATTTGTAAGTAATTGCGCATCCTCACGTGTATTTACACCTTCAAGACAGGCAACAAGTGCTTTACCTTGAAAACGCCACTGAGTGACTTTTACTTCACGCCATTCACCTTGTTCTTTAATGAACCAAGGAGAATAATCAAAAATACCTTCAACAGAATCGGTATAAGAAGTGATTTTCATCCAACCTTTAATACCATGACTAGAGCCAATTTTGCCTAGTACGATTGGTTGTTGGTTACTACTCATCTATTTATACCTTAACGCTATTAAGCAACAGCTTTACGAGCGTCTTTGATCAATTTCGCTACGCGTTCTGAAGTTGCTGCACCTGTAGCAACCCAGTGATCTACACGGTCTAGATCTAAACGTAGAGTTTCTTCTTGGCCTTTAGCTAAAGGATTGAAAAAACCAACACGTTCGATGAAACGACCGTCACGAGCATTGCGGCTATCAGCAACAACGATATTGTAAAATGGACGCTTTTTTGCGCCGCCACGAGCTAAACGAATGGTAACCATGCGTTTTATTCCTCTAATGATTTGCTAGTAAGCAAAAATAAAAACTGGGACTCCGTGTTCGCGAAGGGCCCCAGAGAAAGCCGCAAGATTTTACCTGATTTTTCAACTATTGCAACCAAATCCGTTGTTTTAAAAACCAAAGGGCTTATGGTCACATAGTTGATAATCAGTCTTACGAACTGATGTAGATAATTTTTTTGGAGTTTTAAAGCGAATTAACGCCCTGGAAACTTCATTCCAGGAGGCATCATTCCGCCCATGCCGCGCATCATTTTCTTCATGCCGCCTTTGCCTGACATTTTTTTCATCATTTTTTGCATTTGAGTAAACTGCTTCAATAAACGATTGACGTCTTGAATTTGAGTACCCGAACCTAATGCAATACGGCGCTTACGCGAACCTTTGATGATATCAGGACGTTGGCGTTCACCAGGCGTCATTGAATTAATAATGGCTTCCATTTGATTGGTCATTTTACCGTCTTGAACTTGAGCTAATGCTTCTGGAGGCAGTTGTCCTACCCCTGGAAGCTTTTCAATCATGCCCATCATGCCGCCCATGTTTTTCATTTGCTGCAGTTGTTCACGAAAATCTTCTAGATCAAATCCACCACCAGACTTCACTTTTGAAGCAAGCTTCATCGCTTTGTCTTTATCGACACCACGTTCAACTTCTTCGATAAGTGACAATACGTCACCCATACCAAGAATGCGTGAAGCGATACGTTCTGGGTGGAACGGCTCTAATGCGTCAGTTTTCTCACCGACACCTAAAAACTTAATTGGCTTACCGGTAATGTTTCTAATTGATAATGCAGCACCGCCACGGGCATCACCATCAACCTTTGTTAAAATAACACCGGTTAAAGGTAGTGCTTCATTAAATGATTTAGCAGTATTTGCCGCATCTTGACCTGTCATTGCATCGACAACGAATAACGTTTCAACAGGTGTTACAGCAGCATGGAGATCTTTAATCTCATCCATCATGGCTTCATCAACATGCAAACGACCTGCAGTATCGACAATTACAACATCAATGAATTTTAATTTTGCATGCGCAATTGCAGCTGTCGCAATATCAATTGGTTTTTGGCTTACGTCTGATGGGAAAAAGTCCACTTCAACTTCTGCAGCCAAGGTTTCCAATTGCTTAATCGCTGCTGGACGATAAACATCGGCACTCACAACTAAAACAGATTTTTTCTCACGCTCACGTAAAAATTTTGCCAGTTTTGCAACACTGGTTGTTTTACCCGCGCCTTGCAAACCCGCCATCATTAATACTGCAGGTGGCTGGCTGGCTAAATCTAATGCTTCATTAGCTTCGCCCATCGCTTTTTCAAGTTCATTTTGGACAATCTTAATGAATGCTTGTCCTGGACTTAAACTTTTAGAGACTTCTTGACCGACTGCACGTTCTTTTACGCTGTTTACAAATTGGCGTACAACGGGCAAAGCAACATCAGCCTCAAGTAGTGCCATGCGCACTTCACGTAAGGTTTCTTTAATGTTGTCTTCGGTTAAGCGACCACGACCACTAATATTCTTGAGGGTTCGTGACAGTCTGTCGGTTAGATTCTCAAACATGCTCTGCTGTTTACCTTAAACGATTCGATAATTGCCGCCTATTATACCCAAACTACTTCAAGATGCGAGATTAGCCTGAGGCCTGTCTATTGATGTATGTCATTTTTCGTAAATTATTTGGAGTTAAATGGTGGAAACTGTTAAATTTTGAGTCTTGGGTCACTGCCCTAATGGGTAGGGTTCATGTTAATCTAAGATAAATATAGATGTGCTGATTTTATTTTTAAAAACAACCTGCACTCATAACTTGATAGGTTTATTCCAGATGGTCATTTTTTCAGCTTCGGCTATGTTGTTTTATTGCATTGCACTCGTATTAGTGACGAGTCGTTTGTTCCATGCAGAAGGGCCGAATCGTCGATTGGTTGCAATTTTTGCATCTATTGCCGTTGTGCTTCACGGTATTGCACTTTCGCAAACTATTTATACTGCTGACGGTCAAAACTTCAGTTTAACGAATGTGATTTCATTAGTTAACTGGATTATCGCCTTCAGCTTTACCATTATTATGCACCGCTTGAAGGTGATAGTTGTGGTACCTGTGGTTTATGCCTGCTCTGTTATTTCAGTTGCAGTGTTATGGCTCATACCACCACAGTACATTATTCATTTTGATATCCACCCTGAGATCTTAGCTCACATTGTGCTTTCTCTTATGGCTTACAGTGCATTAATGATTGCCGCTCTCTATGCGATTCAATTGTTATTGATTCAAAATAAGCTTAAAAACAAGAAAACCATGATGAGCCCTGGCATGCCGCCTTTAATGACAGTTGAAAAACAACTTTTTCATTTAGTCACTATCGGTATGTTCTTACTGACTCTTTCATTAATCACGGGGTTTGTGTTTTTAGAAGATATGTTTGAAGATGGTAAAGGTCATAAGGCAATTTTATCCATCTTAGCTTGGTTAGTATACGGCGCTATGCTATGGCAAAACTACACCATTGGCTGCCGTGTTCGCACAGCCGTCATCTACACATTATCAGGTGCAACATTATTATCTTTAGCTTATTTTGGCGCTCGAATAGTGACTGAAATCATTTTAAGATAAACTACAACTCTGGCAGGTTAACCTTCCCAGACTTGACACTCATGACGAATGATTGATACTCATCATTCGTCTTTTTTTTACTCAGTTTTTAATTACGTTTACTGGAGCCCTTTTTGGACGCTATTTCTACCAGCGCACTCCTCCTCTCTCTTCTAGTGTTAATCTTAATCTCAGCCTACTTTTCTGGGTCTGAGACAGCCATGATGACATTAAACCGCTACCGTCTTCGTCACCTTGCTTCTAGTGGGCATAAAGGGGCGCAAAGAGCATTAAAGATGCTTGAAAGACCTGACAGGTTAATTGGTTTGATTCTAATTGGTAATAACCTCGTCAACATCTTAGCCTCAGCCATTGCCACCATTATTGGTATGCGCTTATTCGGCGATATGGGTGTGGCAATCGCAACGGGGGTGCTGACATTAGTAGTGCTGATATTTGCTGAAGTTACGCCGAAAACGGTTGCAGCTCTTCACCCTGAACGTATCGCTTTTCCATCTAGCTTCTTACTAAAAGCCCTGTTATCAGTGTTATGGCCACTGGTTAAAGTCATTAATCTGATCACATCAGGCTTTTTACGTGTATTAGGTATAAAAAATATCAGTGTCAACGATGCATTAAGCCAAGAAGAGCTGCGCACTGTGGTTCATGAGGCTGGTGCACTGATCCCTCAGCGACATCAAGAGATGTTGATATCCATTCTCGACTTAGAAAAGGTCACCGTTGAAGATATTATGATCCCGCGATCAGACATCTATGCAATTAACGTCAATGACGAGTTCAAGTTAATCAATAAGCAAGTCACTCAAAGCCCACATACTCGAGTGTTGGTATATCGTGACAATATTGATGATGCAGTCGGATTTATTCACCTTCGTGATGCCCTTAGACTTCGCTCGAAAGAAGAATTCAGTAAGTCCTCTTTGCTTAGAGCTGTAAAAGAGTTGTACTTCATTCCTGAAGGTACACCGCTCACCGTACAACTATCTAACTTCCAGCAAAATAAAGAACGCTTTGGCTTAGTGGTTGACGAGTATGGTGACATTCAGGGGCTAGTGACGCTTGAAGATATCCTAGAGGAAATTGTCGGCGACTTTACTACCTCAATGATCACCACTGCCAGCGAAGATATTGATATTCAACAAGATGGCAGTTTTGTCATTGATGCAACGATCAACATCCGTGATTTGAACAAAGAAATGAAATGGGACTTTTCAATTGATGGCCCTAAGACACTCAACGGGCTTATCATCGAATATCTAGAAGATATTCCTGATGCGGGAACAAACGTCACTATCGATAATTATAATATTGAAGTGATTGAGGTCTCTGACAACATGATTAAAGCGGTGAAAGTAGTACCTGGACTTAAAGAAGATACTACTGAAGAGTTGACTGATTAGTCCAATTCAAACGCCATCAAAAAAGGCGCTGATAAGCGCCTTTTTTATTGCTCGTATAAACTTTATTTCGCTTACTTTACGCTGCCTGCCGGCGATTGGCTTCTAATGCTCTTCTTTTATCTCGAGCGATTGGTGTAATTTCATCCTCTAAATTTTTGTTTAAGCCCATCATGAAGTACAACTCAGCCATTAAGAAAAAAGGGCCTATCAATAACTGATTTAAATCATCGATGAATGCAGGTTTCGCCTTTTCATATTTATGACCAATAAACTGAATAACCCAACCGACAAAAAATACACCAACACCCACCATCCAAGCATTATCAAATTCAGCCACCATTGAAGAAGTCATCAAGACTGGGATAATAAAAATGGTTAAACCAAGCGCTAAGCCTTTATGCAATATAAAATAATATATCAATGTCCCCAAAGCGAAGATGGTTGCGATATTAATCTTAAATCCATCTTCGGCTAACAAAACAAAATTAATTGGGATTAGATTTAGCAATAAAAAAACAGACCAAATAATTAGCGGTACGCCAACAAAGTGAGTTTTAATATTTTTGGGGTTTAAATGCACACTTTTATAAGTGGCAAGCTGCTCAACGGCCGATTTCATTACGAGTCCTTATTATTTTTATCAAGTAACATCCTATTAACTTACCCTACTTCAACTATGGAGCTCAAGCTCTAGAATCATTCGCAGTTGTAATTTAATGCCCGATAAGAAATAAATACCAGCAAACACCTTTTGATAAGAGTCGAAAAAGGCGCCCAGAAAAGACGCCGAAGCGCCTTAATAGATTACTTGTGCAATCAAGTAGTGAAATCATCCGAATACCGATTTAAGACTCTATGATAACTGTCGCTACAGCATAGTGTTGCTCATCGGCGATAGTGATGTGAACATGGCTAGCGCCAAGTTCATTCATTCTCGTTAAGGCACCATCAGTAAAACTCACAATGGGGGCACCACTGTCATTATTGGCAATATGAATATGCTGAAATGACACCCCACGTCCAATGCCAGTGCCTAAGGCCTTGGCTGCAGCTTCTTTAGCAGCAAAACGCTTTGCAAGATATCGATGCGGTATTTTAGAACTCTGATAAATTTCAAGTTCTGCTGGCGTTAATACACGTTTAGCCAGTTTATCACCAAGGCGCATAAACTGGGTCTCAATACGAGCAATCTCGACAATATCAGTACCTAAGCCAATAACAGCCATTATTCGCCTCTGCGACCTTCTTGCATCAGTTGCTTCATGTCTTTTACTGCAACAGCTAAGCCGTCAATTGCAGCGCGCGCTATCACAGCATGACCGATGTTAAGTTCATACAACTCAGGAATAGCCGCAATTGGTTTGACATTGTGGTAATGCAAGCCATGACCTGCGTTAACAATAAGGCCTTTACCATGAGCATATTTTGCCATTTCGGTAATACGCGTTAACTCTTGTAATTGCTCTGCATCAGTTTTCGCATCAGCATAACAGCCTGTGTGAATTTCAATATAAGGCGCTCCTGAGGCCACAGCAGCATCTATTTGTGCTTTGTCTGCATCAATAAATAAAGACACCTTAATACCCTGTGCCGCAAGACGTGTGACAGCTTGGGTGATTTTATCAAGTTGGCCCGCAACATCTAAACCACCTTCGGTAGTTAATTCCTCACGTTTTTCAGGTACCAAACAGGCATAAGCTGGCTTAACATCACAGGCAATTGAAATCATTTCTTCAGTCACAGCAAACTCAAAGTTCATCCGTGTTTTTAGGGTTTTGGCCAGTAGGTAAACATCACGATCAACAATATGTCTGCGATCTTCACGTAAATGAATGGTGATGCCATCAGCACCGGCATGTTCTGCCACGGCTGCGGCATGTACAGGATCAGGGTATTCTGTACCACGAGCTTGGCGTAAAGTGGCGATATGGTCGATGTTAATGCCTAATAAAATTCCACTCACTGTGGGCTCCTTATATATTTTTTGTTCTTGTCTAATTTCAGCACTGTTATCAGAACTAATATCAGTGCTAATCTGTTACTTCTTAATAAATAATTTTCTGCTTAGTAGTGGTTTTCCACCTAACAATGGAGTTAATAATAACCTCATTAATCCTTTCGCCTGCACTAAATTATTTTCAACAAGTTGTTTGGATTTTAAGTTAATCAGCATCTCACCAGATAATAAATGGCGGCTATTTGTCACGTTTGCTGATGCCTGCTGAGCAACAGGTAAAAAGCCTTCATCGGCAATAATCCGATAACTCATATCAGCCATAATACTTTCCCCTTGAGTATCATATTCAAGTGAAGGCAAAGCGCCCAGTTCATTAAGCAATTCCATTTCAAAATAGCGTAAATGCTCTGAGCTAAACTCGCTCGCTAACGCCATCAAGCTGCGATGATAATGTAAAAATAAGCTTTCGGCATGTTGGCCTGAGTTAAGTACTCTCACCAGAAGCTCATTAAGGTACATCGCAGAATATAAACTATCTGATTTTAAGGGAAGTGCAGGCGCTGCAGGTTCAATTTGGGTAATAAACTTAAGTGAAGAATCAGCTGAGTCTGATTTACTATTGAATTGAAATATCAGAGGCTGAAAAGGTTGGATGATACTTTTAATGGATTTTTTACCGCTGCCTACCCTGACTAATGCATCAAGGCGACCCACACCATCGACCAACAGATTGACAATCACACTGGATTCTCTGTAAGGACGATGGTGGAGTATATAGCCGCGTAACATCGAAGAGACGACTAACGGCTATAGTATGAGATCAAGGCTGACATTGTATTAGTCTTCGCCGTAACCTAGACTGCGCAGTGCTCTTTCGTCATCTGCCCAACCTGATTTCACTTTCACCCACACTTCTAAGAAAACTTTATTATCAAATAAGGTCTCCATATCAAGGCGTGCTTGGGTAGCAATGGTTCTAATACGCTCACCTTTGTTACCAATGACCATGCGTTTTTGGCCTGTACGCTCTACCAAAATCAAAGCATTAATTTGATAAACACCATTGTCCATCATTTTAAACTGCTCAATCTCGACAGTGGCATCATAAGGTAGTTCATCACCTAAGAAGCGCATCAGCTTTTCACGCACAATTTCAGATGCCATAAAGCGCTGAGAACGATCGGTCACATAATCTTCAGGGAAATAAAACTGCCCTTCAGGTAAAGACTCTTGCGCTAAATCTAAAATACGTTGCACGTTCGTGCCTTTAGTGGCTGAAATCGGCAAAATCTCATCAAAAGCAAACTTTTCAGAGAGCTCTGCAAGATAAGGAAATAAGGCTTCTTTATCTTTAATGTTATCGACTTTATTAATGGCTAAAACAGTTTTACGCTTACCACTGCCTTGTTGCAGCTTATTAAGCACCATTTCATCATCTTCAGTCCATGTCATACCATCAACAACAAACACAACCATAGACACATCAGCTAATGAACTGGCAGCAGCACGGTTCATCAAACGGTTAATGGCGCGTTTTTCGTCAATATGAAGACCTGGCGTATCAATAAAGATGATTTGTTTTGCTTCATCTGTATGAATACCCATAATACGGTGACGTGTGGTTTGCGGCTTTTTAGAAGTAATACTCACTTTCTGACCAAGTAACTTGTTCAGTAAAGTTGATTTACCCACATTCGGGCGACCTACAATGGCAACCATGCCACAAAAAGTCACTTCATATTTCGCTTCAGCAGCGGGTGCGGCACCATTCATCCTTGCCAATAATTCATCCAAGCTTGGCTCTGCTGGCGAGCTTTCTGGCAAGTCTGTTTTTTTGGTCATTTATTAATTAGCTCCAATACCTGAGCCGCAGCTAGCTGCTCAGCTTTTCTTCTAGAAGTACTGACACCTGTCACTACTTTATCTATTTCTGATATTCGACATTCAACCGTGAATGTTTGATTGTGCGCATCACCCTTAACATCTACAACAAGATATTCTGGTAATGGCTTTTTATAACCCTGTAAATATTCCTGAAGGATCGTTTTCGGATCCTTTTGGTTAATACCTGGTTTGATTTCAGCTAAGCGTTGCTTATACCAGGTCAACAATAGACCACGGCATGTTTCTATATCGGCATCAAGATAAATAGCACCGATGATAGCTTCAACAGCATCAGCGAGTATCGACTCGCGTCTAAAACCGCCACTTTTAAGTTCGCCTGGGCCTAAATAAAGGTAATCACCTAATTTAAACTCTTTCGCGATAACGGTAAGGGTTTCACCCTTTACTAATGTAGAGCGCATTCTACTCAAGTCACCTTCAGTGACTTTTGGAAACTGGTGATATAACGCATCTGAAATGATAATTGATAAAATCGAATCACCTAAAAACTCAAGACGTTCGTTATGCTTTGAAGCGGCACTTCGATGGGTTAACGCCTGAGTTAGCAGATCTACATTGGTAAACTCATAACCAAGTGTTCTACATAAACGTGGTAAGTTCTTAATTGGTTCCATTACTTAATTGCACCTACTCTGTCAAAACGCACACCCGTCGGCACCCAAGTTGGTAACCAGCTGCTTGCTGGTCGCTCAAACTCAAAACTAATCCAAATAGCGACTGCTTTACCAACTAGATTCGCTTCAGGTACAAAGCCCCAAAAACGACTGTCTGTACTATTATCGCGGTTATCACCTATGGCAAAATACTCACCTTCAGGAACAATAAACTCACCCACAGCGGTGCCAGCTTGCTCATAAAAATGATTACTAAAATCTGGTCGAGATGGGTTAATCAAAATGTCATGTTCAATATCACCAAGTTGCTCAGTGTAACGAGATAATGGGATACCTTCTTGAGAAAACTCACCACGATTAACGCTGCTTAATTTCACTGCTTTCGCTGGCGGGCAATTTGCACCATCGTCACATTTTGGTTCAATCAAAAACTGCTTATTTTGATAAACAATTCGGTCACCAGGTAAACCAATAACTCTTTTAATATAGTCTATTTGTGGGTTTTCTGGGTACTTGAATACGAACACATCACCGCGCTCAGGCTCACCCGTTTCAACTAATTTACTGCGCCATACTGGATCACGTAAACCATAGCTAAACTTCTCAACTAAAATAAAGTCACCCACGAGTAAAGTCGGCTTCATCGAACCTGATGGAATTTGAAATGGTTCATAAATAAACGAACGTAAAATCAACACAAAAGCAATGACAGGGAAAATAGAATGAGCAAATTCAACAACCGTTGATTCACGTATAATACTCTCTTTTGCTTCCTCACTAAGGTCTGCTTGTTTTGCTTCGGCTAAAGCAAGCGCTTCGCGGCGCTTTGGAGCAAAGAAAATAACATCAATTAGCCAAATCAAACCACTGACTAACGTGACGATGACTAAAATAAGAGAAAAATGGGCTGCCATTGGGTATTAAGCTCCTGCCTTTACACTTTTAAATGGGTTCAGTGATTAACACTGCTAAATAATGAGTATCCGACGGATAACATGCAGAATCACTATCTGTTGTGTTACAAAATATACAAAATCACTTCGATTGCAAAATTAACTTTTGCTCATCATCTTTGATGAAAAATAATAATTATTTTTAGGAATAACAACGCCGCAAACTGCGGCGTTATCTTCACTCTTAATAAAAGCCTTAATCAGGCATATTAATTAAGAGGTTAATCATTAAGCTTCAATACTGCTAAAAACGCTTCTTGTGGTACTTCAACATTACCAACTTGCTTCATGCGCTTTTTACCGTCTTTCTGCTTCTGCAGTAGTTTCTTCTTACGAGAAACATCGCCACCATAACATTTCGCCGTTACGTCTTTACGCATCGCTTTAATGTTTGAACGGGCAATAATCTGACTACCAACAGCCGCTTGAATCGCAATATCAAACATCTGTCTTGGGATAAGTTCTTTCATCTTATCAACAAGTGCTAGACCACGATGACGAATGTTTGAACGGTGAATAACCATTGCTAATGCATCGACGCGATCGCCATTAATCATGATATCTAAGCGCACCATGTCAGCTGGCTCGAAACGAATAAAGTTATATTCGAGTGAAGCGTAACCACGGCTGGTTGATTTTAGGCGATCGAAGAAATCCATAACCACTTCTGCCATAGGCAGTTCGTAAGTCACAGATACTTGATTACCGTGATAAACCATATTGGTTTGAACACCACGCTTTTCAACACATAAAGTAATCACATTACCTAGGTATTCTTTTGGCACCAACATATTCGCTTCAACGATAGGTTCGCGAATTTCTTCAATATTATTAATTGCCGGTAAATCTGATGGATTATCAACATACAGCACTTCACCACGAGTCATTTCAACTTCGTAAACTACTGTTGGTGCTGTGGTAATCAAATCAAGATTATATTCACGCTCTAAACGCTCTTGAATGATCTCCATGTGCAATAAGCCAAGGTAACCAATACGGAAACCAAAACCTAATGCTGAAGAAGATTCAGGTTCGAAGAATAATGACGCATCATTCAAACTTAGTTTATTCAAGGCATCACGGAAGCTTTCAAACTCATCGGTTGAAATTGGGAATACACCCGCGTAAACCTGTGGAGTGACCTTTTTAAAACCAGGAAGTGGCTCTTCTGCGCCATTTTTGGCGTGAGTTAACGTATCACCAACCGGTGCACCATGAATCTCTTTAATACCAGAGATAACAAAGCCAACTTCACCTGCTTTTAATTCAGGTGTATCAGTTTGTTTAGGTGTAAAGATACCTACGCGGTCAGCATTATAATTCTGACCTGTCGACATCACTTTAAATTTGTCACCTTTCTTCAGTACACCATGTTTAATACGTACTAAAGAAACTACACCTAAATAGCTGTCAAACCATGAATCAATAATCAAAGCTTGCAGCGGCGCATCAATATCGCCTTCAGGTGGTGGAATGTCAGAAACAATCGTTTCTAAAACATCTTTGATACCAATACCCGTTTTCGCCGAACAACGAACCGCGTCCATGGCATCAATACCAACAATGTCTTCGATTTCAGCAGCAACGCGATCAGGATCAGCTTGTGGTAAATCAATCTTGTTTAAGATTGGTACCACATCCAGGTCCATTTCAAGGGCGGTATAACAGTTAGCCAGTGTTTGTGCTTCAACGCCTTGTCCAGCATCAACAACTAACAATGCACCTTCACAAGCGGCTAATGAACGTGATACCTCATATGAGAAATCAACATGGCCCGGTGTATCAATGAAGTTCAATTGATAGGTTTCGCCATCATCAGCTTTATAATCGAGCGTAACGCTCTGTGCTTTAATGGTAATACCGCGCTCACGCTCGATATCCATAGAATCAAGTACTTGAGCGGCCATTTCACGGTCTGATAAACCACCACAAAATTGGATAAGGCGATCTGACAAGGTTGATTTGCCGTGATCGATATGAGCAATAACTGAGAAGTTTCTAATGTGTTTCATTTGGATGAAATGACTACTACTAAAATGATGGAAATAATGGTGCCAAATTGTACCTGAATAAGGGGTTAATACCAATCAGAATCAATAGACCGACAGAAATCAGTGTAAAAATAGATAGTTTAAGCGGCAAACTTTAATGTTTTTACAAAGAATTTAGACATTTTTAACCGCGATGTAAACTCACTGCTTGCCCTAAATAAGCGGTTATTACTGGAGTAGAAGACTTTTCTAACTTTGCTGCTTGCTGTTTGCCAGCAAACCAAGCACTCACTCCGCCCAATGCAGCGAAAAACATTGAACTATAATCAGCATTAACATTGAGTAAATCACCAAGCCACAAACCCATTGCTGCGCCCATAAACAAACCGAACAGCGGCACAATATAAACAAGCACAGCCGCTTTTATAATAACGCTCTCCGGTAAAGCTAATTTGAGTAAATCACCCACTTCGCAAGGTTTTTCGCTCATCAATGAAAACCGCTGCCGCTTGACTGAAAACGCTTTTGCTACCGTCGAAGTACCGCAGTTCTCACTGCTAGAACAATGATTACAAGCACTTTTCAATTCAATTTCTACGGTTACCCAACCATCAGGATCATAAGCTGTGACAGTTGCCACCTCTTCCAGCATCGATTTTGATAATGCGGGTTGCGGCGGCGTTGAAGGAGTTTGAGTTGAAGGCGTATCTGACATGCTAGATAGTTACTTCAAAATGAGACTTTTAGCAATACGATTTAGAGTTTCTGCTGGCACTTTACCCACAGCGACCACTTCAACGTTTCCTACTTGCTCAACGACCATAGATAAGCCATTGCGGGTAATAAGTTCATCTGGCATTGGGCTGTCACCCATGCGCGCAACATAAACCGAAATATTCACTAAACCGTCGCTTAAAGCAATATATTCAACTGATTCATCACTGCCAATTAAACGATGGTGATCTTTTACCACCATATGAAAACCTGCAGGTAACCAACTGAACTCCCAGTTCTGGCCTTTAATGCGCTCAGCAGGATTCATTACTGCCGGTAAACCTTGTTTTTCCGCTTCGATTAAAATTTTCGCAGGCTCGTTAAGTTCAAGTAACTCAATGACCATCATTTGTTCGATCAATTGTTTTTCTTGATTCACCATGTCATATCGAAGTGGTAAACGTGTGTCCATATCAATCCACACTTGCGACATAAAGCGATTATCATCTACGGGAATAATACGGATCATCTGACCTGGACGGCCAGCGATTCTGCTGCGACCACCTAAGACAAACTGATAACCTTGCTCTAAAGAGCTAACATCAGTTGCAAAAATAGTTGGCCAAACACCTTGAATGCGAGGAGCGTTTATACTGTAAGCGGGTTGGTCGTGCTCAATAAAAGTGACAGTATCAGCAACTCTTACTGCATTTTTAGGTGGACCATTGAGGTATTCTAAAAAGGCAACTTCTTTATCATTCACCGTACCATGAAGATAAACTAATGGACGAATATGGTCTGCTTGAAGCTGAATAATAGAGGATTTGTACTGTTTGGTTTGTAGCGCTTGGCTCATACTTTCAAGCCAAGCTTTTGCAGACATTTCTTCTTCAGCAATACTTTCAGTATTGCTATTGGCAAATGTAGGAAATGCCAATACAACAAGGGCTAACAGGATTAGACGCAAGCTAACTCCAAATTATTTATTAACGTTTTGTTCAATAGCGTCATTGTGCTGCACAACGACACCTGAATTCAACCTTTGTTGTAGCATATGGTCTTGAATATAAGAATTAATTCTACGACGTTGCTCAACAACATTGTCATTACTAACGCTAGATTGATTCTGCACTGCGCCAGTTTGTAAACTCACAGGAGAAGCGGTACCCACTAATGGACGCGTGTTTAACACAGGTAATGGTGAATCAGCGTTTTGGTCTTGACCGTAATTTTGTACACCGACAATAGCAACCATAGCGACAGTAGCAGCAATTGCATATTGGCCAAATTGCTTAAAGAAAGGCACAACATTGTCTTTCTTAGTCTCAGTAGTAGCCACTTTGGCATCATGAGTTGACGTAGTTTCAGTTTGAGGCGCGATAATCGCAGGTTCTAATTCAATTGCTGCTGCAATGTTTGCAGTAAGATCTAAATCAATTGTCTGCGGTAACTCACCACGCATAGCATCACCAATCATATGATAGTTTTGCCACTGTTTGTGTGAGTTTTCGTCTGCTGACAGTTCCGCTAATGTTTTAGCATCTACTTCGCCGTCAACTGCTGATGAAACCCATTCTTGACCTGATTTAAGCATTTTTCACCTGTGTCAATAAAGACTATTACTGTTCCAGCAAAGGCTGGAGTTTTTTATCGATTGATTCCCTAGCTCGGAAGATTCTTGATCTTACCGTTCCAACAGGACAATCCATGATATTGGCAATATCTTCGTAACTCATACCATCAAGTTCACGAAGTGATATTGCAATCTTCAATTCTTCTGGCAACGTTTCTAAGGTTTCAAAAATCACCTTATTAATTTCATCCGACAAAACTAAACGTTCTGGAGATGCAAATTCTTTTAACGCATCACTGCCTTCGTAGTATTCAGCTTCTTCTGCATCAACACTGTTAGCCGGTGTTTTTCTGCTCTGAGAAACCAAATGGTTTTTTGCAGTGTTTACTGCAATTCGGTACAACCAAGTGTAAAACGCACTTTCACCACGAAAATTAGGTAATGCACGATAAGCTTTAATAAAGGCTTCTTGTGCCACATCGGCGATGTCAGCTTGATTTCGAATATAACGTGATATCAAGCTCATTACTTTATTTTGGTACTTCTGAACTAACAGATTAAATGCGTTTTTGTCACCGCGTTGTACACGCTCAACTAACTGTTGATCACTTATTTGTCCACTCATCCGAGCCGACTACTCCTAAATCTATAATACTGATTTCTCAGTCGCTCGAATCATATTCACAATAAAGTAGACTCGCATGCTTTGAAAAAGTTCGATATTGAATGAAAAAAATTTAATTTTTTATAAAAAATGGCTAAATATCGCTTAATAGTAATGTCTCAGTACCCAATAAAGCGGTTTTGTTTTACCATTATAGAACCATATTAAGTCATCCATGATACCTTATGAAACAAGCAGTTGAACACCAATCTGATATTTTGGTTATAGGTAGTGGCGCAGCCGGGTTAACGCTGGCACTCCATCTAGCTGAAAAGTCTAAAGTTATTCTTCTTTCTAAAGGGCCGTTAGCTGAAGGCTCAACCTACTATGCCCAAGGCGGAATCGCTTCTGTATTTGATGAATCGGATACAATTGAGTCCCATGTAAGCGACACCTTGATTGCTGGTGCGGGCCTTTGTGACAAAGAAGTGGTGACTTATACTGCCGAAAATGCCAAAGCTTCAATGAAATGGCTAATTCAATGTGGTGTCGCTTTTGATAAGGAAGAAACTCCTGACGGCGATCAAAGCACAGCGCCTTATCATCTTACGCGCGAAGGCGGACATAGCCATCGTCGAATTTTGCATTCTGCTGATGCCACAGGCAAAGCGGTGCAAACGACTTTACAAGATCAAGCATTAGCGCATCCAAACATCCAAGTCTTAGAGCGTTATAATGCAATTGACCTTATTACGACTCGTAAATTAAACCGACCGGGTAACCGCGTTGTCGGTGCCTACGTTTGGAATCGAGACGCTGAGCATGTAGAAACTGTCACTGCAAAGTTTGTTGCAATCGCTACAGGCGGTAGTTCCAAAGTTTATCAGTATACTTCTAACCCTGATATTGCCAGCGGCGATGGTATTGCTATGGCTTGGCGCGCGGGTTGTCGTGTAGCCAATATGGAATTTAATCAATTTCATCCAACCTGTTTATACCATGCAGATGCGCGTAATTACTTATTAACTGAAGCATTACGCGGCGAAGGAGCATACCTTAAACGTCCCGATGGTAGTCGGTTTATGCCAGAGTTTGACGAGAGAGCCGAGCTTGCGCCTCGTGATATCGTCGCACGCGCCATCGATTATGAAATGAAGCGCTTAGGTGCTGATTGTTTATATCTTGATATCAGCCATAAACCTGCAGATTTCGTGATAAAGCACTTCCCTACTATTCATAAACGCTGTTTAGAATTTGGCATAGATATCACTACAGACCCAATTCCAGTGGTGCCTGCTGCGCATTATACTTGTGGTGGGATCATGACTGACTTACATGGTCAAACTGACATTAATGGCTTATACGCCATTGGCGAAGTAGCTTATACAGGTCTTCATGGTGCAAACCGGCTAGCAAGTAATTCATTATTGGAATGCCTCGTCTTTGCACGCGCGGCTGCACATGACATAGAAAGCTTGTTAACAAAAATCCCAACGCCTGGCCCTGTCCCTCATTGGGATGAAAGCAAAGTAAGCAACTCAGATGAAGAAGTCGTCATTGCCCATAACTGGCACGAACTGAGATTATTCATGTGGGATTATGTCGGAATTGTAAGAACCGACAAACGCTTAGAGCGTGCTTTACGTCGCTGCGCTATGTTGCAACAAGAGATCCAAGAGTATTACAGCAACTTCAGAGTCAGTAATAACTTACTGGAATTAAGGAACTTGGTTCAAGTGGCTGAATTAATTATTCGCTGCGCAATGGAGCGAAAGGAAAGTCGAGGGTTGCACTATAATGCTGATTATCCGCAACAATTAGAAAATCCGCAGCCGACCATCTTACAACCTGAAAGATAACGATTGATAGAGACGATTGAGATAGCTCCTGAGAAATGTCAGGAGCTATAATTTGATCATTGCGCTAGCAATATTAATTGTCTTGATTTCGTTTAAGTTTGTTTAATTGCCGACAAAGTTGTCGGTAATCTTTATCCGTGAGCATGTCGCTCCACACTATCAACAATTGCCTTTTCTTCTTTTTTGAACTTGATGATTCAAACTCAATAAACATCACACAAGCAAACACTGTCACGATAGCTGAGCGCCAAACGACAAAAGCATCATGATCAAGTGTTCCATCTCCCGTTTCAGAAAGGTATAAATCACAACGTTGCCGCCTAAGCTGCTTTATATGCCAAATGAAGAAGGCTGTGACCGCTAACAAGGTTAAACCACGCAATATACTCAAACCAACAAAGTGGCTTACAGGCCACAACAGAAAACTGGTTAAGCAAACACAAATGAGGACAATATGAGAGAGGAACTGGTTAAAAGAGGCGCTTAAAGTTACATGCACAGGTTAAGCGCCATTTCTTACTTGATACAGCATTAATAAGATAGGCAAAATAGAGATTCTATTTTTATTGACACAGTTAAGGCTGAGGACGGCCACGTACTGTATTTACCATTTCACGCATCGCGTTATTAGGGCACACTTCATGGCCCATAAACCATGCAAATAGCTCTGGATCTTCACAAGCGAGTAGATCAATAAAGGTTTGTTTATCAATATCAGAAAGCGCTTCGTAATGTGCATCTACAAACGGCTGAAACAGGACATCTAACTCGAGCATCCCTCTACGACATGCCCAGCGAACTCTAGCAATATTCATTAATTCCAACGCACTTCTCCTAACATCTTCTGAGGATATTTTATCTTTGATGTGAACTACGGTGTTCAACATCTTGTACCTGTGGATCAACACCTGCGAACAAATCAGTAAAATCAGTTTCTAATAACCGCTTAACTGCCGGGTGTTGGATCATCCGTTCGGCAAACATAACGTGATATTCTTCTTTAATATCGTCTGTTTCACCAATTAAAACCATACCTTGTGAGAGTATATCATGACGATAAATTGATGGAGCAACAAATATACCACGCTTAAACAGTCCAAACGCTTTCATCATCGCTGCATCGTCAAACTCACCTAATATGCTTACATCGAGATTTTTTTCAGCAAACCACCTATGTAGCTGCTGCCCAAGAGATGTCCTCTTACCTGGGATTAATAGCTTTTCTTGTTCTAAGCATGCAGGGAAATCTAATGAGGGTTTTGAAGCAGCAAAAAAACTAATACCACACTCACCGAGCTTCTTAGATAAAATCTCAGGATATTTAAGTGATTCACCTGCTGAGTCAGACAAAATCATATCTAATTTGTGTTCACGTAAGCGCTGAATCAAGTTTTCATGGGTAGATTCATAACAACTCAAATGCATCGAGCCATCATTAGGGATCACTGTTAACAGCACACGGCTAGCTAAAGCTTTAGACAAAGCTGCAGCAAACCCAACTTCAAATAATATTGATTCATCTTTATGATAAGCCAATAAATCTAGCATCTCATAGCTGAGGCTAAACATTTTATCAGCATAGCGAAAAATTAATTCGCCTAATTCGGTGGGTTCTAATGAACGGCCTACGCGATTGAATAAACTGCCATTTAGGCGTTCTTCTAAAGCGCGAATTTGACCTGTAATCGTTTGCGGAGCGAGACATAAAGCTTCGGCGGCCTTAGCCACCGAACCTTTTTTTCTAACCATCCAAAAATAATATAGATGGTTATAATTTAAATGTTGCATGCATATAAACCAGCTAAGAAAGATGGTTTATTTTAATCGCTGACAGTCCAACAAGCTATCAATTAATATCGACAACTCGCTTAAGTTGTTAACGTTTTTAGCAGCAGTTTGTTCCTGAATAGCTAAAACGATATCATCTTTATGCGGTTTTCTGTCAGCACAAAAACTGCGGTTAGCCTCTTGATAACGCTTACCAGCTCGATACTTAAGTGCACGAGACTCATATCCATCATCAGCTTCTAAACGACTACCTGACGCATCAGTGTGATACATCAAAGCGCCATCAACAACGCCATCTAAATAGCTTTTACATTCGTTTGATTCAACGCTTGTTTGACATACGTTAAACGAAGTAGCTTGGGCTGGCATGGTAACCACGCCCATTGCTAGAGCTAACATCAACAGTTTTATTTTCATTATATGCTCCAGCCCTATTTTGCTTTAGCTTTAGGAAGCACTTTATCAAGCCATACATAACCAATAACAGCAGCTAGCATAGATCCCATTAGGATACCTAAACGGGCAAAGTCACCTAAATGCTCAGGGGCTGATTCGAATGCAAGTGAAGAAATAAACACTGACATTGTGAAACCAATACCACACATGATAGAGACTGGAATAATTTGATTCCAAGTAATACCAGGTGGTAGTTCAGCCCATTTTAGTTTTACAGCAGTATAACTGAACAATAATACACCTACTGGCTTACCAAGCAGCAGACCTAGGATAATACCGATAGTTACAGGCTCAGCCAATGAAGTGATGCTCATTCCTGATAGCGATAATCCAGCATTAGCAAATGCGAACACAGGTAAAATGAAGAATGTGCTCCATGGGTGTAAGCTATGCTCTAAGTGTTCAGATGGTGAAGACCCATCTTTAGCACGTAAAGGAATACAGAAAGCAATAATCACACCTGCTAATGTCGCATGCACACCAGATTTAAGAACAGCAACCCATAGAATCACACCTAATAAACCGTATGGGATTAATGAACTAACGCCCTTACGATTCAATGCAACCATCAATGAAATTGAAATTGCTGCAACGATTAAGCTCGTCATTGATAAATCAGCACTGTAGAACAGAGCGATAATCACGATCACACCTAAATCGTCCATAATAGCTAACGCTAATAAGAACACTTTCAGTGCAACAGGAACACGGCTGCCTAATAAAGCCATGATACCAAGAGCAAATGCAATATCAGTCGCAGCAGGAATTGCCCAACCAACTTGCGTCACAGGATCTGAATAGTTGAATGCCAGATAGAATAAAGCAGGGAATACCATGCCGCCGATAGCAGCAAAAGTAGGTAAAGATGCTTTGGCAACACTTGAAAGTGCACCTTCTAATAGTTCACGCTTTACTTCTAAACCAATAAGTAAGAAGAATAGAGCCATTAGTCCGTCGTTAATCCATAATAATAATGGCTTATCAATATCTAATGAACCCACACGCACTTGGACTTCTGTATCAAGGAAACCACTGTATAAACCCGCTAATGGCGAATTTGCCATTATCATAGCCAGTGCTACAGAGATCATTAAAATGATACCCCCTGCAGATTCTTGACTTAAGAAATTCTTAATTGCACGTTCCATATATAACTCCATAAAAAACAATTATTATCAGTCTATCGGATTTTCTCAAACAATCATAATCGTTAGTTTCGCTCTTATAGCTCGGTTTTTCCGATGTGTTAATCAACTTTTACAGCACCAAGTCACAACATGAAAGCCAATTGAGACTCAGATCTACGTTTGAGTGGAAGTTTGCACACAAAACAGAAATAAGCGCATATTTATTTAACTGAGCAATAATCGTGCGCTTGACGAAATTAAATACAATGAACTGAATTAGTAACTAATAAAATAACAATACGCTAGTTTAGTTTTTACACAAGAATATTAGACTAGTGCAATATAGCTTGTGGTTTTAGTCACATTTCATACTAACTAAAACTGATTGCATAACTATTAAAATATTTTAAGAAAACGATCATCTTTAGCTAAGAGCTAAGGCTTGTTATTTTTCACTTAGGTTACTTTGTTGGGAAAAGCCATCTTTCACACGATACATTTAAGCATCAAATGTAGATGACTTATTTTTTGTTGACATGGAAGCACAAGTTAAGTGCTGCTTGGTCAGTATTAGCACTAATGATTTTAAATGAATGAACCCATTTAAAATGAGTTCATCAGTCTTAGATATTTAATTTTTGGCTATGGAAGCATTTCGCTAACTATACTGAGAAGGGATATTTTATCGCTTCATGGTGTTGATAGCCCACCACTTCAAAATCATCCATTGTTACCCAAGTTTCAAGATCTTTCAGGGTTTTAATCTTAGGATTAATCTTAAGTTGTGGTGACGGGAAAGGTTCACGCGTCAATTGCTCATTTTTCATTAAGTCTAATTGGTCTTCATAGATATGAGCATTGATAATTTTGTGATAAGCCATTCCAGGCTTATTGCCAGTAATCTGCGCCATCAACGCAAGAAAGGTATAAACTTGAATTTGATTAAAGTTGAGTCCAAGCGGCACATCACAAGAACGCTGGTAGCTGGTTAAATAAAGCGTGTCGCCTAATAATGAAAAGGTGTGAGTGTGCATGCATGGACGCAAACAGCCCATATCAAATTCACCAGGGTTATAGAATGTGATAATTTCACCACGGTCATCCACACCTTTAGATAAGTTATCAACGATTTTAGCTAGTTGATCAACAGTACCACCAGAGGTTTTCTGCCAGCGACGGCCTTGAACGCCATACACACGACCCATATCGTCTTCCCCTTTACGATGTGGGTTAGCTAGCCAACTCTGATTATCATTCGAATTCATGTCCCAAGTTTTGGTTCCTAAAGCACGAAAATCAGCGGCACTATCATAACCTCTGATATAGCCAATTAGCTCTGCAATTGCAGACTTCCAATAACTTTTTCGAGTTGTAATAATAGGAAATTGGTTATTCTTGACGTCATATTGCAAATCAGCATTAATCACGGTTAAACAGCGCTTCCCTGTTCGTTCGTTTTCAATCCAATGACCGTTATCGACGATGTTCTGACAAAGATCTAAATACTGACGCATTCTTCATTCCTATTATTATAAGGTTCAACCCACCAACAAATGTCAAAAGTGACGTTCACATAGGGACTGTCGGCAAAAAACAATGATACCAATAAATCTACACCGATAAAGCCATTTTTATTCCAACAATCATCAAAAGCCCGGCAAAAACTCGCTTTAAAATTGGTGTAGGCCAAGTACTTGCAGCTTTAACACCCAATGGCGCGATTAACATTGAACTGATAATAATCCCTGCCAATGCGGGAAGATAAATAAAGCCAAATGTCCCTTCAGGCAAATCAGTAACCTTCATACCGGCGATGATGTAGCCTGTTGTACCTGATATTGCAATCAAACAACCTGTCACAGATGAAAATCCAACCGCTTGCCGCATTTGCAAACCACAAAAAGTTAAAAAAGGTACCAGTAAAACACCGCCACCAATTCCCATTAACCCAGCAATGATGGCTATTAATGTGGAAACTAAAAATAGCACCACAAACTTCGGTGTTTGTTTATTCGCTTTAGGTTTAAAGGGAAATGCCATTTGTATTGCCATTAACACTACAAACACGGCAAAAGCACGTTGCAGATCATCAGAAGCAATTTGTTCAGAGATAAAACCTGAAGCTAGTGCGCCAATTAATATACCTGGCAACATAGGTTTAAACAGCGTCCAAGGCACATTGCCTCTTTTATTATGCGCAACAGCAGAAGAAAGCGAGGTTAAAATGATCGAAGCGAGTGAAGTCGCAATAGCTACATGGGTGAGTTGGCTTGATTCAACACCGACCCATGGCAAGAGATATATAAGTGCTGGGACAATAATTAAGCCGCCACCGATCCCCAGTAACCCAGCCATAAAACCTACGAAGCCGCCAAGTACTAGGCATATAGAAAAAACCAATAAAATATTGTCCACAGTAAAACCTTATCCGTGTAAAAGCAGAACTTAATGCAAGATTGATATTAAATCGTGTTCATTAAGGTATTCGTTGAGTAAGAGGCGTACCTGTTCTCCATTAGATAAAGTCAGTGCTTTATCTAATAAAAGTTCAAGAGACTGCTTATCAATTCGTCTTAGTAAGTAGTTGATCCTTGCGATACTGCCTTGGTTCATACTCAACTTTTGGTATCCCATTGCAACTAATAGCAAAGCGCCCATGGGCTCTCCAGCTAATTCGCCACAAATACTGGCATCTAAACGATAGCGATTACAATCGGTAATCGTCCATTTTAACGCTCTTAATACCCCAGGATGAAAACTATCAAACAAAGGGCTAACACTGGGATTATTTCTATCTACTGCAAGTAAATATTGGGTTAAATCATTACTGCCCACAGACACAAAATCGACACGCTTGGCAACATCTTCTAATTGGAATAATAATGAAGGGACTTCTAACATGACGCCGATTTTAGGCTTAGGAATACTTCTATTTAATTCTTCAGTAATCTCACTAAAAGCCTGCTCTAGATACAGTAAAGTACGATCAATTTCATCTAGATTACTGACCATTGGCAGTAAGATTTTCAACTGTGCAGAATCTGCATTAGCGGTTAGCATTGCGCGCAATTGCATTAAAAACAATTCTGGGTGATCTAAAGATAATCGAATGCCGCGCCAACCCAAAAATGGATTATCTTCATTAATCGGGAAATATGGTAACGGTTTATCGCCGCCAACATCAAGAGTACGCATGACGACAGGTCTATCGCGAGCAGCTGACAAAACCTGTTTATAGACATGCACCTGTTCTACTTCACTTGGAAAGCGCTGATGCAACATAAAAGGAATTTCAGTACGGTACAGCCCAATGCCATCAGCCCCTTCTGCCATATCAGTACTCAAGCCACTTAATAAACCTGCATTTAGATACAACTGTATACGGTGACCATCGAGTGTTTGTGCTGGTAAAGATAACTCAGCAGAGAACTGACGTTGCTGCGCCTGGTTTTCTGAAATGAGCGTGTAATACTCGTGAAGCACTGCATCTGATGGATCGACCAACAGCTGGCCACTGTTGGCATTTAAAACGAGTTTTTTATCATCAATGTTAGCAGCTAGTACTTGATCAGCACCCACAATTGCGGGAACACCCAAAGCGCGAGCAAGAATTGCTGCATGGGCGTTCACGCCGCCAAGTTCGGTCACAATACCTGCGAGTTTTCCACGCGGAAACTCAGCCAATAACGTGGCATCGACTTCTTTAGCGACTAAAATAACGGGTTTTGCAGGGGCTAGGTCTAATTTATCAGGCTCAATAAGTTGGCGAAGTACCTTTTGGCCTAATTCACGGATATCACTGGCTCTTTCCTTAAGGTAAGGATCTTCCATTGCCATGAATTGCTCAATATAACGCATTGACACACGGCTTACTGCAGACTCTGCTTGCCAGCCTTGTTCTACTTCACGTAAGTATTCGCCACCTAAACTTGCTTCATTGAGTAGTAGTTGCAAAGCTGAAAATATCGAAGCGATATCGTCTACTTTTTCGCGATCAAAACGTTGAGACAATGTGCTAATAATGTCACTACAGCGCTGCATCGCGGTCTTTAATCTTTGTAACTCTTTTTCAGTATCAGAAGATTTACGCTCATCTTGAACTAGCGAGATTTCGCCACCTAAAACAAACGCATCTGCGATTGCAATGCCCTTAGATGCGCTTGTGCCTTTAAACACAACTTGCTGCTGAACGTTACTGATAGCCGCTTTATTTTTTAAGCTGCGCACCACAACGGCTAGTTGCGCGGCAAGTGTCATTAAAAAAGCTTCTTCATTTTCACTAAATTGTCTTGGCTGTGGCTGTTGCACCACGATAACCCCGACGACTTGCTTTTGAAAAATGATCGGCACAGCAAGAAAAGCACGATACTCTTCTTCCTCAACTTCTGGGAAAAATTTAAAACGATGATGAGACTTTGCATCGGCAAGATTAACCGCTTCTTCCTTTTCAGCAGCTAAGCCAACTAATCCTTCAGATAAAGGCATTTTTACACTATTGATGGCTGCACTAGCAAGTCCATCGGTTGCAGAAAGCACAAGATGTTGTTGCTCAAGAATATAGATTGAGCAGCATTGTGTTTGCATCGCTAACTTAGTTTGCGACACTAACACATTTAATGCTGATTCAAGGCTGCTGGCTCCTGCAACAGCTTGAGTGATATCCCTGAGCGTGTTTAACACTTTCCTTGCCCTCTTTAAACGCTAATTAGCTGCGATGTCGACCTCTTTTTCGGCTAGGCTCACGCCCTTGAAATGCCAATGTGGTGAAAGCAAACTCTTTCATTACTTTACGATAAACATCACGTTTGAAAGAAACTACTTGCCTTACAGGGTACCAATAACTCACCCAACGCCAGTCATCAAACTCAGGATGACCACATGAGTTGAGATTAATACTGTCATCGCTATCTTTGAGCTGTAATAAATACCACTTTTGTTTTTGGCCAATACACACAGGTTTGCTTTCCTGTCTGATCAATCTTTTTGGTAAACGATATCTTAACCATGAACGTGTTGACGTTAAAATTTGCACATTTTCAGGTTTCAGACCCACTTCTTCATACAATTCTCGATACATAGCTTCTTCTGGGCTTTCACCATCATCTACGCCACCTTGAGGAAATTGCCATGAATGTTGTCCAAACCGTCTGGCCCACATAACTTGACCATATTTGTTACAGATAATAATGCCCACATTTGCGCGAAAGCCGTCGCTATCAATCACATGGACTCCAATTACACTACAAATTAATGACTAGATTGTTTCACAAAGCTTGCCTACGGGCAAACAAGGATTTACACCGCGTCTTTGGATAAATCGCTCAGTTTTATTCTTTTATCAACAGATGAAGGCATGTTAACCCGACATTATCCACAAAATCTGTGGATATCTCTGTTCGAAACTCTGAAACAAGTGTAATTGAAGTAAATTAAACGAGGAAAATAAATTAAAAAACCAAAGACAAACGAACAATTTAAACCTTTAATTTCATAAACTTAAACAAGAAGGCATTAGTAAACTATAACTCCACAAAGCAAAAAGAACAATATTTAACCAGTTGACGTGTTTGCCATTTATAGTTTCCATAGCGTTTTAAGTTATACACAAAAAACAAGAACAATATTTTAAAAATAATAAAATAAAGCGATTTTCTGCCATTGACGAACAATTTTATATCCGCTAAGCATGCTTTTAATAAAGTTATTCATCAAATCTGTGGATAACTATGTGTGAAAGGTTAGTGCAAAACGAGAGTAACTTTAGCTTATGGTTAAAAAAACTAACCAATCTCAAAAAAAACTGTTAATTTTCATATTATTATTAAAATCGTTCTTAGTGAATAACTCTCACTAAACAGTGTGAGCGTTTTTTAACCACATACAAATGCTGCGAATAAATAGATAAACAAGTACACTTCATCATCCATTATTTTCAATCTAAAAGACGCTTTATGATGAATAGCCAGCCCAATACCATTGAAGAGTTAATGCAAAGAGCAAACGATATGGCAGGGGTAACGTTAGGCGATGTTGCCATGGAGCATAACACCCCAGTACCCGCTAACCTTAAACGTGATAAGGGTTGGATTGGACAATTAATAGAAATGGAATTAGGCGCAACAGCGGGATCTAAACCCCAGCAAGACTTTTTACACTTGGGTGTAGAGCTAAAAACCATTCCTATCGATAATAATGGACGCCCCATTGAAACAACTTACGTGACCGTAGCCCCACTAACGAATATCCAGGGTCTGACTTGGGAACAAAGTGTTGTTTGTCATAAGTTAAGCCAAGTATTGTGGATCCCTGTAGAAGGTGACAGAAGCATTCCTGTAGGGGAAAGAAGAATTGGTTCACCTGTATTATGGCGACCTAATGCGAATGAAGCACATGCGCTACAGCAAGACTGGGAAGAAATAATGGAATTAATTGCCATGGGTAAAGTTGACAAGGTAACGGCTCGCCATGGAGAGGTATTACAATTGCGTCCAAAAGCTGCCAATAGCAAAGCATTAACAGAATCAATTGCCGAAGATGGCACAGTAAAGCTCTCAAATCCTCGTGGCTTCTATTTAAAGATCAACTTCACCCACCAAATACTAACAAACGCCTTCAACTAAGATCACATAAAGCCAACATAAAAAAAGAAATCAAAACTAATTGAAATACCACTATGACAAGTATGGGAATTTTCTATAAACTAGCCTGTCTTCAAATATCAACGGATTAGATATAAACCAGTGAAAGCACGTCGACAGACGAGAAAACTACTATTTGCAATAGTTGCATGGTGTGCAGCCATGGGCGCATTTGTATTTTTTCGATATTCACAAGCTCCCGAACTGCCACAATGGGCCATAGGAAAATCAGATCTCGCGACTCTGGCTATTTTCATGGGCTTTGTTTTTGGTTGTTTACATTGGATGTCTAATCTCATTGCTGATTTCAGTGCAATCAGTCGCCTCCCCTATATTTTCTCTGTGATATTCAAAGGGTTATTTTTGTTGCTTGGTGCAATGACATTAGCTTATGTGACACAGTTTTTGAATATGTGGGCTATTGAGAACCATCTTGTCACTTTACGGCAAATGCTCACAGCGCACATTTTATACAGCCCCTCTTTTCAAGCCTTAGTCATCTACTTAGTGGCTGTTAGAGTAGGCCTAGCATTTGTTGAACAAATGGCGCTGTTAGTCGGCCCTCGCGTATTACTGAATATTGGTTTAGGTAAGTATCACCAACCCCGATACGAACATCGATTATTTCTCTTTGTCGATATGGTTTCTTCTACGTCCCATGCAGAAACATTAGGCGATTATCGATTCAGTCGATTAATCCAAGATAGCTTTAGCATGTTAGCGGATACCGTAACCAATAATGATGCTGAGATATATCGCTATATGGGCGATGCAGTATTAATCCATTGGCCACTTGAAGAAGGCATTAAAGAAGATCGCTGTATGAACATTTATTATGAGTTCAGCCAGCAACTTAATTGGCACCGACCTTATTTTGAAGAGCATTACGGCTTTGTCCCTAAGTTCAAAGCTGCGGCCCATTGTGGACAAGTTGTTGCTGCCGTTGTGGGTGTACAAAAACAAGAAATTAGCTTCTTTAGTGACGTGCTTAACACACTTGCTAGACTGCAAGATCAGTGTAATCCGCTCGGTCAACGCATGTTGATTTCAGGTGAAGTTGCTCACCGACTTGCAAGGCATGATAGTCAATTTGATTTAGCCGATCTTGGTGCAATGAAACTCAAAGGCAAGCAACACGAGATTGAAGTGTACGGTGTCACACCTAAAAAAGTCCCACCTCCAGCTTAATTCTATGTAAAGAGTTACTTAGCCTATGTAACTCCTCGAACTACCAAGCATTTTTCATTTTCCACATAAAAAAAGCCTTGAAACAATGCTTCAAGGCTTAATAATTTCTAGTCACAGAGATTTCAATTAATCATTCTTTTTATCACTTAACAGTGATTCTAGCATTAAGCCTAATGTTCTAAATGTACTGATGCGACTGGTTGTTTGACGCCATACCAAGCCAATATCACGGTAAGGTGCCTCACCCGGTGGGTTCATGATATTCAGTTCAGTATCATTCAAAATACCGGCATCAATCGCCATTTGCGGTAAAAATGTGGTGCCTAGTTTACTGTCGACCATCTGCACTAACGTGTGCAAGCTAGTTGCTGCAAATGGGTTGATTTTAGCACTATTACCTAACTGACAAGCCGTGATGGCATGGCCGGTAATACAATGCTCACTTTGCAATAAGAAAATACTTTCGTCTGGCATTTTCTGGTAATCAATAGGGGTCATAATGCCATCAGAAAGCTCTTCATGTACCACCATTTTAAAGGGGTCTATCCCTACTTTCATGCTATGAAAACCAGTTGTATCAACAGGTAAAGCTAAAATTAGTAAGTCCAGCTCACCTTTACCCAATGAATCCAATAAGCTTTCAGTGGTGTCTTCTTTTAATAATAAGCTCAGTTGGGGGTAATCTTGCTGGCATTGCTTGACCACTCGACTCAGAAGAAATGGCGCAATCGTCGGAATACAACCCAGTCGGATCTCTCCCGTCATTGGCTCACCTTGATTTTTAACTAACTCAACAAGGTCATCGACATCAGTAAGTAGCTTACGTGCTCTTTCTACCACTTCCTCACCAATGGCAGTGAACATAAATGATTTATGATCCCGCTCTATCAGTTGATAACCCAATTGCTCTTCAAGATTTTGAATGCCACTTGATAAAGTCGATTGACTTACAAAACAAGACTTAGCAGCACGATTGAAGTTTTGTTCTTGATGCAAGTTAACCAGATAAAATAAGTTTTTAAGACTTGGCAGGTTTTTCATTTAATCGATTACCCTATTAAGATTTCATTTAAATAATGAATTAACTCACCTGAAATAACAATCTTCAGTACACGATCAACGACTCATAATGAACATTTACTAAAAAATGTCCAAAAAAAAGTCCCTTACGGGACTTTTAACTCAACAAAAACGATTAAGCTTTTGCTTCAAGAAATTCTTTTAATTGCTGTAGATCAGCACTTGCATGCTTAACAATCTCAGCTAACCAAGCGTTATGCTCAGTTTCCCAGCTTGATTCTTCACCGTGCTGTAAAAGTTGTGCAAATTGTTGAATACGCTTTAAACCTACTGAACCAGCAGCACCTTTAAATTTATGCGCTTCTGCACACAAAGTATCTTTATCATTTACTTCATTGGCTTTTACTAAGCTGCCCACATACTCAGGCATTAATTGCTCAAATAATACGACGCTTTTTAATAAAGTACCTGCACCAATAGCACTACAATATTGCTCTAAAGTATTGAGATCCAAGATAGACTCTAGCTGAACTGTGGCCATTGTGGCACCTCTTTCAAATTCATAACTGTAAAATTGGAATTTATAATACTCGCAATAATTGCCTATGCAACAATTCCACGCTTTTCAAGTCTATTTTTAGATAAAAAACTACAAAAAATTAACAAATATTTAAAATCACCCCATATAAAACACTAAGAAATATGCAATACGGTTACTTTTTAAACTGTTACGGAAGGAACATAATGGCCTTGACCACCATTTTCAGCTAAATTTTTGACAATTGATACCAGGCCATCCCATCTAAATGCGCACCAATCAGGTGCCAGTAACATCGGTTTCTTAGCATAGGCGGTAACACGATGAAATATTATCTCTTTAGGGGTATTTCTTATCAGTTCACTGGCATAATGGGCGTAATCCTCTTGAGACAGTAACGCCATTCCTTTATGGCGCCATGTTTTGGCCATTACACTGCCTTCAACTATATGCAAGGGATGTAATTTGATGCCATCAACACCGGTACTGATAACCTGCTGTAAACTATTTAAATAATCTTGATAATCTTCGCTCGGTAACCCCAAAATTAAATGAGCGCATACTTTTATTCCTCTTTCTCGAGCCCGTTTCACAGTATCTTGATAAGCAGAAAAATCATGGCCACGATTTATCTTTTTCAATGTTTCATCATTAGCAGTCTGTAAACCTAACTCTAACCAAACCTCGATGCCTTTATTTTGATAACTCACGAGTAAATCAAGAATATCATCAGGTACGCAGTCAGGGCGTGTCCCAATATGAAGCCCCACGATGTCTGCATCTTTTATTGCTTCATCATATTTCTGCTTTAAAACCTGATATTCATCATAGGTACTTGTGTAAGCCTGAAAGTAAGCTATATATTTAGAGGTAGAAGCTGGGGCATTAGCAAGCACCGAACGTTGCTTACCTTGAGAAAGCTGATCTGAGATACTGGCTTCTGTTCCCTGCTCATAACTAAAAGATGAAACATTACAAAAAGTACAGCCACCTTTACCTAATGTACCATCCCGATTTGGACAGGTGAATTTAGCATCAATTGTAAGTTTTCTGATCCTGCCACCGTATTGCTTTTTGCACACAGCGCCGAATGTATTTACGTAATCATCTAAACCCACAATGTGTCCTCGAACTCAAAAAAGTGGCAGATAGTAATCGGCTTAGGAGATTAAAACTTGGTGCTATATCAATAAATGGTTAGATAAATTGATTAATTTATCCACAGGTAAAATTCTGGGTCACAAATTTAGATATCCCTGTGTCAATTTTATTATTCTCAAGTGAATTTATATTCAAATTGACCAAATAGTTAATTAACACTGTACTTGAAAATAAATTCACTATTTATAAAACTAAATCAATTAGACCCAAGTGTTAACGAAAAGTAACAAAACTTTTTAGTGACTTTTAAAATTCTTTTTATTCATAAGGTTATACAAACAAAATCACAGTTTACGTTAACGTCAACAAGCTTTTTTTTAACATTTGTAATTGCAATAACAATTCATTTTGTTGAGTAATTTAAGTTTGACCTTTATTCATTATCGGGCTAATTTGGGTGGTTCGGGTGCATATCTATGAGAACTTCTCCGCATTATCCGAGTCGTATTAAGTTAGGTTTAGGGAGTTTTTGTATGAGCTTATATCATCCCAGCTTTGAGCGGGACAATTGTGGTTTCGGTTTAATAGCCCAAATGGATGGCGATGCTAGCCATCGTATTGTCCGTACCGCTATTCACGGATTAGACAGAATGAAACACCGTGGCGGTATTGCATCGGATGGCCGCACAGGTGATGGCTGTGGACTATTAATGTCGATGCCTAAAGATTTTTTTGCAGCCGTTGCAACAGAAAACGATTGGCATTTAAGCCGCAAGTTTGCAGTGGGTATGTTGTTTCTAAGTCAAGATCCAGTAAAAGCAGAAACATCAAAAGCAATTTTAGAAAAAGAACTCCAACGTGAAACGCTGAGTGTCGCAGGCTGGCGAAAGGTCCCAGTTAATCCAGACGTACTTGGTGAAATAGGCCGTAAAAGTTTACCGCAAATTTATCAGGTACTGATTAATGCGCCAGTCGGCTGGCGAGAAAAAGATTTAGAACGCCGTCTATACATGGCGAGACGTCGTCTTGAGCAACAAATTGTTGATGACAACGATTTTTACGTTGCCAGCTTATCGGGTCAGGTCATTGTCTATAAAGGCTTAATGATGCCTGCGGACTTGCCTTCGTTTTATACTGACCTTGCTGATATTCGTTTAAAAAGTACTATTTGCTTATTCCATCAACGCTTTTCGACTAACACATCGCCTAAATGGCCTTTAGCACAACCGTTTAGATTTTTAGCTCATAACGGTGAAATTAATACCATTACAGGTAATCGTCAGTGGGCACGCGCTCGTGCATACAAGTTTAATTCACCACTTTTACCTGACTTACAACAGGCAGCCCCTTTTGTAAATGAAACAGGTTCAGATTCATCGTCATTAGATAACATGCTAGAAATGCTGTTATCTGGCGGGATGGACCTCTATCGTGCTATGCGCTTGTTGATCCCACCAGCATGGCAAAGTAATCCAGAAATGGATGACGAGTTGAAAGCATTCTACGACTTTAACTCAATGCATATGGAGCCGTGGGACGGCCCTGCCGGCATTGTAATGAGTAATGGCCGTCATGCTGCCTGTGCTGTCGACCGTAACGGTCTACGCCCTTCTCGTTACGTTATAACCAAGGACAGAATCCTAACACTGGCTTCAGAAGTCGGCATTTGGGATTACTCTGCAGATGAAGTGGTTGAGAAAGGTCGTGTTGGCCCTGGCGAGTTATTAGTTTTAGATACCATGAATGGTCGTCTATATTCGTCATTCGAAATCGATAACGATTTAAAGCGCCGTCATCCTTACAAAGAATGGATGGCTAAGAATAGCCGTACATTAGTTCCAGCCAATCAAATTGAATCTGCTCAGCAAGGTGCAAGTAATTTCTCTGCTGATGTATTACTTCAATACCAAAAACAATTTGGTTACAGCCGTGAAGAACTTGAACAAGTTATTTGGGTACTCGCTAGTAAAGGTGAAGAAGCAACAGGCTCTATGGGTGACGATACCCCAATGGCTGTATTGTCTAAAAAATCCCGTTCACTTTATGACTACTTCCGTCAAAAGTTTGCTCAGGTCACTAACCCGCCGATTGATCCGTTACGTGAAAAACACGTAATGTCATTGACCACTTGTGTTGGTCGAGAGCAAAACCTATTTTGTGAAACTACCGGTGTTGCTTATCGCGTGATGTTCGAGTCGCCAGTGCTTTTATTCAGTGACTTCAACCAATTGCTTGGCTTAGATAGCACTTATTATCGTGCTAACACGGTTGATCTTAACTATGACGCCCATGAAGACTTACAACAAGCGATTGAGCGCATCACTGATGATGCAGAACGCTTAGCAAGAAGTGGCACAACCCTACTGATTTTATCAGACCGCGCAACCGCTAAAAATGTTCAGGTTATTCCTGCTGCTATGGCTGTAGGTGCGGTGCAGCAACGTCTTGTTGATAAAAGTTTGCGTTGTGATACTAACATTATCGTTGAAACCGCTTCAGCACGTGATCCTCATCATTTTGCTGTTTTACTCGGCTTTGGCGCGACGGCTATTTATCCTTACTTAGCTTACGAGTCAATTTCGGCAATGGCGAAGAAAAACCAAGTAGAAGATGACAGCATCTTGATGCTTAACTTCCGTCAAGGCATTGAAAAAGGCCTGCGTAAGATCATGTCTAAGATGGGCATCAGCACCGTTGGTTCTTACCGTTGTAGCCAACAATTTGAAGCAGTGGGTCTATCATCAGATGTGATTGAACTTTGCTTTAAAGGTGTTATTAGCCGTATCGAAGGTGCGAGCTTTGAACATCTAGCTGCCGATCAAAAGAAACTTCATACCGCTGCATATCGTGCCCATATGCCATTACCGCAAGGTGGTTTATTGAAGTATGTTGAAGGTGGTGAATATCACAGCTTCAATCCTGATGTAGTCAATACACTACAACAGAGCCTTAAAGATCAAGACTATCCAAAATACAAGAAATTTGCCGCGTTAGTCGATGACCGACCTATTGCGACATTACGTGATTTAATTGGCGTTAAAGGGACTAACCAAGCCATTGAAGAGTCACAAGTCGAAGTAGCAGAAAACCTATTCCCGCGTTTCGATAGTGCAGCAATGAGTATCGGTGCATTAAGCCCAGAAGCTCATGAAGCACTTGCTGTTGCGATGAACCGTATTGGTGGTCGTTCAAACTCTGGTGAAGGTGGTGAAGATGCCAGTCGCTTTAATAGCGAGCGCAATTCAGCCATTAAACAGATTGCATCAGGCCGCTTTGGTGTTACCGCTCATTACTTAGTTAATGCTGACGTATTGCAAATTAAAGTAGCCCAAGGTGCTAAGCCGGGTGAAGGTGGTCAATTACCAGGTCATAAAGTCAGTGTTGAAATTGCAGGTTTACGTCATGCACGTCCTGGCGTGACCTTGATTTCGCCACCGCCACACCACGATATTTATTCAATTGAAGATTTAGCTCAGCTGATTTTCGATTTGAAACAAATCAACCCTAAAGCGCTCGTGTCGGTGAAACTCGTTTCAGAGCCTGGTGTCGGGACTATTGCTACAGGTGTCGCAAAAGCCTATGCCGATATGATCACCATTTCTGGTTATGACGGTGGTACTGGCGCAAGTCCAGTCACTTCAGTTAAGTATGCTGGTTCTCCATGGGAATTAGGTCTTGCAGAAGTGCATCAATCATTGGTTGAAAATGGCTTGCGTCATAAAATTCGCTTACAGGTTGATGGCGGTTTAAAAACAGGCTTAGACATTGTTAAGGCTGCTCTTTTAGGTGCAGAAAGCTTCGGTTTTGGTACCGTGCCTATGATTGCGTTAGGGTGTAAATATTTACGTATTTGTCACTTAAACAACTGTGCAACCGGTGTAGCCACTCAAGATAAAAACTTACGTGATAAGCATTACCATGGTTTACCTGAGCGAGTGATTACTTATTTTGAGTTTGTAGCACAAGAAGTCCGTGAATGGATGGCAAGCCTTGGTGTGGCTAAATTTGAAGACTTAGTCGGTCGCACTGATTGGCTCTATGCCCTTGAAGGCCAAACAGCCAAACAACTTGGGTTAGATTTAGCGCCTATTTTATATCAGCCTAAAGTAGCGGAAGGCAGCGCAATTACCTGGAAAGAGTTAAATCCACCATCAGATAAAGGTGAACTTAACTTACAAATTGTCACTGACGCTGCTCAAGCAATCCTTGAAGGCAAAGCGTTCAGCAAGCAATACGCAATTAATAACACTAACCGCTCAATCGGTGCTGCGCTTTCTGGTTACATTGCTACCAATATCGGTGTCAAAGGTGCTAAAGAGCCAATTTCGCTTCAGTTCAACGGTAGTGCAGGTCAAAGCTTTGGTGTGTGGAACAGCCCAGGTCTTGAGATGAATCTGGTTGGCGATGCGAACGATTACGTCGGTAAAGGCATGTCTGGCGGTAAGATTGTTATCAATCCACCTGTCGGTAGCCCTTTCCAAAGTGAACAAAGTGCCATTATGGGTAATACCTGTTTATACGGTGCAACGGGTGGACGCGTATATGCTGCAGGTCAAGCCGGTGAACGTTTTGGTGTACGTAACTCTGGTGCTATCGCTGTTGTTGAAGGTGTGGGTGATAACGGTTGTGAATACATGACCGGCGGTATTGTTGTTGTACTTGGCCAAACAGGTGTGAACTTTGGCGCAGGTATGACTGGTGGCTTTGCTTACATTTTTGACAGATTTAATCACTTTAGTCGCCGCGTAAATACGGAACTTGTTGATACGCAAAAATTAGAATCAAAAATTCAGCAACAGCATCTTAAAGAGCTGATTGAAGCACATGTTGAAGCCACTGGCAGTGAACATGCCAAGATGATCCTAAGTGATTTTGAAAACTGGTTAGACTGTTTTGTATTAGTTAAGCCTAAGAATATTGCCGTTGCCGACTTGCTTAAAATTGAGCAAAAAAGCCCGGAATTAGCTGTGAAGGCGGGGTAATTTAAATGAGTAATGATTTTCAATTTATCGAGGTGGATCGTAAAGATCCGACTAAGCACTCGGCCAAAGAGCGTTCGACACAGTTTATCGAAATTTATCAGCCTTTCTCTCAGCCACAAGTGGCAGAGCAAGCAGATCGCTGTTTAGATTGTGGTAACCCTTATTGTGAGTGGAAATGCCCACTGCACAATTATATTCCAAATTGGCTAAAGCTTGCAGAGCAGGGTCGTATCCTTGAAGCTGCTGATTTAGTTCATGAGACAAATACGCTACCAGAAATTTGTGGCCGAGTTTGTCCACAAGACCGTCTTTGTGAAGGTGCTTGTACCCTCAATGACGACTTTGGCGCAGTTACTATTGGTAATGTTGAAAAATACATTACTGATACCGCTATTAGCCAAGGATGGCGACCAGACATGAGCACGGTAACGCCTCGTAAAGAGCGCGTTGCAATTATTGGTGCGGGTCCAGCTGGTTTAGGTTGTGCGGATATTCTTAGCCGAAATGGTGTCAAAGCCGTGGTTTATGATAAGTACCCACAGATTGGTGGTTTACTGACATACGGTATTCCTTCATTCAAGCTTGATAAAGACGTTATGCAAACCAGACGTAATGTCCTCGAAGGAATGGGAATTGAATTTAAAATGGGTGTCACTGTTGGTAAAGACATCCCATTTAAAACCCTGCTTGATGAATACGATGCCGTATTCTTAGGTATGGGAACATACACAGCAATGAAAGCGCGTCTACCCGGTGAAGACAGTCAAGGTGTCATTCAAGCATTACCATATTTGATTGGTAATACCCATGAATTGATGGGCACACAATGTCCAGACAACCCATATTTAAGCCTTGAAGGCAAAAATGTAGTGGTATTGGGTGGTGGTGATACTGCGATGGATTGTGTGCGTACAGCAGTCAGACAAGGCGCTAAAAATGTCACTTGTGCATACCGTCGTGATGAAGCCAACATGCCCGGCTCTCGCCGTGAAGTGCAAAATGCACGCGAAGAAGGGGTTAACTTCTTATTTAATCGCCAACCTGTAGCGATTAAAGAACAAGATGGTGTTGTAACTGGGATTGAATGCGTTGAAACCCAAATGGGTGAAGCGGATGAGTCTGGCCGTAAAAAAGCTGAAGTGATTCCAGGAAGTGAGCAAATTCTTGAAGCTGATGCCATCATCATTGCGTTTGGTTTCCAAGCAAGCCCAGCAGCTTGGTTCAATGACTTTGGCATTGAAACCAACGAATGGGGTTTAGTAAAAGCCAGTAAGTTTGATGACAATCCATTTCAAACGACAAACCCGAAAGTGTTTGCTGGTGGTGATATGGTGCGCGGTTCAGACCTTGTTGTTACCGCTATTGCTGAAGGCCGTGATGCAGCACAAGGGATTTTAAACTCTTTTGAAGATGCCTAACTTCAGCTGAATAGGTTTAGGCTATTAAATAAGTCATAAAAGCGCATTGAAAAATGCGCTTTTTTTTATCGATAAAATTTATATCGCTCCCAGTTCTACTTTCCCCATCTATGCTATATTAGCCGCCATATTTACCGCTAAGTGTCTGTTTGCCAGCTAGGCCTTATTCAAACAGCTCTACTTCGCTATATTAATGCCAATAATTAACTAATTGGCTTACAAAAAAATGAGAATCAGTTTATGAAAATCGCTATCATCGGTGCAATGGAACCTGAAGTTGCTCACTTAATTGAAACAATGACTAACCCTGTACATTCAACCGTTGCAGGTATTGAATTTGTTGAAGGTCAATTATCAGGTCAAGATGTTGTAGTGACACGTTCTGGCATTGGTAAAGTCGCTGCAAGTATTGCAACAACGCTAGTTATCAATAACTTCAATGTTGACGCTGTTATCAATACTGGCTCAGCTGGCGGGTTTGTTGATAGCTTAAGTATCGGTGACATTGTGATTTCATCAGAAGTACGTCACCACGATGTCGACGTTACCGCTTTTGGTTACGAAATCGGTCAAATGGCTTCTCAGCCAGCTGCTTTCATCCCTGATGCAAAACTAGTTGAAGCTGCAAAAGCTGCGATTTCATCTTTAGGTGAAGCACAGGTGATTGAAGGGTTAATTGCTACTGGTGATAGCTTCATTTGCGATCCTGAGCGTACAAAAATCATGTTGAACAACTTCCCTACAATGGCGGCCTGTGAAATGGAAGCTGCTGCAATTGCGCAAGTATGTCACCAGTTTGAGGTTCCTTTTGTGGTTATCCGATCGCTTTCAGATAATGCCAACAATGACTCTGCAGTCGACTTTGATACTTACATTGTTAAAGCTGGTCACTATTCTGCACTCATGGTCATTGCGTTATTAAAACAGCTATAATCCGGTTATCGGCTGATTAAACGCATTACTTTGCTCCAAACAGAATGCACAGTGCAGTAAAAACAATGGGATGGTCACACTAAATTGATTGATAGCACCTTTTACGAAGAGTTAATTCGAATAGATGGCAACTTACTACAAAGTTGCTTGGTGCTATTTATGGCGTTATTTATTTCACGAGTTGCGCCTATTTCTAGGAAGTATCATCCGGTTGTTTTGTTTCATCAGTTGGCTAATTTACTTAGCCAAAAAGTCAATCACCCACAACGTAGCCCTAAGCAGCAAGTAACAGCGGGTCTGCTGGCAAGTATGTTGTTAGTGGTACCAATCTGGTTTACGATTTACTTTATTCTTTCCTTAGCAGCTTACCCTTGGTTTTTCGATTGTATTCTGTTGTATTTCTGCATCAGCGACGCTGGATTTAAACCCGTGGCGAAAGATGTCATTAGCGCACTTGAACATGGTCAAAAGGCTACTGCTAAAGCAGACTTAGCGCCTTGGTTTGCGCAACAAACCCGTTCGTTATCAGAAATCGGTATTGCAAAAGCCACCATAGAAAGACTACTTATTTCGCCAAGCTATGGCACCGTCGCCACTATATTATTTTATGCCATTGGTGGCACACCACTCGTATTGTTACTGCACCTCATTAAACAACTTGAGCATTGCTGGCCAAACTATGTCCCCCAGTACCGATTTTTTAGCGCAGCAATATATCTTTTCAACCGAATTATTTATGCTGTGCCAACGATGTTATGGAACCTCACTTTAGTACTTCAAGGCGGTTTTAAAAATATCTCGTCACTAATAAACCAGCCTAGTCATACTGGTGGTATATACGGTTATTCAAGTTTATATATCGGCAGTAGAATTTTAGAAGTGGAACTAGGCGGCCCGCAAAAGTTTGTCTTCAACCAACAAGAGCAGCGGGTTGATGTAAGTAAAATCAACCCTTCAAGAATGCCAGAGGTCAGTGATATCAAAAATGCCATTAGCTTAACCTCATGGGCGGTCACTTTTTGGATTTCCTTTACCATCGCCATTCCTATGTTATGGACTGGATTAAGATGGGTACAAGCAATGTGATTTTATTTATAAAAGCGTTATTATATTTAGCTAAATGATTTATCCCGTTCCATTTGAGGCAAAACGTCTTGTTAGATAACATCCAAATATCGTTAACAACCCCCGGTTTATTATTCCCTGCCATTTCATTATTGTTACTGGCCTACACTAACCGATTTTTTTCGTTAGCGGCGTTAATTAGAAACTTAAGTGCTTCGGGAAAACCTGTCGATAACGAACAAATTAAAAATCTCAGACAACGAATTAGCATCATTAGAAGGATGCAAGAAGCGGGGGTTGTCAGCTTTGCTATCTGTGTCGTAAGCATGATATTTATCTATTTAGGTTTTTTCCATACAGGCTCGATTGTTTTCGGTCTCAGCTTACTTTTTTTACTGTATTCACTTATTTTATCGGTTATAGAAATTAGAATATCTGTCGATGCGCTCAACATTCATATCAAAGAATTAAGCTGCCAGCAGCATTGTAAAAATACACTTAACGAAAGCAAGTCACATACCCAAGAGCCATCTGATGATTAATTTTGAATGGATTTACTTTTTTGACCTTTGCGGTACTGCTGTATTTGCGCTTTCAGGCGCCATCGCTGCAGGAAAACACCGCATGGACCCTTTTGGTGTCATCGTGCTTGCTTCGGTTACCGCTATTGGCGGCGGCAGTATTCGTGATGCCCTTACTGGCGCGACACCGGTATTTTGGATAAGTGATCCTAATTACGTTATCGTTATTCTAGCGACCGTGTTGGCTTGTTTTATATTAGTCAGAAAACCGCACAAATTACCCCAATTAACTCTCCCCATTGCGGATGCTTTTGGTCTAGCATTATTCACAGTCATCGGAGCAGAAAAGGCGTTAATGATGGGGTTATCTGGTATGTCAGCTGTTATTATGGGACTGATTACGGGTGTTGGAGGCGGTATTATTCGTGATTTACTCTGCCGTCAAGTTCCTATGGTGTTGCGTACAGAGATTTATGCAACGGCCTCAATCGTTGGTGGTATTTGTTATACCTTAAGTATTGAAGTAGGAATGGATAAGACCAGTGCCTTATTCTTTGCTATGTTCAGTACCTTAATTATTCGCCTAAGTGCAATACGTTGGCATTTGTCGTTGCCTGCATTTGATTTAAAAAGTAAGAGGCCCTAAGTGCGAATTGTTGGTTTGTTATGTGGTATTTTTTGTGGTTTATATAGCTTAACCAGTCATGCTGTTGTGGGTGAAATGCCTAAAGAGCAACAAATGGCAGTCCGGTATATGCAAGCGCTAACCGATCATGATTATCGTGCGCTTAGAAGCTTTTACAACCGTGATAGTGTTTTTTATGATAAAACCGCCAATGTCACCTATAAAGGTGGTAGGCATATTATTGATTTTTTCGAACGGGCCCATGAAGGTGTACTCGAATACAAGTTCAATATTGAGCACATGTTTAACACAGGTTCATTAGTGGTGATGATTGGTAACTATCATCTTCGCGGGCCTGGTGAGCAATTTGGTAAACCGGGTAAAATTATTGAAATCGCCATACCGGGTGTAACCACTCTAAAATTTGATATGAATACCGACAGAATGACTGAACAAGTCGATTTAATGGATTACCAAACCATGTCGGATCAACTGCAAACTCAATAGATTGACCTAAGACTTGTCAGCACTATTCGACAAGCCTCCCAAAAGTAGCATAAGTAATAAGCAGTACCCAAACAAAAAAACGACTCAAATGAGTCGTTTTTATTTAACCGCAATCGATGTTTAATGATGCGATTTAAACCAAAGTGATTTATACCAAAGTGATTTAAACCAAAGTGATCTTAGCAAACTTACGTTTACCCACTTGGAAGATAGCCGTTAAACCCGCTTCAAACACTTGACGTGTATCAGCTAGTTTTTCACCATCCATCTTCACAGCGCCTTGCTTAACCATACGCATGCCATCTGAAGTTGACCCCACTAAACCTGCACTTTTAAGCAAGTTAGCAATCGCTATACCTTCTTCACCAGCTGCAATGTCCATTTCTTCAATATCATCAGGCATCGCCCCTTTCTGGAAACGATTAATGAATTCTTGATGAGCTGCTTCAGCTTGTTCTTGGTCATGGAATCTTGCGATGATTTCTTTAGCCAGGGCAATTTTCACATCACGCGGGTTTTGGCCGTTAGCAATGTCTTCTTTAAATTGGGCAATTTCAGCTAATGGACGGAATGAAAGCAACTCGAAGTAGCTCCACATTAGATCATCTGAAATAGACATGATTTTACCGAACATTTCGTTAGCAGGCTCACTCACACCAATATAGTTATGAGCTGACTTAGACATCTTCTTAACGCCATCTAAGCCGACTAATAAAGGCATCATGATCACTGTTTGCGGCTTTTGACCTTCAGCTTTTTGTAACTCACGGCCCATTAGCAAGTTGAACTTTTGATCCGTTCCACCTAACTCTACATCGGCTTTCAATGCTACTGAATCATAGCCTTGTAACAGTGGGTACATGAATTCGTGAATGGCAATCGCCTGCCCTGATGCATAACGCTTTTTAAAATCATCACGCTCCATCATACGAGCAACAGTTTGCTTTGAACCTAAACGGATCATCCCAGCTGCACCTAATGGCTCTAACCAACTTGAGTTAAATTCGATGCGCGTTTTAGCGGGGTCTAGAATTTTAAAAACCTGCTCTTTATAGGTTTCAGCGTTAGCAAGTACATCTTCGCGTGTTAACGGTGGACGGGTGCTATTTTTACCACTTGGATCGCCGACCATACCGGTGAAGTCGCCAATCAAGAAAATCACTTCGTGACCGAGCTCTTGAAACGCACGCAGCTTATTTAAAATGACCGTATGGCCTAAATGAATATCTGGAGCGGTTGGATCTGCACCTAGTTTGATTCTTAAAGGACGTCCCTCTTTAAGTTTTTCTAGCAGATCTGACTCGAGTAATATCTCGTCGGTACCACGTTTAATTTCTGCTAACACTTGGTCTAAATCAGCCATTTCGGCACCTACTCCTGCAGCTTTGATAAAAAAATAAGAGGCCTATATTACTTGTTAGCCACGCTAATTGAAAGTGTGTACACTAAGGGGATTACAACGAAAAAGAGAAACTGGTACATAGGTCGATGGCAAAGCTAATCACTTTATTCAAATTACTGCCAAAAGTGCATCAAATAGCACTCAGTTTATTAGTTATTTTCACGGTAATTATCGTGTTATTCCCCTCTGATGACGCTAAAGCATCCAAGCAAACTACCGGTGGTACTGTCGATATTTCTGACCGTCTTGGCTTACAGCAAGATAACGATGATGAAAACGCTGAAGCCAGCTCAAGAAATAAGCAATCTGAGTACTCTGTGCCGTTAGCTTTTAGAACACCAACGCCCCCGAACGAAAATAGTCTTCCGTCGAGTCAATCGACGCAAAAACAACAATCTCTCGCACCGTCAAAAGATAGCAGCCCTATTGCTAACTTAGATCCATTATCGACTTCTGATAATAACTTATTATCCCATAATGACGATGTTGAAAATGCTGTGCCTTACCGCGAAGCCGACCTACTGTCACACAAGTCATTTAAAGTGTCTAAAGGTGATACTTTTGGTGGCTTAGCCAATCGTGCAGGTTTAAGCCCACGAGATGTTTATCAAATAACGCGTCTGCCAAAATCGAAAAAGAACTTACTTAAGATCATGCCAGGCGAAGAAATCATAGTCACAAAAGATGCCCAGAATGAAATAACGCAAATCAGTTATCAAATGGACAAGATTTCAACCCTGTTAATCAGTAAAAATGAAGATGAATTTGAAGAAAAAGTGAATGTAAAAACCATCACCTTAGAGAACAAATTTATCACCGCCAATATCAGTAGTAATTTTTGGAATGCTGCAGCGACAGCAGGTTTGTCTGCCAACCACATTATGCAACTGGCTAATATCTTTGGCTGGGACATCGATTTCGCACTCGATATTCGTAAAGATGACCATTTCTCATTAATGTTTGAAGAAGAATATGTTGATGGCCAATTCATTGGGACGGGTAATATTTTAGCCGCGGAGTTTTATAATCAAGGCGAGCGTTATACCGCAGTGCGCTATACCGACGGTGAATATTATTCAGAATCTGGTAATAGTATGCGTAAAGCTTTTTTACGCTCGCCAGTTGATTTTAAATATGTCAGCTCAAGCTTTAACCCTAGACGTTTACACCCTGTAACAGGACAAGTCAGAGCCCATAGAGGCGTGGATTATGTTGCCGCGATAGGTACACCCATTAAAGCGGCAGGCCGGGGTAAAGTCGTTGAAGCCAGCTACAATAAATACAATGGTAACTATGTCTTCATTAAGCATAATGACACCTACACCACTAAGTACTTACATTTAAACAAACGCAAAGTTAAACGCGGTGACACGGTTAAACAAGGACAGATTATCGGAACGTTGGGCAAAACAGGCCGAGTTACTGGCGCTCATTTGCATTACGAGTTCATTGTGAATGGCGTACACCGTAATCCAAGAACGATTAAATTACCCAAATCTCAACCGATTGATAAAAAAGAGAAGAGCCAATTTGCGGTTTTGAGTAAACAACTTATGGCAAAAATCGAGCAAAATAAACAGCGCCATTACGCCAGTACAAACAACTCATTTGAATAGCTGATTGTGGGCGCTTATTTGGGCCCTGATTTAAGGCAATGAGTGGGAGTCACTTATATTTATTACAACTATGACTCACCAGCGTTAGCGGCTACTGTTAACCGCAATGAGCATATCAGTTTACCTGTTATAATTAGACAATCCTGCCGTACAGTTCAATTTAGGTTTACGGCAGTTAAGTACACTGTAATACGGAACTAGACAAAATCAATAAAACTCAGTACTGAGCTTATTAGACTCTTGAGCAAAAAAACATTTACTCTCCACTTTCCCTTAATTTGAGCTATTCACTATGACAATATCCCATCATCAACCTCAGTATTTCATCGGTTTAATGTCAGGGACTAGTATGGATGGTGTCGATGCTGTGTTAGTGGACTTCTCAGATAACAAAAGCCACCTTATTGCCAGTCATAGTATTGAAATACCTGAACACCTTTTAATACAACTACACCGTTTATGTACTCCTAATACTGATGAAATTAATATTATGGGACGCATGGATAGAGCGATGGGACTTTTGTTTGCCCAGGCTGTTAATGAGCTATTAGCCAAAACAGCACTTGATAAAACAGACATTATTGCAATCGGTAGCCATGGGCAAACCATCAGGCACATGCCAAATCTTGAACATGGCTTTACCCTCCAAATTGGTGACCCAGAAACCATCGCTGTTGAAACAGGGATTAATGTGATTGCGGATTTTCGCAGAAAAGATCTCGCTTTAGGTGGACAAGGTGCCCCATTAGTCCCAGCATTTCATCAAGCTATGTTTGCTAGAAATAACTATCCAAGAGTCATCCTAAATATTGGTGGTATTGCTAATATCACTTACCTGCCTGGCGACAGTGATCAAGTTATTGGTTTTGACACAGGTCCTGGAAACACCTTGATGGATGCATTCATTCTACAAGAGCAACTACTTCCATTTGATGAATCAGGCCAATGGGCCGCATCTGGCACCACTGATAATGATTTCCTACAACATTTATTGTCACACCCATACTTTGCTATGGCTTATCCTAAAAGCACAGGTAGAGAGCTATTTAACCAAGCATGGTTAGAACAACAAAAAGCCAATTTTTCTCACTTAAGTCTTGCTGATATTCAATCGACGTTATTGGACTTAACTTGCCATAGCATTGCTAACGATATAAATCGTTTAACTGACTCAGGCAGTGTATTTGTTTGCGGTGGTGGAGCGTTAAATAAAACCTTAATGCAACGTTTAAACTTACTATTACCCAATCTTGCACTTTCAACCACATCTGCAATCGGCATGGATCCAAAGTGGGTAGAAGGCATTGCATTTGCTTGGTTAGCGATGCGCAATCACCATGGTTTAAGTGGTAACCTACCTGTAGTGACGGGTGCAAGTCGATTTGCGGTGCTAGGTAGTTTTTATCAAGCCAACTAGCTCTTCTTTAAGCACCACATTTATTTTATTAACAATGCCCATTGGAGCGAAAAATCTTTCGTTCCATATCAAAGGTTCAACCCAATATTCTCTCGATGAGTCCCCTCTTTAAATGTCTGTTAGCGCTTGATATCTCATATTCTGTTTCAAACTATATAAAATTCATATAAGCATCATTGAATTTATAGGCTTTTACTGCTTAACTTTTGCTAGATGAATCACTAGTAAAGAAATTCTGGCAGAGAAAAACTGATAAGGAAACGAATAGGCTCCTTAACAAAGGGACTTATCAACTAACAGCATCATTTCTCGCGTCAGTTGCAATCAACACAGTTATTAATAAATGGACTTAATCATCTTCAATTTAATAAGGACAGTTAAATGACCATCCAGCAAAAAATGTTAGCAGAATTTATCGGCACTATGTGGCTTGTACTTGGCGGGTGTGGCAGCGCTGTGTTAGCCGCCGCTTTCCCTGAAGTGGGCATTGGTTTACTTGGTGTTTCACTCGCATTCGGTTTAACCGTACTCACAATGGCATTTGCCATCGGCCATATCTCAGGTTGCCACTTGAATCCTGCGGTATCGTTTGGTCTATGGGCTGGCGGACGCTTTCCAACAGCGGAATTAGCCCCTTACATTGCTGCCCAAGTTACAGGTGGTGTGGCTGGAGCCGCAGTGCTATTTCTCATAGCTAACGGTCAAGACGGATTCAGTTTAGCTGGCGGGTTTGCATCAAATGGCTTTGCAGAGCACTCTCCTGGTGGCTACAGCATGATGTCAGTGTTAATTACAGAAATCGTGATGACAATGTTCTTTTTACTGATCATTCTTGGCGCAACAGACTCACGTGCACCAGCAGGGTTTGCCCCAATTGCCATAGGTTTAGGCTTAACTTTAATTCATTTAATCAGTATTCCAGTTTCTAACACCTCAGTTAACCCCGCTAGAAGTACTGGACCTGCACTATTTGTCGGTGATTGGGCTTTATCGCAATTATGGCTATTTTGGGTTGCTCCCATTGCTGGCGCAATATTGGCAGGCATGATTTACCGTTTTTTTGACAAACCAGCTGAGAACTAATCAAAGCAGAATGATTCAATTAGCCTGCTACAAGAGCACCCAATGTGCTCTTTTCTTTTTTAAAACTAACAGTCGATGTTATCATGCCCTATTCGCGCGAATAAGCGCCAAATTAGTCCCACTTTGCAATGAGAGTCCACCATGAGCAGCAAACCAAAATCAATTGAAGATCAACTCAACATGACACCAGAAGCACGCTACGATTACCTTGTTGAACAAGTTAAGCAAGAGCAACAAATTTGGAGCCTGCAAGACCAAGATGGTTGCGTTATGCTAACCACTGAAGACGAGGATTGCATTCCAATGTGGCCTTCAGAAGAAGCTGCAAAACTATGGGCTGTTGATGAATGGCGCGATTGTGAACCACTATCTATTCCGCTGAATGAATTTCAAGAGCGTTGGGTCGGTGGTATGTCTGAGGATGATTTATTCGTTGCTGTATTCCCAGTACAAGAAGACTTAGGTGTGGTTATCCCACCATATGAACTTGATTCACGTTTAACGCCGAAAAAGCAATCTAAGCACTAATGATATCTTCAGCTGATACCAACACTGCACTTACACTCAAGCGATAAGTTAAGGCCTTATGACGGATAAAAATTTACAACAGCAAGATGCTGAAGAGATAAATATTGTCGAAGCAAACACTGACAGTAGCACCGAAAAAAAAGCCTCCGGACAAAATGCTACCGAATCAGAAGTCACTGAACTAGAATCCACTGAACTAGAAACCACTAGCACAGATGTCATCAACCAAGGCGCTACTGAAAAAGCGGTTTTTCCAAAACGGCTTATCGCATTAATGGCGGTTTATGTGATGACTTCTGTTAGCGGCTTAATGGCGCAGCAAGGTGTTTTACTGTGTGTATTAACCTTACTCATGGTATTAGGTGTAGCTGGCAGACAAAAAGCGGCGCTTTATATGCTACGTGCCTACGGCATTTTACAACTTGCCTTGTACAGCGTATTACCCATTATCATGTATGATCCTGACAATCTTGTCGCTGGGCCTACAACAGTAGACTTTGGCTTTATGCAAATGGTGCTGCCAGATTGGATTATTTTTAGCGTACTAATTCTATTGGCTATACTGCAAGTCTGGGTAAGCTTCAACAAAGCGGTATTCAAGTGGTTTAAGCCGAGAATGAACTTTAATATCATCAGCTGATAAAATTAAAAAACAAAAAAGCCGTCATCAGACGGCTTTTTTTTATCTTCCACTATCTACATTTAATCGCGATATACGAAATGTTAAATTAGACAGAGAAGCTTGCACCACAACCACAAGTAGTCGTTGCATTTGGGTTCTTAACAAAGAAGCGAGACCCTTCAAGTCCTGAAGTATAATCAACTTCACCACCAACAAGGTATTGAAGGCTCATAGGATCAACAACCAGTTGAACCCCTTGCTTTTCAATCGTGAAATCACCTTCGTTAACTTTTTCATCGAAAGTAAAACCATACTGGAAACCTGAACAACCACCACCTGTGACATACACACGCAGTTTTAATTCTGGGTTCTGCTCTTCTTCTAACAGTCCCTTCACTTTAGTTGCCGCAGCATCGGTAAATTGAATTGGCATTGCTGCATCTGTTTGTTCAGTCATTACTACCTCTTACTTCAGTTTCAGGTCGGAATTATCTATTACCTGACTAATTTGTTCAAGTATTACTCTTAGTTCTTTTTTAGCTTTCTAGTAACTCTGCGATCTCGAATGTTTGTTCAATGCTTCCACCTTTCACACCACGATTGGCCTGCACCTGAACTACAGCTTTAATTCTTTGCAAATCAAAATCTTGTGGCAAACTTATTTCCGCGTCAAACATTTGAAAATATCGAAAGCCAAATTTAAATGTCTCAATATCTAAATCACTTAACGAGATTTCAACTTGCTTTTCTCCTTGCACGCCCACCAAAACAATGTCGGCAACGCCTTTAACACTATTCTTACGCTTTTGTAATTGGGTTAAAATTAAGCGCATTTGATAACTGTTTGGCAATAAGCCTTTAGAAAGTTCAAGTCCATGTATTGCCACACCATCAACTTCTTTCTCTGGTGAGACTAGGCTGCGATAAAAAGCTAATTCTTGTTCAAGTGTTTTTTGTTGCTGTATTTGCTTAGAAAACATTTGTTTCATATTCGCATTAGCTTCCTTTTCAATCGAAAGGGCAATATCAAGACGAGAAACGACATGAGACTGCTGCCTAAGCTCGTTTTTTAGCGCTGTAATTTCTACTGCTTCATGCTGCGGCTCAACAACTTCAGATATAAAAATAGTATGACTAAGAACGCCAACAATAAAACTGATAATGATTAACGCAGATAAATATAAACCTGATGAACGAAATTTGCGTTCTTGAACTTGCAAGCGGTCAAGCAAGCGATGATAATTTAGCATTAGGTAACAAGCCTTTAATAAAATACAATGACAACAAATCGCCCATAAAGGATCTTAGGCAATACAGTGCAAATCAAAAGAAATAAAGCCGCTATTATTCACGCCAAAGCTGCAACACGCAAATATCTTCGTAATGAATTGAGAGATAAGCTTTCTCAGTCGAAGATAAGTGTGCAACTTTGTGGATTAGCCCTACTATTTGCCATTATTGCCTCTAGTGTCATCATCTTATTTCGTTTGTTGCTCAGTTGGGCGCAAGTATACACAGTGCCTGAAGCCACCGACTTTTCTAGCACCGTTACCGATTGGCGTACATATTTGCCTATTGTAGGTGCATTGCTTATTTGGCTGGTGGCAGGTCTCGGCTCTAAGCGATATCGCCGTATGGGTATCGCCTACGTCATGCACCGTTTCAAACTCCATTACGGCAAAATCCCACTGCAATCAGCCCCTGGACAGTTTTTTCAGGCGCTGATCGCGTTAATCGCAAATTTCTCAGTTGGTAAAGAAGGACCGGCCATTCACTTAGGAGCGGTTAGCGCGAGCTATTTCGCTGAAAAATTTAAGTTACCTGATAATAGTGTGCGTATTATGTGTGCGAGCGGTATCGCTGCTGGTATTGCAGCGGTCTTTAATGCGCCACTTGCCGCTGTACTGTTTGTATTTGAAGTGATAGTTCGTGAGTACAAAATTCATTACTTTTTCCCGATAATGCTATCGGCCATTTGCGGTGCACTCTCTAGCCAATTAGTGTTTGGCAATATCCATGAATATGACTTAATCACTGTCACCCGAATTCCATTGGATCATTATCCCATTCTAGCCATTGGTGGCATTGTCTTAGGTTGTGCAGCTGCTGGTTTCAATCATTCATTATTAAAAATGACCGCTATTGGCCAGCATTGGCCTTTGATTTATCGACTCATGATAGCGGCAAGCGTTACCACCTTAATCGGTTTATTTTTACCTCAAGCATTAGGTGCCGGTGATTTAGCGATTCAAGCAACTATCATAGACAATCCAAGCTTAATGTTTCTTTTCGCGCTATTAATTGCAAAAATCATCGCCACTATTGCAGCCATTGGTTTTGGTATTCCTGGTGGGCTAATCGGTCCACTTTATGGCATTGGTGCATTGATTGGCGCAATTTTAGCCCTTGTCAGTGCGATGTTTTTCCCCTCTATCGCGCCATATGTGGGTTTATATACTGTCATCGGTATGACTGCGATGATGGGTGTGTGCCTAAGTGCGCCTTTAGCCGCATTGGTTGCGCTTCTTGAACTCACTAATGATGCCGCTATTATCTTACCTGCTATGTTTGTCACCATTCCTGCATTTCTCATCGCCTACCAAGGTTTTAATACTAGTTCGGTATTTTTAAAACAGTTAGACATTATGGGGTTAGGCTACAAAGTACCGCCTGTAAATCAAGGTCTACAAAAGAAAGGTGTACGAGCGATCATGGATAAACGCTTTGTTATCGTAAATGATAACGATGCCTTACTCCTTGAAGTAATGAAGCGTGCAGAAGGTAGGCCCGTGCTCGTTCGTAATGCTGAGGCACAAATAGAAATGCTCAGTATCGAAATGCAATCATTTGAAGATTCTACGACACTTTCCCGACATAAAATGGAAGGCTTTTCTGACACTGCCACTTTAAATGAAGTCTACGAACTATTAGCCATCAAACGGCGTGGTGAAGTGTATATATATCGCGGAAATACCAATAATATTGTCGGTGTTATTAGCTGGGCTAATTTATGGCAAGAAATCCGTTCAGGACAAGTCTAATTTAAACAAAGAACACCCACTGAATTCCACCATATTCAGGGTGTGAACTATTGTTCTTATTTCGCTAATCAGTGTTATGTCTAAAAAGTGATAAATAATCATTAGCGAGATTTAATATTCGTTCACTCTCTGTTAAAATCTCGCCTCAGCCACCCTACATAACCACAGGGTAAATAGCCCTTATTTACTCTCCTAATAATTGGAAATCAGGCTGATGACACAGTTTAGCGGTTCTCACATCCTTTCAGTTAATCAACTGGATCTTGATGCTATTAACACCATTTTTAATGTTGCCGAAGATATGACGCCTTATGCGCTGCGCGAAAAACGCACCAAGGTGCTTGACGGTGCCATTTTAGGTAATCTCTTTTTTGAACCCAGTACTCGTACTCGAGTCAGCTTCGGTTGTGCTTTTAACCTACTCGGCGGCAATGTCAGAGAAACCGTCGGCATGGGTTCATCATCACTATCAAAGGGCGAGTCTTTATACGACACCGCTCGCGTGTTATCGACATACTCGGATGTTATTGCCATGCGCCACCCAGAGGCTTATTCGGTAAAAGAATTTGCTGAAGGCAGCCGCGTCCCTGTCATTAATGGTGGTGATGGTGCTAACGAGCACCCGACACAAGCTTTATTGGATTTATTTACTATTCAAAAAGAGTTAAGTCACCACGGACAAGACATTAGCGGCATGCATATCGCGATGGTAGGCGACTTAAAACATGGGCGCACTGTCCATTCGCTGTCACGTTTATTGTGTATGTATAAAGGTATTCAATTTACACTAATTTCACCATCTGACTTAGCAATGCCTGACTATGTGATCAATGACATTGAAAATGCTGGTCATAAGATCACAATAACAGATCAGTTAGAAGGTAATTTACATCAAGCTGATATACTCTATCTGACTCGCATTCAGGAAGAACGATTCGCATCACAAGATGAAGCGGACAAATATCGTGGCAAGTTTAGGTTAAACCACAGTATTTATACCAAACACTGTAAATCTAATACTGTGATTATGCATCCATTGCCACGAGATTCACGTGCGGCAGCAAATGAATTAGATAATGATTTAAATAGTCATCCTAGCCTTGCGATTTTCAGACAGGCAGATAATGGCTTACTTATTCGAATGGCTCTTTTTGCGTTAACGCTTGGTGTTGAAAACCAGCTACAACAGCATGAGTGCCCTGTTAATTGGTATTCACGAAAGGCTGATAGATAGTCAGCTAACGATTTTTAGAAGGATTTCACATGACCCGCTCAGAAGCGCTTTTTGAACAAGCAAAACAAACCATCCCTGGTGGCGTTAACTCACCAGTTCGTGCCTTTAACGGTGTTGGTGGTTCACCACTATTCATCGAAAAAGCCGATGGTGCTTATATTTACGATGCTGATGGCAAAAAATATATCGATTATGTTGGTTCTTGGGGCCCGATGATTTTAGGTCACAACAATCCGCAAATTCGTCAAGCAGTATTAGAAGCGGTTGAGAACGGTTTATCATTTGGTGCGCCAACTGAACTTGAAGTGACAATGGCTGAAAAAGTCATCGAAATGGTGCCATCAATCGAACAGGTTCGTATGGTGAGTTCAGGTACTGAAGCGACAATGAGCGCAATCCGTTTGGCTCGTGGTTTTACTAACCGTGACAAAATCTTAAAGTTTGAAGGTTGTTACCACGGCCATGCTGACTGTTTATTGGTTAAAGCAGGTTCAGGTGCATTAACACTGGGTCAACCTAGCTCTCCTGGTATCCCTGAAGATTTCGCAAAACACACCCTGACTGCGGTTTATAACGACCTTGATTCAGTACGTGCTATCTTCGCAGAGCATCCAGAAGCTATCTCTTGTATCATTCTTGAGCCTGTTGCAGGCAACATGAACTGTATCCCACCAGTTGAAGGTTTCCTTGAAGGCCTGCGTACTATCTGTGATGAGTTCGGTGCGTTAATGATCATTGATGAAGTGATGACAGGTTTCCGTGTATCTAAAAGCGGTGCGCAAGGTCATTACAACGTTAAACCAGACCTAACAACCTTAGGTAAAGTGATCGGTGGCGGCATGCCAGTGGGCGCTTTCGGTGGTCGTAAAGACGTGATGCAATTCATCGCACCAACAGGTCCAGTTTACCAAGCAGGTACTTTATCGGGTAACCCAATTGCAATGACTGCAGGTTTAGCGCAAATGGACGCCTTATGCCAACCAGGCCTTTACGAAGAGCTAAATGCTAAAACTAAGCGCATTGCTGAAGGTTTCAAGGCTGCAGCTGATAAGCACGGTATCCCATTGAGCATTAACCAAGTGGGCGGCATGTTCGGTTTCTTCTTCACTGAAGACGCTAACCCAATCACCAGTTTTGACCAAGTAACACAGTGCAACATGGATCACTTCCGTCACTTCTACCACTTAATGCTAGATGAAGGTGTTTACTTAGCGCCAAGCGCTTATGAAGCAGGCTTCTTATCAATGGCTCACGGTGAAGAAGAACTTGAGTTAACCCTTGTAGCTGCAGATAAAGCATTTGCTGCTTTAAAAGCACTTTAAGTACTTACAAGTTAGCTATCTAAGATAGCACTTTAGAGACTTGATAAAGGACTGGCACAGGCCAGTCCTTTTTTATTGATCGTTTGATTGCTGCTAATACTAAATCAACTGTTCAATCTTTAGGTTGAACACAGTTAAAATCAAATGACTGCAACACTTAAAGCGCATAATTTGCATATAAAAAAAAGGCGCTATCGGCGCCTTTTATATTGCTAAATAGTCATCAAAAACTAAGTGATTTATATCGCGGGTACTTTAAATTTTTCGCCATCAATTTCTAGCACCACATCTCGTGGCCTTATTTCTATGATATTGAGACTACCCTGAATGCTATCCCCTTCTTGCAGTTCTTCACCATCAACATTCAACCAACGGTTTTCAGCAGCTGATGAGTACACATGTGCCTGAATATTAAATTCAGGGACCCGTAACTGCACACTTGCAGGCAGTTGACCATAAGATGGGATTTCATCTTTGCTAGTGGTAGGAATAGGATCAAGCTTTTCTTCTGTAACAGGTGCATTAGCAGAGCTTTCATACTCTACTTCTTTTAGCGCAGCTTCAAAGGCAGCCATTAAGTTATTCGCATCATCTGCAACTGAGTTACTTGCATCAATGTTTGAAACCGTTTGGCTTTGCTGTTCATAACTGACATCACTTGCCGCCGCACTCACTTTCATCCGCAGTGCATCAAGATCTGACGTTTTTTTATAGTTAGAGTTAGCGCCTAATATAATCGCATCATCGCCATATAAAGCCTGTAACTCAGCAGCTGTTAGCTGATTAGCACCACTTGCTTCAGCGTCAACATTTCGGCTAACGGATTGATTTTTCGCAGGTGCTGTTTGTCTATTATCTGCTTGAGACTGCTGTTTAGGTTCTGTTTGATATTGCTGACTAGATTGCCCACTGGACTGACTCGGTGTCATTTCGCCACCTTGATTGCTCAGTCGATAATCATAGGTTGTTTCATTCGTCGCCGGCTGACTGCTGCGGGATACATATTGTGTTGTCCCATTCACTTGCGATAAGGATTTAGCGATAGGCAGTGCAACTTTATTGGCGATACGAACTTCACTTTGCGTCTCTGAAGAACGACTAGCAGGAGTCATTGATTGGCTTTGACTTGTTTGAGTCTGCTCGTTGCCTGTATTATTTTGCGTCTCTTTCGCTTGACCTATATTGCTCGTTGGCACAATAAGTTTAGACAAGCCCCAAGCTGAAGCGATACCTAGCGCAATAACCACAGCTAACAGCACATACTTAAGCCAAGGGCGTTGACCATTCACATGCTGATAATTCGCTCTAGGTGTTAACACAGCATCAGGGAGCTCACCCATTTGCTGTTGTTTTTCTTTTGTCACCGCATCTAGCAATATAGACATTAGCTACGACCTGCTTGACGACTTAATCTAGGGCCTTGTTGATTAAGGTATAAATTAATTTGTACTAAGGTTTGATTACCGGCAATGCCATCTGATTTAAGACCATGTTGACGCTGAAAGGCCATTAGTTCCTGCTCTAAATTATTATCAAAAGAATTAACCAGTCTAGGTGCTCGTTGACTAATAATAGCTAAGCTTGTTTCTAACCATTGAATTTGAGACAAGTTAGAAGTACGGCTAATCTCTCTTGGAATATCACCAGATGCTTTCCAAAGTAATTCAAACGTGCCGCTAAAGTGGCGATTAAACCAATCTTTATTCACCCATAATTGCTGCTCACTCAACTGGAGTAAGATTTGTTCACCTTCTCGAGCAACAACCACACCGTAAAACTGATTGGCTTGCTGATCTTCAAGGTAAACAACCGCAGGGTAATTTAAACGTGCAATGCTATTCCAATTACCTTGCTGTTGATGGCACTGTAAACCTTGCTGTTTCGCCGCCTGACAAGCTGTTAAACCAATAATAGGTTGCTTATCCCAAAGTGCAAACAGGCCTGCAAAGGCATTATCAATACTGCGACTTTGTGCCATTGCTGAGCGAACAATACTTTGACTACCATTTGATGGAGTCTGCGTTTTTTTCTGTTCTTGTTTCACTGCTGAGTTTGTTGTTGCACTTGGTTTAGATTGAGATTCAGTTTGTGATTCAGGCAGGAATAAATAAAATGACACACCGAAAGCCACAACTAACGAAGCCGCTATCGCCATTGGCCATTTATTGCTGCTTTCAACAGGAATATCACCTAAGACTTCTGCTGCTGCTTGCTTAATCATGTGGTGATCAATCGGCACTTTAGATTGGCCATAACCCGCCATTAATGCTCGTTCACATAAAAGGTTGGTCAATCTTGGAATACCACCACTGAATTTATGTAGCGCTTTACAGGCCTTTTTAGTGAATAACGGCTCGAACCGGCCAGCAACTTGTAGACGATGCTGAACATACAATTGAATTTCTTCAACTGTTAGCGGCAACAAATGGTAACGAGCTGTAATACGTTGTGCTAGCTGCCTTAATTCTTGACGTTTGAGCAACTGCTGCAATTCAGGTTGACCAATTAAAATCACTTGGAGCAATTTTTTAGTATCAGTTTCTAAGTTGGTCAATAATCGAAGTTGCTCTAACACCTCAGGACGAAGATGTTGGGCTTCATCAATAATGAGCACGGTATTACGGTCATTTTGATGATTATTCAACAAGTACTGGCTAATTAAATCAGTTAGCTGCTTAATCGATGGGTCTTCACCATATTGAATCTTTAGCTCATCACAAAGCGTTGCTAATAACTCTTGTTCAGTTAAAGAAGGATTGAGAATAAATGCAGTATCAGTATTATCTGGCAATTGTTTTAATAAACAACGCGATACTGTAGTTTTACCCGTACCGACTTCACCAGTTAATAATACAAAGCCGCCCGTTTCTCCTAAACCATAAGTTAAGTGAGCTAATGCTTCTCGGTGACGATCACTGAGAAATAAATAATGTGGGTTGGGCGCGATTGAAAATGGATTATCATTCAATCCATAAAATGCTTTATACATCTGGCCAAAAATCCTTATTTAAAACTGACGGCTCAAGTTATAGCTTGCTGTAGTGCTTGTCAAAATTTAGCAGCAGAAATGTTAGTCGTGCTAAGATTTACATTAATAATGCACAATTTAAACTGTGTTTACACAAGGCATTCTAGATTAATGCCGAATGATAAACTGTGATGAGTTAATTTAATCAGGGTAAAGACATTTATGGAAATCTATTTAGTGGGCGGCGCAGTTCGAGATCAGCTTTTATCCTTGCCCATAAAAGATAAAGATTATGTTGTGGTGGGTGGCTCTGTAGAAGAGATGTTTGATTTAGGCTTCAGCCAAGTTGGTAGGGACTTCCCGGTATTTTTACACCCTAAGACACAACAAGAGTATGCCCTTGCTCGTACAGAAAGAAAAAGCGGTCAAGGCTATGGTGGATTTAGCTGTGAAGCAAATAAAGATGTCACGTTAGAGCAAGATTTACTTAGACGGGACTTAACCATCAATGCAATGGCTAAAGATGATAACGGCCAAATCTTCGACCCGTACCAAGGCCAACAAGACCTTGAGAATCGTATCCTGCGTCATGTGTCTGATGCCTTTATTGAAGATCCTTTAAGAGTATTGCGAGTCGCTCGTTTTGCGGCTAGATTTGCCCATCTCGGATTTGAAATCGCAGATGAAACCATTGAACTGATGAGACACATAAGTGAGTCAGGTGAGCTAGATTACCTGACGCCAGAAAGAGTCTGGCAAGAGCTAGATAAAGCCCTAAGTACAGAGCACCCAGAGGTGTTTTTCCTACAGTTACGTAAATGTGGCGCTTTAAAAGTGCTGTTTCCTGAAATTGATGCGCTATTTGGTGTGCCACAACCTGAAAAGTGGCACCCTGAAATCGATACCGGCGTCCACACTATGATGGTACTGCAGTCTGCGGCACAGTTAACAGGTAAAAAAACCATCCGCTTTGCTGCTTTGGTGCACGACTTAGGTAAAGCTATCACGCCAAAAGAGCAGTGGCCTAAACATCATGGTCATGGTCAAAAAGGCTTACCCGTGATTAAAAAGCTATGTCAGCGGATAAAAGTACCAAACGAGTACAAAGACTTGTCTTTATTGTGTAGCGACCAACATCAAAACATTCATAATGCCCAAGAATTAAGAGCTGAAACGATTATAAAGATTTTCGATAAAGCAGATGTATGGCGAAAACCTCAACGTTTAGATGACTTGCTTATTTGCTGTCACGCAGACATCCGTGGCAGAACAGGATTTGAAGCAGCTGAATATCCACAAAGTGAATATTTAACCCACTGCTATCAACTTGCCAAAGATATAGATGTGCAACAAATAATATCTGAAGGGTTTAGAGGTGCAGAAATAAAACTGCAGTTATCAAACCGTAGAGTTGAAGCAATAAACCAATATAAGCAATCATTGAAACAATTATAATCCATTAATACTTGAGTACTAAAAATCAACCTTGTCATTATTTGTACAAACTAATACCTTATGATTAGGAAACTGAAAAAATACCAGGCTAATAAATAAACACCTCTTTGATGAAATATTGGTGAAATAATCGAAGAATATGCTCCAATCTATTAGATTTACGTTGATTTTTGTCATATTTATTAGTTTTTGGTATAGCAAATTCTAAAAGCTGTGACATAATTAAAGGGCTGCTGGGCAATATGCTTCAGCAATTTATTACAACCTATAATGAAGGGATTTTCCATGAACAAGAAAGTACTAATGATTGCTGGTGTTGCTATGACTGCTCTTTTAGGTGGCTGTGCAAACACTACTGCTCTAGAAGAAAGTGTTGCTAACCTAGGTAACAAAGTAGATCAACTATCTGCTGAAGTTAGTTCACTAAAATCAGATCAAAGCAAACTTGCTGCTGATGTTAAAGATACTAAAGCTGCAGCTATGGACGCTCAAGCTGAAGCATCTCGTGCTAACGACCGTATCGACAACATGGCTTCTTCTTACAAAAAGTAAGAATACATGAAAATTAGCTTATTTATATAGGTTGATTATTAGGGCTTGATAATAGTAATAAGACGTTTCGTCAATTACCATTTCAAGCCTTAATTGTTTCTGGCGTTTAATAAATTAATCCCTACCCTTTCACACTCACCATAAAGTCTTTTCGATCTATCGCTTATGCTCACTTAATTTCATTGCCTGAGAACAAAAGTTTATCTAATGCTTTGCTAATAGTCTGACTATGTAAAAATCATCACACTTTTACCTTCACTCTAGAATGCATCATTCTAAACAAGTGAAATAGCGTTATCCCTATGTTCCACATTAAATGTCATGACTTTAAAAGCCGTCAGGTTAATCGCTACCAAATGAATAACCTTGAAATACCCCTGATTATAATACCCCTGATAAAATACCCCTGAAAAATACCCTGATAAAAACAGCCTAGGAATAAATAACCTCGGACTAATATTCATAGGCACGTAATACAAAGTGCGGGTATTAAACGGTGAAATAGTTCAGCGCTAACCAGACAGCTATTTTACTTTTGCAGTCAGCAATAAATAATCAAATTCCAACGCTTCGATGGTTTTCTGCTTTATATCATGCTTTAGCTCATCATTAATTCGCCAGCTAAGGTTATTCATGTCTAATAATGTTATCGCTTGTTCACCAGTTACATCAGCAGCAAACGTGATTGGCATCGATGAAACTAACTCGACATCTTTAGGTAGGTTTAGCTGTTGCGGCTTTTCAGATAAATTGTCATACACTTTTTGCTTTAGCTGCCATAAATGCCTTGGAGCTGGTACTAATAACAATAACACCCCATCTTTTTTAAGTGTTCTTAAGCACTCTTTGCCTTTTAGTTGTGCATCAAACAGGGTGATCACATCCAGTGACTCATTTGCAAATGGCAACTTTTTGAAAGGGCTAAGCAATAAGTTAGCAGGTGTACTGTCTTTACTGGCAGCAAACAGTGCATTTTCAGCTTCAGATACGCCCCAATGGGTTACAGATGAGTTATCCGTACCTTGAACAAGGGCGCGTAAGAAAAAGCCATCAGCACATTGGTAATTGAGATGGTTAACATGGGTTTTGTCTTTTACAGCTAAGTTAAATGCCGCTGACAATTGCTCGACTAAAGGCGAAAAAATACCTGATGTCATTAAAAAGCGTTTTGAGCGTAACTGCTGGCGTGTATCGCTTGAGCCTTTAAATTTAGTTGAAGTCACAAACGACCAATAACCTTGCGAGTTCTTATCAATATGATGTTTGTTATCACAATAATAACCCGATGATGACTCGTGGAAATTCAACTTAGCAGCGCATGTTGGACATATCAAAATTGAGTTCATAACGGGCAAGCTTCCTTTGAGATAAAAAATGGGTCAATTTGCTGAAATTAAGAGAATAAAAAACGGGTAACAATACCCGTTTTCTTATTTAGACGAACTGGATTATTTTACAGGAAAATAAACCCACATAATACAGCGCCTAACATTAAGCGATACAATACAAATGGTGTCATACCGATTTTACTAATGATTTTCAAAAAGAAGAAAATACAGGTATAAGCCGCAACAAATGACACAGCGACACCTAATAACAACTCAGTGTAGTCCATGACTAAGTCACCTGTGATAGCATCTTTGCTCATTAATATTGCTGCGCCTAGGATCACAGGAATCGACATTAAAAATGAAAAACGTGCTGCGGCTTCTCGATTTAGCCCAAGCATTAATGCGGCTGTTATAGTAATACCAGAACGAGATGTCCCCGGAATGATTGCCATTGCCTGTGCAAAACCAATCAACAATGCTTTACGCCAGCCAGTTTGATACTCAGTTAATTCATTGCGAGCCATTTTATCACCTACCCACAACATTAAGCCGAAGATAACGGTTGTAATAGCAATAACACCAGGACCACGTAAATAGGTTTCAATTAAGTCTTTCGCCATAAAGCCAAAGAATACCGCAGGTAAGGTTGCTAAAATAATCCACCAAGCTAATTTACTATCTTGGGTATGAACGCCTTTAAAAATACTCGCAATCCAAGCCGTTAACATCGCCCATATTTCGGTTCTAAAGTAGATCACCACAGCAAGCAATGAACCAATGTGTACGGCAACATCAAAAAATAAACCTTGATCTTCCCAACCTAAAATTTGCGAAGGTAAAATTAAATGCGCAGAGCTTGAAATGGGTAAAAACTCTGTTAGCCCTTGAATAAGCGCTAAAAAGATAATCTGAAGCGTTTCCATGATGTTCCTTTAAAATAAAATTTTGATAAAACTGACTAATTGATGAATTGCGAATGCATCACTCACTAACACTAAAAACACCCAAGTTTAACGAGAAACAAGCACGGGAAATTCAAACTCAATAGGCCAAATATGTTGGCTCGATTTATCATAGTGTTCCCAAAGGTATTGATACGACTGCTGAGTGATAGGATGCGTCAGCATAGGAGCTATCTCAGCTAAGGGCCATAATACAAACGCATTATAAAGGATCTCACCACGAGGCAACTCAATCGGCTGATGACAGACTTCATCATCGTAAAGCAGTAAATCTATATCCAAACTTCGAGGGCTAAACTTTTTTTCGCCTCTAATACGTCCATTTTGTTTCTCAATTCCCTTAAATGTGGCAACAACATCAGCAATACTCATATCAGTATCTGCTGCTGCAACCATATTTAAGAAATTTGTACCTTGAAAACCAACCGCTTCACTTTCAAACATTCTCGATAAGGTTAAATCACCAAAATGTTCATGTAAATCCACTAACCCCGACTGCATATGCTCTACAGGATCAATGTTAGTTCCCAAACTGATATAAATACGTGCCATTAACTCATCCGGTAATATACAGAGCAATTATGAAAAATTAATTAATTTCAGCATGAAAGCTGTCAATAAAATGTGATTTAGATATGACCGCGTTCAATAACAACGCCAACTGATTTAGCCGTTGGTACTGCACCGGGTTTCATAACTGCGACTTTAACCCATAAAACATTAAATTCAGACATCAAACATTGGGCTGTCATTTCAGCTACGGTCTCAATGAGTTCTATTGGCTTTTCTGTAATCAATGCAGTCAATCGATTCGAAACGGTTTCATAACAAAGCGCATATTGGTAATCATCAGACGCTGCTGCAAGCTTATTATCCCATGCCATATCTAAGTCGATGAGCAAGGTTTGATGAATTTGCTTTTCCCATTCATAAATACCAATTACCGTTTCGACTTTTAGCTCGCGAATTAAAACTTTGTCCATGTGAACTCCATGCTTTACACGTCTTACCCAAAATATTTCAACTTAAAAGGCTGAAAATGACATCAAATAGCGGTTATTATAGTTTTAGCCTTTTTCCTGAGCAATTTAAGCAGTAGGATAGCGGCTGCACTTAGGAACATCTCACGATTCAAAAGTGCTTATTAACCCTGTAATTACGATTAATCTCAAGTGAAATTAATTAATGGGCGATAATACCCTAAGACGAGTAAGGAAACCAATTTGAGCGCTGTTACAATCACTATTTTGATGATTATAACCGCCTACTTAGCCGGTTCAATTTCAAGCGCTATTCTTGTATGCAAATTACGAGGGTTGCCAGATCCGCGTACAGAAGGCTCAGGAAATCCAGGTGCAACCAATGTGCTGAGAATTGGAGGCGCCAGTTCAGCTGCATTAGTGTTATTTTTTGACATGCTAAAAGGCGCTGCGCCGAGTTATTTCAGTTATTTATTAGGGCAAGATGCTGTATCGCTGGGCTTAATTGCTATCGCAGCTTGTCTTGGGCATATCTTCCCTATCTTCTTTAATTTCCAGGGTGGTAAAGGCGTTGCAACGGCATTTGGTGCAATGGCCCCTATTGGTGGTGATTTAGCATTATCACTCATCGCAACTTGGATTGTGTTTGTATTACTTACACGTTATTCATCCCTTGCTGCGATTCTCACCGCAATGCTCGCACCTGTGTATACATGGTGGCTAGATGATCGATTTATCATCCCTGTTGCGATGCTGTCACTGTTAATTGTCATCAGACACAAAGACAACATTAAGCGCTTAAGAATTGGCGAAGAAAGCAAGTTGTCGCGAAAAAAGAAAGCGAACAACGAGCAAAGCTAATCAAGCTTTCACTTAAAACAAGTACTAACTTGAAAATGTTAAGTTTTTATTATTAGAATGCTTATTCTTTTACACGGCTTCTAACGTATCGAGTGGCCAGCGCGGCTGCCCTTTAACTTCTAAGTCTTCTGTCTGACCAGCTTTTAAACGCTGTAGACCAGCATAAGCAATCATCGCACCATTGTCTGTACAGAACTCACCACGTGGATAGAACACCTCACCATTGAGTTGTTGCATCATTTCAGCAAGGTTTTCTCTTAAGCGGCTATTAGCGCTCACTCCACCTGCAACCACAAGACGGTTATAACCCGTCAGCTTTAATGCACGCTTACACTTAATCGCGAGCGTATCAACCACAGCTTCTTCAAAAGCGCGAGCAATGTTAGCCCGAGTTTGTTCATCATCAGGTTCAGCTGCAATAGTATTGGCAGTAAATGTTTTTAAACCAGAAAAGCTAAAGTTCAGCCCAGGTTTATCTGTCATGGGTCTTGGGAATTTGTAACCTGCCTCCACACCTTTCGAAGCAAGCTTGGCAAGTCTTGGACCACCAGGGTAATCTAGGCCCATCAATTTGGCTGTTTTATCAAACGCTTCTCCGGCTGCATCATCAACCGATTCACCTAAGACTTCGTATTGTCCGATACCATCAACTTTAACTAACATTGAGTGACCGCCAGAAACCAATAAAGCCAAAAATGGAAATTCTGGTGCATCATCTTCAAGCATAGGCGCGAGTAGATGGCCTTCCATATGATGAACCCCAATTGCAGGTTTATCCCATGAATAAGCTAAAGAACGACCAACACATGCACCAACCAATAAAGCACCGATTAAGCCTGGGCCTTTTGTGAAAGCAATGCCATCAATGTCATCCACTGAAGAATTAGCTTCTTTTAACGCTTGTTTAATCAGTGGCACAATTTTGCGAACATGATCACGTGAGGCTAGTTCTGGTACCACGCCGCCATAATCAGCATGTAACTTTACTTGACTATATAAAGCATGTGACAACAATCCTTGCTCATCATCAAAGACAGCAATACCTGTTTCATCACAAGACGTTTCAATACCTAAAACCCGCATAGCAGCTCATATTCCTAAAATTGTAAGGGCGGCAATTCTACCTGTTGATGCAGCGTTATTCCAGTAAAGCTCAACTATCTGCAAAAATATGACAAGCGAATTACGCAAACTCAGTAACAAAGGGGGTTTACAAAAGCACATATCTCGGTGTAGAATTCCGCACCATTTTATTAAATAGCCTTGGTTAATCTACCTTTACTGGTAGTGCCAAATTAACTACACCTAAGGGGTGATGGCGTATGCCAATAATTAAAGTACGTGAAAACGAACCATTCGACGTAGCTCTTCGTCGTTTCAAGCGCTCTTGTGAAAAAGCAGGTATCTTAGCTGATGTTCGCGCTCGTGAATTCTACGAGAAGCCAACTTCTGCACGTAAGCGCGCAAAAGCTGCCGCTGTTAAGCGTCTAGCTAAGAAGCTTTCTCGCGAAAACGCACGTCGCGTACGTTTATACTAATCTCATTATGAGCCTAGTTGAACAGCTAAAAGACCAGATGAAAGAAGCCATGCGTGCCAAAGATAAGGCACGTTTGGGGACTATTCGTATGGCATTGTCTGCCGTTAAACAGATTGAAGTGGATACCCGCGAAACTCTGACTGATGAACAGACAATAGCCGTTTTAACCAAAATGGTGAAACAACGTCGCGATTCTATTACTCAATATGAGTCAGCAGGTCGCCCGGAGTTAGCAGCAACTGAAGCAGCAGAGATTCAAGTTATTGAAACTTTCTTGCCTTCTCCTTTAACAGAAGAAGAAGTTGCCGCAATCATTGATGAAGCTATCTCACAGGTAGACGCATCAACCATGGCGGATATGGGCAAAGTAATGGGAGCATTAAAATCTAAGGTTCAAGGACGTGCAGATATGGGTGCCATTGGCGGCCAAATTCGTGCTAAATTAAACTAATAACATTTTAGTGTTGAATAAGCCGTGCATCTTGCGCGGCTTGTTTGTTTTATCTACTTGGTAATGCGAGACCTATAGCATAAATGGCGATACCTCGTGACTTTATCAATGAGCTTATAGCTCGCACCGACATTGTTGATCTAATTGATCATCGTGTACCTTTGAAAAAAGCAGGGAAAAATCACTCTGCATGTTGTCCTTTTCATAGCGAAAAATCACCTTCTTTTACTGTCAGTCGAGATAAACAGTTTTATCACTGCTTTGGTTGTGGTGCTCATGGCAACGCCATCGATTTCATTATGGAATACGATAGGCTGGAATTTGTTGATGCCATCGAAGAACTCGCAGGTAAATTAGGATTAGATGTACCCAGAGAACAAGGTACTGGTCCTAAAAAAGATCAAGGTTTGAGCCGCGACTTATACCAATTGATGGAAGAAGCGAATCTCTTTTATCAAAGTCAGTTACGTCAGCACTCAGACAAAAAAAAAGTATTAGATTATTTAGATTTCAGAGGGCTTTCATCCACTGTGGTTGAGCACTTTGGGATTGGTTTTGCGCCTGACGGTTGGGATGGACTATTAAGTCGCTATCGCCAAAATCAGTCAGCACAAGACAAATTACTGACTGCCGGCATGTTGATTGCCAACGATAACGGAAAACGTTACGACCGCTTTCGCGATCGATTAATGTTTCCCATTCGTGACCGTCGAGGTCGTGTAGTTGGCTTTGGTGGTCGAGTTTTAGGCGATGGCACACCGAAGTACTTGAATTCGCCAGAAACGCCCATATTTCATAAGGGTAATGAGCTTTACGGCTTATATGAACTCAAGCAAAGACATAGAGACCCGCAGCAAGTATTGATTGTTGAAGGTTATATGGATGTCGTTGCATTAGCCCAATTTGACGTTGATTATGCCGTTGCATCACTTGGCACAGCAACAACAGCTGAACAATTTCAGTTGTTAGTGCGTAGTGCAAAAGAAGTGATTTGTTGTTATGACGGCGATAAAGCGGGTAAGAAAGCCGCTTGGCGCGCTTTAGAAACCGCTCTGCCATTACTTAAGCCTGGTGATGTCGTTAGATTTATGTTTTTACCACAAGGTGAAGATCCAGATACGATGGTTCGCCAAGTCGGTAAAGAAGGCTTTGAAAAGTTGATGCTCGATGCGCTTGATTTACCCGCATTCTTATTTGAGACATTAACCAGCCAATACGGCACAGATAAAAGTGCACTGGCTAAAGAAGCTATGGCACTGATTGAACGAGTACAAGATACCGTTTTACAGAATTTATTATTAGAGAATCTTGCGCATAAAATTGGTATGAACAGCGCAGACGATCTAAAGAAAAAATTAGGTTTTGCCGTAAAACAGCAACAGCCTATGAATAAAAAGGGCTTACAAGGGCGCGGTACACCATTGCGATTAGCCATTGCTTTGTTAGTGCAACGACCTGATTTAGGTTACGGCTTAGCTGCCCAACCTGCTTTAGCCCACTTACAAATTGCTGGCATTGACTTGCTAATTGATTTGTTAAATTTAACTCGCGAACAACAGTTTAACAGCGCACAACTACTTGAGATATATCGAGAGCACGAGCAAAAGAGTGCCTTGATTAAATTGGCCCAATGGGACCACCAAGTGGCGGATGAGAACTTAGTTCAAGAGTTTAAACAAACCCTGATTTGGTTGAACAATCAATATATTGAACAGCGTTATCAGGAATTGAGTCTTAAACAAACTCTAACGAAAGCTGAAAAAATTCAGCTAACGAAGCTTATTTCGATAATGAAAGGCATCGCATAATTGCATTTTTTATTTTAAAAATGTTCAGTTAAGCAATGTCATGGACTAGCGTACTTTAGTTCATACAGCTATAATTGACGATTTGCTTGACACTTATGCTTCGGCAGGTGTCCAGTCGTTATTTCAGTTTCCCCAACTTGGATGATATCTATGGAGCATACTCCGCAGTCGCAACTTAAATTGTTGCTTGCTAAAGGTAAAGAGCAAGGTTACTTAACCTACGCTGAAGTCAATGACCACTTGCCAGCTGACATGGTCGATTCAGATCAGATTGAAGATATTGTCCAGATGATAAATGACATGGGCATCCGCGTTTACGAACAAGCGCCAGATGCCGATGACATTATGATGTCTGAGGACAACACCGATGAAGATGCAGCAGAAGAAGCAGCAGCTGCACTTGCTACGGTAGAGAGTGAATTAGGTCGTACTACAGACCCAGTACGTATGTACATGCGTGAAATGGGTACTGTTGAGCTATTGACCCGCGAAGGCGAAATCGTCATCGCAAAACGTATTGAAGAAGGCATTAATACGGTTCAAAGTTCTGTTTCAGAATACCCGCAAGCCATTGCGATGATTCTTGAACAGTTTGATAAGTATGAAGCGGATGAACTTCGCTTAACTGACATCATTGCAGGTTTCGTTAACCCAGATGACGATGACGTAGCGCCTACTGCTACTCACGTAGGTTCTGAGTTATCAGAAGAAGAACTTGAAGACGAAGATGATGACGGTGACGACGAAGAAGAAGAGGAAGGCCCCAAAGGTCCATGTCCTGAAGAAGCTAAAGAAAAGTTCACTCAATTACGTGAGTCTTATGAAAAAGGCTTAGCGGTAATTGAAAAGAAAGGTCGTGACCACCCTGAAGCCATTGGTGCTTTATTTGTCATCGGCGAACTCTTTAAAGAATTCCGTTTAATTCCTAAACAGTTTGATCGCTTAGTAAAAAGCATGCGCACCATGATGGATCGCGTGCGTGTTCAAGAGCGTTTAATTCTAAAGTTATGTGTTGATCAAGCTAAAATGCCGAAGAAAAACTTTGTTAAGTTCTTCACTGGCAACGAAACTGATTTAGCTTGGTTCCATGCAGAGAAAGACAGTAACAAGCCTTACGCTGAAGGTTTGAGAATGGTTGAAGAAGACGTGATTCGTTGTAGCACTAAATTGGCTGCAATCGAAAAAGAAACAGGTCTAATCATTCGTGCAATTAAAGACATCAACCGTCGTATGTCAATCGGTGAAGCAAGAGCTCGTCGTGCGAAGAAAGAAATGGTTGAAGCAAACTTACGTCTAGTAATTTCGATTGCTAAAAAGTACACCAACCGTGGTCTACAATTCTTGGATTTGATTCAAGAAGGTAACATCGGTTTGATGAAAGCTGTAGATAAGTTTGAATACCGTCGTGGTTATAAGTTCTCGACTTATGCAACATGGTGGATCCGTCAGGCAATTACACGTTCTATTGCTGACCAAGCGCGTACAATTCGTATTCCAGTACATATGATTGAAACGATTAACAAACTAAATCGTATTTCACGTCAAATGTTACAAGAAATGGGTCGCGAACCAACACCTGAAGAATTATCAGAACGCATGTTAATGCCTGAAGATAAGATTCTTAAAGTGCTGAAAATCGCTAAAGAGCCTATCTCAATGGAAACGCCAATTGGTGACGATGAAGATTCACACTTAGGTGACTTCATTGAAGATAATACCTTAGAGCTTCCTTTAGACTCAGCAACAAGCGAAAGTTTAAAGAATGCCACTCACGAAGTATTAGCAGGTCTAACTGCTCGTGAAGCTAAAGTATTGCGTATGCGTTTCGGTATCGATATGAACACTGACCATACACTTGAAGAAGTCGGTAAGCAGTTTGACGTAACACGTGAACGTATTCGTCAGATTGAAGCAAAAGCGTTACGTAAATTACGTCACCCTTCTCGCTCTGAAATCTTAAAGTCTTTCTTAGACGAATAAGTCTAAAGATTGATAAAAAGCCCGCAACTAGCGGGCTTTTTTATTGTTATAAATCAGGTGTATTCACCTGAACCTGCCTGCAAATTGCTTAACAGATAACCAAACGATACGTAGAAGTGAATTTCTAGCGAATTGAGTGGTGACAAGTACCGATAAACTTCGTATACTTCCCTCCGCTTTTGATAGTGACGACTGTCTTAAGTCGGCCCCTTAGCTCAGTTGGTTAGAGCATACGACTCATAATCGTCAGGTCCCCAGTTCGAGTCTGGGAGGGGCCACCAATTTTGATAAGCCGCTTAAAGAAATTTAAGCGGCTTTTTCATGTCAAAAATTTAAATTACTCTCCCCTTACGCCCATTGATAACATAATCGTCATCAATTCATGCAGTTCGAGGCTGGGGAAATCCAACAAATACTTGATAAGTCGTATGAAGATATTTAAGCCGCTTTACATGTCAAAAATTTAAATGACTCTCCCCTTACGCCCATTGATAACATAATCATCAACAATTCATGCAGTTCGAGGCTGGGAAAGTCCACCAAATACTTGATAAGTCGTATGAAGAAATTTAAACGGCTTTTTCATGTCAAAAATTTAAATGACTCTCCCCTTAGGCCCATAAATAACATAATCATCAACAATTCATGCAGTTCGAGGCTGGGAAAGTCCACCAAAAACTTGATAAGTCGTATGAAGAAATTTAAGCGGCTTTTTCATGTCTCGAATTCACTCAGGCTCTATATGCAAGCCAATAATCTAAGGCTGTTGAGCGTCGTTATCTCTCGCCGATTTAGCAATTTCCAAATGTGTTTGTGCTGCAGTAAAGGCTCTTACGGCACGAGACTTGAATTCTCGACGATATAAAGTGTATACCACCAGCAAACTTGCCAATATCAATAAGATAGGGTTCCAGAACCAACATAAAGCGGCCATAGAGAAGTAATATGACCTCAGGCCATAATTATATGAGTGAGCAGCTTGATCGCCTACTGTGGCCATTTGACGGGAATACGCCAATAAGTTTTTATTTTTTCCAGTGAGATCAATTGGCGCAGCGCCAATCATGACATTCAAAAAGCCATATTGACGCATAGACCAAGTAAATTGGAAAAAGGCTAATACAAAAATAGATGCCAACATGGCTAGCTTCACTTGTACTAAAGCATGGTTAGGTTCAGCTGAAAATGGAATGGAACTAATGACTTCTTCAAGACGTTCAACTTGAGCGAATAAAGTTAATACACCCGCTAGCACCAGTAAGGTGGTTGACGCGAAAAACGCAATATTTCGCTCTAAATTGGCAAGTAAAGAAGCTTCACCAACTCGGATTTCCTTCTTCATCACTTCAGCCATCCAATGGATACGATGTTGATGTAAACAGCGCGCGATACAGTTAGTCGTTTTAGCTTTTTTACGCGCAAAAAAAGTGTAGCCCACCCAGCAGGAAAAAAAACAAGCTAATGCAACAAGGTCTAACAAGGAAAAAAGCATAAGGCTCAATGTATTATTGGATTAATGCTCAATTATGCAACACATTAACCTTGGCATAAATAGCTTTTCATCATTTATCAATTTAAACCGCTAAACACACGTATTTCATTTCTAGATACTCATCTAGTCCATGCCTTGAACCCTCTCGGCCAAGTCCTGATGACTTAACCCCTCCAAAAGGCGCAACTTCAGTTGAAATCAAACCCGTATTGACCCCAACCATACCAAACTCTAAGGCTTCAGAGACTTGATACACTAAACTGATATCACGAGCATAGAAATATGCAGCGAGACCAAAGTCAGTGTCATTAGCCATGTTGATCACTTGCTCGACTGATTCGAATTCAAATATAGGCGCTAACGGGCCAAAGGTTTCTTCAGTGGCGACTTTCATTGCCTTTGTTGCGCCTTTAATTACGGTAGGTTCAAAATAATAACCGCCTAAGGGATGATTACTCCCTCCCAATAAAAGTTCTCCACCGAGTGCTAGGGCATCTTGAATATGCGATTCAACTTTACTTATGGCATTACTGTTAATTAACGGACCAATATCTGAAGATTTATCGATACCGTTACCAACTTTTAATTGCGCTACAGCTGCGACAAATTTTTCAGTAAAGAGGTCTATCACGCCTGATTGCACATAAATTCTATTTGCACATACACAAGTTTGGCCTGCATTTCTAAACTTTGCTTGCAGTGCTCCTTCGACTGCAGCATCAATATCTGCATCATTAAAGACAATAAACGGCGCATTGCCACCGAGTTCTAAAGACAGCTTTTTAATGGTTAGTGCACATTGAGCCATTAACTTAACCCCAACGGCTGTAGATCCAGTAAACGAAAGTTTTCTCACGGTTTTACTGCTGCATAGCACTTTACCAATTGCTTTCGCATCACCAGTGACCACATTAAAAATACCTGCGGGAATGCCAGCTCTATCAGCTAACTCTGCCAGTGCTAACGCGCTATAAGGGGTGTCAGGGGCAGGTTTTACAATCATAGAGCAACCAGCTGCAAGTGCTGGCGCAGCTTTACGGGTGATCATCGCTAATGGAAAATTCCATGGCGTTATAGCGGCCGTTACCCCAATAGGCTGTTTCGTCACAACAATGCGTTTATCACCTTGATGGCCAGGAATCGTTTCTCCGTAAACTCGTTTAGCCTCTTCAGCAAACCACTGAATAAATGACGCTGCGTAGCCAACCTCTGCTGCAGACTCTGTTAAGGGTTTCCCCTGCTCTAATGTCATGATTAAGGCTAAGTCATTAGTGTTTTCAATAATCAATTGATACCAAACTAATAACACCTGCTGTCTTTCTTTCGCTGTTTTAGCTTGCCATTGAGACAAAGCAACTTGGGCTGATTCAATCGCTAACTGCGTTTCTTCAGCAGCCATTTCAGGTACAGTCCCAATTGATTCATTGGTTGCTGGATTAGTAATCACAGTAGACTCGCCAGATACTGCATCACACCACTGACCGTTAATGTAGGCTTGTTGACGAAATAGATTTGAATCGCGAAGTTGCAGCATGATGGCCTCATAACAATTAGCAAAAAATGACAAAGAGATTGGCGTAAATTAGGTGGTGCTTTGGCATAAAGACGCACACATTGATATTGATGTTAGCGAATTTGCTCTCAGATAACGAGAATAACTTACTATAAGTTAATCATTTAAAATAATTGACTTTTTTATTGGTTAATCACAAATGTGAGCTTGGTTATAAAGCTGCAAAAAAAATTGCAATCCTCGGGTAGCAGAGTATCTTAAATAGTAAAGAAGTTGTCATACATAAGGAATTAACCATGCTCGAAACGGGATTAAAAGTATTGTTTGTGCTGGTATTTTTCGTCATTGCCTACAAGCTTATCTTTTCTGGAGCTCGAGGTTTAAAAGTTTTCGAAATGCACTTTAAAGACGGAAAACTCAATAAGCATTCAGGAAAAATTCCTGAGCGTTTCTCACGTGAATGTAAATCTATCGCTAAACATGAAAAGCTCACTTGTACTGTCAGAGCCGAAAAACTTAATGGTGTCAGACTGCACATTTCGGCCAATATCGATGACAAGATTTCACAACGAATTAGGAATGTGTTTCCATTTGAATACTACGATAAGAAGCAACCTGATAATTCAAAGCTCAAAGGTTAATTAAGCTGAACAATCAAACAATAAAATGGCGCTGATATCTCAATATCAGCGCCATTTTTGCATTGTGAAGTTGCACACGATGAACGTTAAACAATCAGAGTTAATTTATTGTAGTTAACTCATAATAGTTAACTCATAATAGTCACAGGAGATGAAACCCGCACACACTGGTAATTAGTTAACCTTTTGAATGACTAAAGTGACTTCAGCCACTGTGATACCGAATTTAATAATGTCGCTTTTGTTAATAATGGTATTTTCATCCACTAAAAACATCCAATCATCAAAATGAACTTCATATTCTGAATCATCAACCACTAAGTTCATATCATAAGCCCAGCGAAGCGCACTGCCCCTCGCTTCACCTTCAGCTATGCCCAAGATATCGTTAGCAGTGCCTTGATACTTACCATTACCTAAATCGGTTATTTTCCAAATGCGGGTTTGTTTTTCGCCATCATCGTAAATAAACCATTCATTAATCACCCCTTCATCACCTTGCCAACTGGCTTCCATGGTGACGGTAAATTTTCGCGTCACTGTGCCAGAATAATCTTGAACAATGCCTGATGCGGTCAACTGGCCATCGAAGAATGTTTTAAGGTTTAATACGGGGGTCGTTTTATCATAATCCTCAATCGATGCTGAAGAGCAAGACATCAACACCAATCCTGCGATTACCACTAAAAAGTATGATTTTATTTTGCTTAGAAGACCCATTATTTGTTTGCTCCAATCAATTGCTCACGTAATTCAGGTCTGCTGGTTTGCTCTGATAGCCAAATACCTAAAAACGCTTTTGAAAATCCAGGTTCTTCGATTATCGGTAAGGGTTTGTCATTATAATAAAATTGGCCTAAGTCATCGCTATGCATCATAAAGCTTAGCTTATCGCCCTCTTTAACGTCTGGCCACGCTTGCTCTATTTGCTGCTGTAATCTTGGGATATCTTGATTGGCAATGCCAATGTGTTGCCACTGATCCACTGTTGCTTCGATAAGATCTTCAGCTTCAATATCACGATGGTATTGAATCTCAAGCTTGAGCGGTAGCTGACTATGCTGATAGTCACCATCTACCGACATTAACCTCGCGCTATAGATTGAGAACCAGAGTAAGTCCATGTCTGCTTCACCGACCATCTGCAGCTCTGTATGCTTATTATCATATGCCTGCAATAAGTTAACATTGACTTGTTCTTTCTCAATTGAATCACTCTCAAACTGAGCTGATGACACAGATAATGGCGTCAATACAATACAAAGTAATAAGGTGTAGACTTTCATTGTGTTAACTCCTCTCGGGTAATATTTTTCATTGAACGATTAAAGAAAAAGATGAAACATTTCATACCAATTTTTCAAAATCGGTACGAGCATGTTTTAAGCCAATCACCTTTGACAGCCACAGAAATAAAGGGAACATCAATGACCAAATCAACATAAGTGCTAAACCAGAAGTCACTGTGCCATAGGGTAGATCTACGGCATTTAAATTGGCTCCACCGATGTAACTTAAGCTGCCAAAAATGCCCCCTAGAAGGGCTTGTATCGAAATAGGAAAATGATTAAACAAGGCTAAACTGTAATTAAGTGACAGAGCAAAATAACCCCATAGTAAACCCAACCACAATGGAAATACCTGAAACTCAAACAACCCTATACTTACAAGCACGGTATCCAACAAGATCCCCACCGAGGCACACACCATTAATACTTTAAAATCAAAACTCTTTTGCTGACTGGCGACAAAGTGCCAAATAATCAAAATAATTGGGATAATAATAAGTTGGTTAGCTGCAAGTACACCTGCCCACCAAATCACTTGAAATGCCAGTGCATTGATAATATTGGTATGGGCAGAATGTGGCATTATTTATACGCCGCCAGCTAAAGTGGTGCGGTATTGTGGTCGCACTGCAACCAAATGTACCGTACTCGTTGTACGTTCTAAAAAGCCACCTTCGCAATAGCTTAAATAAAACTTCCACATACGGATAAAGTCATCACCGTAACCAAGTTGCTTTATGGTGTCTTGCGCCTTATCAAAACGTTCATGCCAGTGATACAGGGTTTGCGCATAATCTTTGCCCATATCATCAACAGACCACACCACCATGTCAGTTTGCTTCGCTACGTGTTTATTCATTTCGCTAACAGATGGTAAACAGCCCCCAGGGAAAATATAGCGCTGAATAAAATCAACGCCTTTGCGATAACTGTCATAACGCTGATCGGCAATGGTAATCGCCTGAATTAACATTCTTCCTGATGGCTTTAGCAAGGTTTCTAATTTTTTAAAGAATCCAGGTAAATACTCATGCCCTACAGCCTCAATCATTTCGATAGACACTACGCGGTCATATTCACCTTCAAGCAATCGATAATCACTTTTGAGTAAAGTGACTTTATCTTGCAGACCTTCTTTATTCACTCTGTCGACAGCATAATCATACTGCGCATCTGAAATCGTGGTCGTGGTAACGTTTACATCAAAGTGCTTTGCGGCATAGATTGCCAATGCGCCCCAACCGGTGCCGACTTCAAGCAACGTTTGCCCAGCTTTTAAATCTAAACGTTCGCAAATTGTGTGCAGTTTATGCAGTTGAGCTTCTTCTAAACTCGCGTCTTTGTGAGGATATAATGCACTCGAATAAAGCATTTCTTTATCAAGAAATTGCTCGTACATTGAGTTACCTAGATCATAATGAGCGAGAATGTTTCGTTTAGAACCTGCGGTAGAGTTACGATTAAAGACGTGAGTTAATCGGTTCATCCCGACACTAAACCATGAAAAGTAGCGTTCAATATTATCGAGTAATGCTAAGTTGCGCGCGAATAACTGAACGACTTTGGTTAAGTCAGGACTAGACCAATGACCTTGGATGTAAGCTTCACCTGCACCGATAGAGCCGCCCCAAATAATTTGCTTATAAAAACTTGGGTGAGTCACTTGAATGGTCGCGTGTAAGTCAGACTCAAAATCCCCGAATGTTAAACTTTGCTCAGCCGTATCGTCCTTGCCTGAATTAACAATGGTCAAATAGCCACCAGAGAGGTGCTTTAACGCACGTAATAAAATTTTCTTTGCAAAGCTGTCTGAAATACTTGCTTGCTCTACGTTCGCATTAATCGCTGTATTGTCCATATATCTCTCCGATTCTTACATTTAGCATTTCAATTTTTATAATGATGTCTTTCAGTACGTAACAAACTGTCTTTTGGTTTAATTTAAGTTTAATCAGTGTGGGGGTGAGCAATAAATGGGATTCTTTTTACAAATAGCTTCATTGCTTGCCAATAAATGCCCCACATGATTTTCAGTGTCATCACAGGAAACCCTATCAACATGTTGCGAATATTACTGGCATTAAATGACTTCCTTCTCAGCTGAAGGCTGGCATCAAATAACTTATTATTGGCATCATCTCGATTTTGAATGGTCACATTAAGTCGCTTGCTTGGTGCAACGACCTGCCATTGATAATGCATGTCCAAATCCATAAATGGCGACACATGAAAAACTTTATCTGTGGTTTCTGTTTGCTCAAGATTCACCAGATAACAATGGCGTTGATCCCACGGTGTGTTACTGACTTCAGCCAACATGTAAATCGGCTGCTTATCTTGATAGCAAAAATAGAAATTAACTGGACTGAAGTAAAAACCAAAATGACGCACTTGACCGGCAAAAATCACTGACTCACACGATTTAGTTGCCCCCAATTGTTCGATGGTCCACAACACTCGTTGCTTTAGTGCTTTATCTGGTGTGGTATTACTGCTTTGCTTTAAAGAGACACTGTCAGGTATCTCTGTATCACTAAATTGCGATGCAAGGGAGTTTAAGTAGTCATTGGGATTAAACTTAAGCAAAGACCACTTCGTTGTACCAAACAGTCGACTCACTTTGGCTAAATTATCAACCTCATCTAAATCGATGGCTAATAATGCCATTTCATAGGCAAAACTATGGTTTTTAGGAGTAAAACGCCTGTGACTTACTTCACCTTGATACACGCCACTATTAAAACGGTCTTCAGCTATGCTTGAACTCATAGGCTGATGCCGAAATTATTACAAACATCTAGTCCACTGCGTACACCATCTTCATGAAAACCGTTATACCAGTAAGCTCCGGCAAAATGCGTATGGCGCACACCGCAAATTTTTGTTCGCTCTTTTTGTGCATTCATACTGGCTTCGTTAAACACAGGGTGAGCATAGTTAAATTTACGCAAAATTTTACTGCTATCAATTAAATCAGTCTGATTTAAAGTGACACAAAATGTCGGTGCATCTTTAGGTAAGCGTTGCAGAATATTCATATTGTAAGTCACGCTAGCAGGCTTATTAGCAATATCTTCAGCGTCTTTACCTTCTAAACGGTAATTCCAACTTGCCCAAGCAGCTTTTCTTTTCGGCAATAGATTAATATCTGTATGCAATACCACCTCATTATTTTGATAAGCCATTGCTCCGAGAACTTCTTTCTCATCTTCAGTGGCATCGGTTAACATCGCTAAAGCTTGGTCGCTATGACAGGCCAATATGACTTCATCAAAATAATGCACTTCATTATTGATTTTGATATTCACGCCATCTTCTTTACGCTCAATAGATGTAACTGGTGAGTTCAAAAATAATCGTTCTTTAAAGGGTGCTATCATTGCTGGGATATAACTGCGTGAACCACCTTCAAGCACATACCATTGCGGACGGTCGCTGATATTGAGTAAACCGTGGTGTTGGAAAAAGCGAATAAAGAAGCGTAATGAAAAAGCACGCATATCATTGATGCTGGCTGACCAAATCGCGGCCCCCATCGGCAGGATATAATGCTCACTGAAAAAGTCAGAAAAGCCATGAGTGTCTAAAAACTCACCTAAGCTGTTTATTTGATAGTCTTCTGCTTCATAAATGGCTTTACATTGATTATTAAATTTAACGATTTCAGCAAGGAAACGATAAAAATCAGGCTTTAATAAATTACGTCGCTGGGCAAACATACTCCACAAAGTGTGGCCATTGTATTCAAGCCCTGTTTGAGTGTTTTGCACGCTAAAGCTCATCTCCGTTGGCAGAGACTTAACCTGTAATCGCGCCATCAATTTTTGAAATCGTGGATAGGTTCTGTCGTTGAACACAATAAAACCACTATCGATAGCGTAAGGCTTTCCAGCCACTTCCACATCAATTGTAGCTGTGTGACCACCAATATAATCATTCGCTTCAAAAACGGTAACCTCATGCAACTCACTTAGTAAATGTGCACAGGTTAACCCTGAAATACCCGATCCAACTACGGCAATTTTTTTCATATTAATCCTTCAGGCTTATTCTTTTTATTTTATTAACTCGCCTAATAATGGTTACCAATAATCACCATTATGAGGCCTTCTCAAGTTGTCATCTTTTATGCTTTGTCTGCTTTTGGCGTCAGCATATTGTTAATAACTACTGATGGCAGACAACTCATTAACTTAAGTAAATAGGTAAAACGCTTAGGAAAATGAATTTCGCTGTTACCCGTTTGCATGCCATGCATAATTGCAGTGGCGGCTTTCTCGGCCGATATTTGCATTGGCATCGCAAAGTCGTTTTTATCCGTTAGTGGCGTTTTTACAAAGCCAGGACAAATTACACTTACGCCAATACCATGTGCTTTTAAATCCAAACGTAAGCTGCTTGCAAGGTAGTTCACAGCCGCTTTTGATGCGCCGTAAGCCTCAGCTTTAGGAAAAGGTAAATAGGTCGCACTGGAACTCATCAAGCCGACTCGGCCATTGACTGCGATTAAAGGTAAAAAATGCTCTAAACAATAACCCATTGAAATAACATTGGTTTGAATGACACGCTCGAATAAAGCGCCATCAAACTGAACAGGGTTATTAATGTATTCACAACTCCCCGCATTTAAAATGACCATCTTGAGGGTCAGGTTATCTTGCTGTAAATGATGCGTAAGCTGTTCTGCCGCTTGCTCAATTTGGTGTTTATCATTGATATCAAATACCAGCGGCGTGGCGCCTTTGATGGTATTTAGTCTTTGGGCGTTACGACCACAAGCAAACACTTGGTAGCCTTCAGCGACATACTGCATCGCAAGCGCTAAACCAATGCCTGAGCTTGCACCAGTTATCAGCACTGCGTGTTGACTATTTGCTTGCTTCATTGAGGCGCTCATGATGATGCCTTAGCTTTAACCATGCTTATCACTTTGCCCAATACAGGAATTTGCTCATACAACATTTGACCAAGATCGAAATAATCTCGATGAGATGTGATTTTGTCTGAAAAGATAAGGTGACTCATGCCATCAACTTGGATTGGATTTCCGCGATTAAGTTTGCTGTGGCTGTAGGTCATCTTCCAAAACACTGAAGCTTGTTCGCTCGTGACACTGATCTGTTGAATATCGAAATTAATTGAGTCGACATTGGCATATAGATTGGCAAAATAATCGGTTAGCGCACTCATTCCCTTAACGGTATGCAATGGATCTTGAAATACAATATCGTCACTGTATACCTGCTTTAAGAGGTGCAATGTGTCTTTATTGAGACTTTGGTACATGTTAACAAAGTCATCAATAATCTGCGGCTGTTCAGGTTCAGTTGTCTCAGTCACCTTACTCACCTGCTTAGCGCTAGCAAGTTCGGCAGCTGAAGTCGCCATCGTCGGCTGAAGTAATTCACTAACGTTATTAGTGCTACTGTGCATTTAACTCTCCTTGAACCATCTCATTAAACATCATGTGCTGCTAATCATGCTGTTGCTAAGCATGATGCGCCAATTATCCTTCAGGCTATTTTTAACAACAAAAACGAGTAGTTATCTATTGATATTAATCTTAGTCGAAAGATTTGTCTTACAGAATTTAAACAATAAAAAAAATAATTTTGTTAATTATTTATACGTCGGTTTTGTTTAAGCAGATCAAAAAAGGCGCTTAGAATTCTCTAAGCGCCTTTTTATTTACTTTTGCTTTTACTTTAGCTCTTACTTAACTATTCGCTGAATGGCTTACTTTACTGCATACTTTACTGCATACTTCGCTAGCTATTATGAACTTCGCTACTAGCTACACTGGCAAAATGATATGAGCGAGTAAGTTATTGTGTATTTATAAGTAAAGTTACTCGTAACCTCTCACCGCAATTGGGTTCCAGTTTTTCTCAACTTCTTCTTTAATGAACTTCTGTTTCGCTTCACTCAACTTAGCTTCATTAATTCCCACTGCAGCGTGGGCTGACTCTTTAGAGCTAATATCAGGGTATTCCACCTTAGTGACTTTCAAGCTTTCAAGCAATTGTGCTAATACTGCTCTTGCCATTTTAGCTTGCGATGTTGCACGGCTCAGTAACATACGACCTTCATCAGGGTTATGAGCATATAAACCGTGTGATGCCATAGCGAAATCCCAATGCCATTGACCATGACGAATAGCCATAATTGCACTGTTCATTTGTTCCCAATTAGCACCAGCATCCCAAGCCGCTTTGGCTTCATAATGTGCTTTCACTAATAACCCTTCTACTTCACGGGCCATGGTTTCAATTTCATGCTTATCAGCATCTAATTTTGCCGTAATAGCTTCTTTGCTTTCATGACAACCAATACAGGTTTTATCAAAATGCGGTAGGGCTTTATCTACTTTATGGTTAGTAAACTCTTCGCCTTTGGCATTTTCTTCTACCGGCATATGACAAGTAATACAGGTGACATTGGCTTCAGCATGCTTACTGCGACTCCAATGCTCAAATTCTGGATGACGTGCTTTCAGTATTGGGGTTTTAGAAATCGGGTGGATCCACTCGTAAAAACGACGTGTATCGTAGTATTTCAAAATATTGTCGGTATCACTGCCGAAAATCCACGGCATGTTAACCACATTGCTTTTTTCAGGTTGGAAGTAATACGTCACATGACACTGACCACATACTTGCGCCCCTTGCATTGAGACATCTTGCTTCTCAAACGGAATACCTGTCTTCTGCATTGCGTTTTGCGCATGCGGACGTGGTAAAGCCAGTTCTGCACTACCGTCCACATGACAATCAGTACAGTAAACAACACTGTTTATCTCAGTGCCTAAATCAGTAAAGTTTGAAGCAGAATAACCTTCAAAACCCATTTCTTTAATCAAACGAGGTGCATCAGGGGTTTTACAAGTCCAGCAGCTAGCTGATGTGCCCATTTCGCCTTCTTTTGGCGGTACACCAGTACGCAATGTTTGCGTGACATCGGCTACTGCAAATTGGTGACCACGAGGGCTATGGTACTCTTTAGCAAAAGAAGATCCTGCCCATAAAATAATATTGGCAGGATAACTAGCGAGCATATCTTCGCGCTCAGTTTGCTCTTCAGTTTCAGCCCAAGTCTTAAACTGATCAGGAAATTTAGCTTCATTGACATCAGCTTTAGCGATCGCTGCAGCACACGTTGTCATCCCTACAAGCGACATTAAGACTTGACACAAACTCTTGCTTAACGCTTTACCCGCTAGATGTTTTTTAGCAAACAATGCTAATTGCATATTCACAATTCTTCCTTTAAAAATAATCAATAAATGGCGTAATAACATGAAGCCGTTACTTAGCCTGGACGCCCATCAATACGTGGGCGAGATAAAATTGGACTGTAATGCCAAACAAACAATCCAAAAGCGAGAAACCAAAATCCACCTGCTAACCACAACCAAGTTTGGGTTTGCGCAGGAAATATCAGGGGCATCACTGCACGCAATAACGCAGCAATAGGTAAACATACAAAAGCTAATATCATGTTAGGACCTTGATATATATTTCTGCTTGTATGACCCAGTGACACTCTTGAAATCATTGATAAACACAATGATGCTAAACAGCCGATGGCAAACAAATGTAATAAGCTGCGATAAGCAAATTCATTGTTAATAAACCAACCTAAACCCAACAAGGCAATAGGTAAAGATAAGTAAGATAAATGCAATGACCACAGCATTGGCTCTTTCAATGTTTTGTGGGGTAGCCAGCGACTGATTCTAACCAAGTGTAATACACCAGCACTGAGCAATAGCACTTGTTCAACGGCCATCGGTAAAACCTTAAAAATGGCCTGAACAACAAGGGCAATCATTAACACTAGTAAGCTTTTTTCCAATGCAAAAATGGGCTCTGCTTTGGGTTGCTTTACTCTCATTGCAGTAAAAAATGGAATCACTCTTCCACCGACAATAGTGATCAGTAGTGCTAGCCAAAATAACATTCCTTGCCAGATTTGATTAGCTAAAATGAAATTACGCTCTTGTAATGCGTAATAACTCACAAGATTCACTATCAAAGCAACAGTAAGCATGATCGAGAAACCAATATTTGGCCACTGCTTCACTCGATAAACGCAGCGCCACATAGTGAAAGCTGCAATACCTAAAAACAGACTATCGAATATGGCAGGTAAGAATAATGGGATATCAAATGGCAGTAATAATAATAACCTTGCCAATAACCAACTGCTAAAAGTAATCGCTAAAGTGGGACCTTTAAGGCTAGGTTGGTTAGTCCATGTTTGTACCGCTGTCAGTAAAAAGCCACACACAATCGCCATGGCAAAACCAAATAACAACTCATGTGGATGCCACCAAAGTGGCAAGACATTCGACCAAAAGTTGCTATTAAATAAACTGTACTGCGGTGTGTACCAGCCCATTAGCCATAGGGGAATATATAACATTGCCAATGCAGCGCCGCCCAAGAAAAAAGGTCTGAATGCTAATCGCCATATTGCAGCGGTTTTTTCAGTTTCTGCCGGATCGTCAATATTTAGCATAATAATCAAACCTTTTTAATAACGCACTAAAGATGCATTTGAAATATATGTTTATTGTATGTCGTTATTTCTTTTACAGCAATGATAAAAATGTATCACCTTACAAACCTAGTAGAATCTGTGATCTGTCGCAAAGAAAGTGAGTTAAATTGCTCAATAAAAAAGCCACGATTAAGTGGCTTATTCAAATAACAAATGGCTTACATGGGATATTCAGTATTAGCGCTTTAGCGCACTTAACACCTCTATAGCCCGTTTTCGCGCTGCGCTATGCTCAACAATTGGTGATGGGTAAGCCTGATTGGTAACCTTATCTTGTGGCGCAACATTTCCAAACAAATCGTCCTCATTAAAACGAATCTCAGACTGTTCAATAAACAAAGGCTGATGGATCAGTTTAAGTGACTGCTGCGCTAATTCAGGGACATAATGTTTTATAAAACTGGCATCGGGGTCAAATTTACTGCTTTGGTTCATTGGATTAAACACACGAAAATAAGGCTGAGCATCACATCCCGTTCCAGCGGACCATTGCCAGCCACCATTATTTGCAGCGAGATCACCATCAATGAGTTTTTGCCTAAAATATCGCTCACCCCAGCGCCAATCAATAAGCAAATGTTTAGTGAGGAAACTGGCCACGACCATTCTTAAACGATTATGCATCCAACCCGTTTGATTAAGCTGTCTCATCGCTGCATCAATGATTGGGAAACCTGTACGCCCCTCACACCATGCTGCGAACTGCGCATCATCATTTACCCATCGAACATCATCGCCTTTTTCATTAAAGCTTTTGCCTTTTGAAAGCCTCGGGAAAGCGACTAAAAGATGACGATAAAATTCACGCCAAGCCAGTTCATTTATCCATGTTTTAGCAGGGCTTGTATCATCCACTAGCGCTTCAGGGTAATAGCTCAAAGCTGTCGCTAAACATTGCTTTGCACTGATAACACCAATTGCTAAATAGGGTGATAATTTACTGGTGTTATCTAATGCCGGAAAATCTCTTTCGAGTTGATAATCCTGAATGTGCTGCTGACAAAAATAATCCAATATTCGTTTGGCTTCTCCCTCTCCTGCTCGCCATAAATTGCTTGAGACTTTTTTAGCAACATGGTCAGTCTCAAACACTATCGGATCTGGCTCAGCTAATGCAGGTCCTATTGGCGCAGGGACAGGTAAAGGAGCAATCATTTTACTCGACGCGATTTGACGCCATTTTTTGGAAAATGGCGTAAAGACCTTATACATCTGTCCCGAAAGGTTTTTCACCTCGCCCGCATTGATAATGCAGTCTTGAGCAACAAAAGTGATTGGCAGACCAATATCGAGTAATTGTTGATCGCGCTTTCGCTCATTAAACTCAGGGTCTTGAGTCGCAAACACTTGATCTATCTGATTATCAGTTAAAAAGTTGGGCAGCCAATCCATCACATCATCAAACCAAGGCAAGGTCATCACCGTGAGTTTTACACCTAACGCCGCCAGGCCTTGTGCAAGGATATTTAGATGACGCTCAATAAAATCGATTTGAATCGGGGCAACATCATGGCTTTGCCATTGTTTAGGGCTAACAATATATAAGGCTTCAACCTGCGGACAAGTCGACTTATCAAAATTGGCCAATTCTGTTTTCGCCAAAGCAAATGCTTCACAAACAGCAAGGTTGTCGGCAAGACGTAAATCTTGTCTAAACCAAATAAGTGATTTCATGTCAGGGCCTTAACTCAGATTAAAACAAGGATGAAGTGAAGAATTAATTGAACAAATACAGGCCAAATTATTGGCCTGTATTTTAATGTTAAGTTTAATAAGCGTATCGTAGTCTTAATGCTTCAGGGTGAGGGTTTAGATAAACCTGACCTTCAATATATGGTGTTGGATACTCACGCAGATAGTGATTAATCAATGTAATAGGTACTAGTAAAGGTAACAGTCCTTCACGGTATTTCATGATTGATTCAGTTAATTCTTGTTTTTGCTCTTTAGAAAGATGCTTCTTAAAGTAGCCCTGAATATGCTGCAAGGTACTGGTGTGGTTTTTACGAGTTGCTTTAATCTTTAACGCCGTCATAAAACCTACAAAATAGGTTTGCGCAGCAGCATCAAGATCATCAATGTTCGCTAAAACCGGCCCTAAATCACGATACCATTGAGGGCTATGAGCCATTAGAAGGTATTTATAACGCGCGTGAAACTGCATTAGTTTATGCTTGGTCCAGCCTTCAGCTTGCAAGGTATGCCACTCATGATACGCATATACTCGAGTGATAAAGTTTTCTTTAATCACTGGATCATGCAAGCGCCCCTCTTCTTCCACAGGTAACTCTGGGTAGGTATCCATCAATTTTTTTGCAAATACACCCACGCCGCTTTTGGTACCGTTATTGGTGCCGTACTTATACTCAATGACTCTTTCCATGCCACAGGTTGGCGATTTAGCGCAAAGAATGTAACCACCAATAAAGTCGAGTTCACCAACACGTTTTTTACTGTACTCTTCAAGTTTATCTGTTACATCAATACTGCCATCAGCACTTTTTAAATAAATTTTATCGCCGTCGAGCTCTTGACGGATAGTTTTGCGAGGCGCGCCCATACCTATTGCCATCTCTGGGCAAACACTGATGTAGTCGAAAAATGGAGCGAGGTCGATATTGCAGTAATTTGAGTTTTTATGGCCGCCATCAAACCGCACTTTTTGACCTAATAAACAGCTGCTGATACCAATTTGTATTTTTTCAGGATTAAAGATTTCTCTATTCACGATACGACTCCTTGTGGCTTAAAGACCATTACGTTGTGTAATGGCGTTTAGATCACTTGCCTGTATTGATATTAGCCTTTAACTCATTAAATTATAATAAAAAGTAAATTTTTATCTTGATAGAGATGAAATCGGAGGTTTACTGTTCCAACCTATAACTCATGTGATGTTTAAAAAACAAGCATCACATGAGTAAGAGTATAAACGACGCTAGAAAGCCTATGAATAGATTAGCTATCGGCCTTTTCTGCGTGGCGTTGTCCAAATATCTCTAAGCCCCAGACGAGTCCAATACCCACCAGCAGACAAATAACGGCTGCGGCAAGCTGTGATGACTCACCTGTTAGTTGCTCAAACTGCATCGGTGATAAGTTTTGCTCGGTAAGCGGTACTTGTTCGCCTTTTGAATTTTCGCGCCAGGTTAATACTTCTTTCCAGGGCCAAATTTTTCCTAAGGTGCCGAGCATTAACCCTGTTAGAAATAATAATGTCTCATCATGGAATTTACGTAACATGGCAGATAACACATGACTAAAGCTTAATAGCCCAACGACGCATCCCATTGCAAAACATGCCAATAATAGAACATCAAACCCCTTTGCTGCGGCCAATACTGCAGGATATAGCCCTAATAACAACAAAATGAAGCTACCTGAAATACCCGGTAAAATCATCGCGCAAATCGCAATACATCCGGCAAAGAAAAAGTTCAAATATCCGGCATCTAATTCAATTGGATTTAATACAGTAATAAACCAAGCAAAGGCTACACCGAATACAAACAACACGCAGCGCAACAGATTGATGCTGCTCACTTGCTTTAGCATGTGCACCACTGAAAACAGAATTAAACCAAAGAAAAATGACCAAACTGGTACAGGATGGTTGGTCAATAACCATGAAATCAGCTTAGCGAGGCTGAATATACTGGTGAGAATACCGCCAAAAACAGCCACTAAAAAAGGGCCATTAATGTGCATGAATGCAGCTTTAATGCCTTGCTGTTTTATCACGCCTAATAATGAAGGGTTAATCTTTTTAATCCCGTCTAATAATGGCTCTAAAATCCCAGTAATAAATGCAATCGTGCCACCCGAGACACCAGGAACCACATCTGCGGCGCCCATCGCCATCCCTTTGAAATAATTTAATAGTTGCTGCAAAGCTAATCCTTAGTAAAACACCTGAAATCTAAATTTATCTAACCCTATTTGCGATAAAGGTCGTGATAAAGCCCCAAATTAAGACTGAGATAAAGACTGAGATTTAGCACTTTGCCATTTAGCCAATAACAAAGTGAAAATACCAAACCGAATTATACCTGCAACGGCGCAAGAGACTAATTAATCTTTTTCAATTTACATAGGTTATGTGCAAGTGGTTACAAGGATGTTAAACTCACTTCAAACTAACTCATCAGACCAGATGTAAAAATAATTCTAATAAGACAAGGATTGATATGAGCAGCTCAAAACCCAACCATGTATTAGCTTTATATAACAAGGTAACTAAGTACCCTTTTGGACATAAGATTTTCTCTATTATGGTATCAAGAATGGCGCCATATTTTGCCACGGTAAAACCACTGGTTACCGATCTTACTGTTAACCGATGCTCAGTATTAATTAAAAAACGTAATGCGGTTCATAATCATATTAAAACCGTTCATGTCATCGCCATTTGTAACGGTTTAGAAATGGCAATGGGAGTGATGGCAGAAGCATCAGTGCCTAAACACCTTCGTTGGATCCCAAAAGGCATGTCTGTCGATTATACCGCCAAAGCGGGTAGTGACATTGTGTGCGTTGCTGAAGTCACCCCAGAACAATGGCAAGTCGGAGATTTACTCGTCCCCGTTAACGCCTACGATACTGATGGAAATGTTGTGGTTAAAGGCACGATTAAATTATGGATTTCTGAAAAGCCGCAAAAGTAATTGATATCATAAGGTTGAAAGCTTAACCCTGTATCTTTTTCGATCACAGGCTGTTACGCTTTCAGCACTTTTATCATTAGAAAACACAACAAAAATAAAGATATGAATAGCAAAAAGGATTCTGCAGCTCATATTGGTACCTCACCCAATTCAGCAAGTACCGCAGCAAATACTGTAATAAGTCGTTCGAACTCATCAAGTGCCAACGCCAGCTCAAACAAACGCCCAAATACCATTAACGAAAGCCACGGCAACCGTAATAGCAATATGGATGCACTTAGAGGCATAGCCATATTGGGCATTTTATTCATGAATATCTTTTTTATGAATGACAGTTTTTATGGTTACGCAGCGCATTTACCACAAATAGCATCAGATAGAATTTTAGAAGTGTTCAGTAACTTCTTTCTAGAAGGACGCTTTTTAAGCCTGTTGTCTATTTTATTTGGCGCAGGATTACTGATTCAGTATCAACGCTTCGAAGCCAATAACTTACCCGCTTATCCGTTCATTAAAAAACGCCTTAAATGGCTCATTGTTTTCGGTCTGATTCACGGCATTTTCATTTGGGGTGGTGATATTCTACTGACTTATGGCATTAGTGCTTTTCTAGCACTTAATTACGTTAACGCAGATATTGAAACCATTAAAAAGCGTGCCAATCAATTTATTTTTGCTGCACTAGTACTTGTGGCTTTATTCTCTCTTGCCATTGAAGAAGAACATTATTTTAGAGGCTCAGAACTGCATCAGCAGCAGCTTTTAGATTGGTCTGCAGCTTATATTAATGTCGTTTTGCTACAATTAATGCAAGTGGGCTTTATGCTAATGCTCATCCCGCTCACTATCATGTGGTATGCAGGCGGGTTAATGATGTGGGGCATGGTCCTGTATAAGCAAGGCGTATTCGAACATGGCTTGGATAGAAAAACACTGCTTCAATGTATTATTGTGACGATATTATTTTCAACCATTGACTCAATTTTAAGCTTTTCATCCAACCCCGTTTTAGTTGAATTATCGACAAGCATGATGATGGTGAGCGCAATAGCAATGGCGTTAGTTTATGTGCATCTTATAGTCAAAATTTGCCAAAACAGTCAACGGGTTTTAGCGCCATTTCAAGCTGTCGGTAAACTTGCATTTAGCTGCTATATTTTTCAATCTCTTATTGGTGTCAGCATTTTTCGTTACGCTATAAGCCATTATGCAAGTGACTTATACATGAGCTTGAATCGAGTAGACTATTTCCTTATCGCAATCATCATAACCCTGTTACAGTTAGTGTTAGCGCCAGTCTATCTACGATTTTTTAATCAAGGCCCGTTAGAAGCCCTGTGGCGCAAACTTGTTATGGCAAAGTCCAACACGTGAACGGCAAACCAGGAAGGCCTATGAGTCAATATCTCAAAGCATTATTTGCGGGTATAGCGCTGTTATTATTAAGTAGCTGTGTTAGCTGGGTAGCGCCCAATGTTGAGTCAGATCTGCTTGAGCTGCAACCAGGTGAATATCAACTGGATGAAAACCATGCCGCGCTAATTTTTAAAATTCAGCATTTGGGCTTATCAACTTATGTTGGCCGCTTTAATCAGTTTGACGCTGAACTTAATTTTGATCCTAACGATATGGCAGCTGCGACGCTCAGCGCCGTAGTTGATATAAGCTCGATTGACATCAATAACCCTGACTTAAGCGACACCTTGCAAGAAGATACTTGGTTTCACAGTGCCCAATTCCCTCAAGCTGCATTTGTAAGTCATACAGTTACCCCCATTAATGACACCAGCTTTAATTTCAGTGGTGATTTAACCTTACGCGGTGTGACGAAACCCGTGACCTTCACGGCGACTTTTCATGGCGGCGCAGATAACTGGATGACAGGCAAGTACACTGTTGGTTTTAGTGCTGTAGGCCAAATTAAACGCTCTGATTTTGGCATGAGTAGTTATATACCGATTGTTGGCGATGAGATTGAATTAGAAATTTATGCTGAATTTTTAAAATAAAAAAGCGAGTCTATGATGAAAATTTTCGGCCTGATAAGTTTAGCAACCATGTTAGTCATCGGCTTTATGATATCGATGAACCTTGGCTATTACTTGTTGGCAGTCAATCTGATCAGTGGCTTTATCACATGGCGAGATAAACGCGCGGCAAGTAAACAGAAGTGGCGCATTCAAGAGCAAACACTGCATGGTTTTGCACTTATAGGTGGCTGGCCCGCCGGTATTATTGCGCAAGAGGTGTTCAGACATAAAACCCAGAAAACGCCGTTTAAGTGGATTTATCGCTTAATGATATTAGTTAACTTTTCTTTTGCTTCTTTAATGGCTTATATCACTTTTTTTGCTCAATAATGTCACATCTTGCTGCTAAACCAGCGAGCCGATAAAGCCTAGGTACAACAAATGACGCTTTCGCTTTACCCCGCTTATTTCTATCAGTACCATGCATATCAGGTTCTCAATCAGAATTTTTATCGACTGACTTGCGCATAACTTCCTTGTTACTTACCTATTAAATAACAGGCTTATTAACGTAAAAGTTACTCGAGGTTGAAACGATACCGTTTCAGCTAAAAAACTTACTAAAAAATACATCGGGATTAATACTATGAAAGTCGTTTTGGCTGTATGCGTCATCGCAGGACTCATCTTTTACTTTTTCACTCAATCAAATAATAAAAAAGCTGCCCAAGAAAATATAACGAAAGGCAATGCTTTCTTACTTGAGAACCAAGCAAAAGAAGGCGTAGTAACAACACTTTCTGGGCTACAGTATTTAGTTATGCACAAAGGCGATGGCACAGAACACCCAAAAGCGACTGATACGGTTACAGTGCATTATCACGGCACATTAATTGATGGGACGATTTTCGATAGCTCGGTTGACCGTGGTGAAAGTATTGATTTTCCACTTAACCGTGTAATTCCAGGCTGGACAGAAGGTGTTCAGTTGATGAATGTTGGTGATAAATTTAAGTTCTTTGTTCCGAGCACATTAGCTTACGGCAACCGCGCTGCAGGTAAAATTGAAGGTGGTTCGGTACTGATTTTTGAAGTTGAGTTATTAGCGATTAACTAAGACGAAGCTAAGAATAAGACAGTTAACTCATCTGAATCATAAAAATGCCCTATTGGTTTAATCACCAATAGGGCATTTTTTATTCTGCATTAGCGTTGGTTGTACTTATTAACAACGAGTTCTTACTCTGGTTCTCACTCTGGCTCTCAGTCTGGTTTTAGCGCTTAAACTTACTTAGCTAAATCAAACGGGTCGTCAATAGACTTAGCCGGTGTAGTAAACCAAACAGGGCCAGCATCCGTCATATAAAAATGGTCTTCATGACGTACACCAAACTCTCCTGGTACACACAGCATTGGTTCATTACTAAAACACATACCCGCTTCTAGTGGCGTTTGATCATTTAACACTAAATATGGCCATTCATGAATATCTAAACCAACCCCATGACCTGTACGGTGTGGCAATCCTGGCACATCATACCCTGGACCAAAACCAGCATCGACAATCACCGCTCTGGCAGCTCTATCAACATTGGCACAAGTTTCACCAATTTGGGCTGCTGCGAATGCCGCAAGCTGGGCTTGCTGTTCAAGATCCCACAAACTACGTTGTCGCTCATTGGCTTCACCGAACACATAAGTACGGGTAATGTCAGAGTTATAACCACCAAGCTGACAACCCGTATCAATCAATACCGTATCATTTTGCTCAAGAGTTTTAGGTGATTTAACCCCATGTGGATACGCTGTATCTTCACCAAATAACACGATGCAAAAATAAGAACCCGCTGGAGCGCCAACACGTTTATGCGCTTCATGGATAAAAGCTTCAACCTCAGCTGTGGTTATCCCTTCATGTAAAATACTTGCAGTGGCCACATGCACAGCAAGTGTCATATCTTTTGCGCGTTGCAGTAAGCCAAGTTCAGCTGCTGACTTAATCATTCTGCAGCCAGCTGTAATGCTTTTTGCATTGATATAGTTCAGCTTGTCGTTAGCAAGGCGCATTCCATCGAAAATGAAGAATGCTGTTGATTCATCAATACCCACTTTACCGCTATGAATCCCCATATTGTCGAGCGTTTGTGCAAATAAGGCATAAGGGCTTTCATCCTCTTGCCAAGTATTCACTTTGCCTTTAATCGCCATATAGCCTTCAAGGGTATCTAGCTCAAAGGCAGGCGCAATATATTCAACATTACCTACAGCTGGAATAATCGCACCCACCACTCGCTCACTGGCGTACCATTTGGTACCAGTAAAGTAGTATAGGTTTGTGCCGGCATTGATATAAATGGCTTCAATGCCTTGTTGCTGCATTAAGCTTTGCGCTTTAGCAATACGTTGTTCGAATTCAGCTAATTCTATATGGGCTACATCAGTAGTCATATCAGATAAGCTAGCGAATGCTTGTTCTTGTGTTTGGGTGCCGACACCAATAGTCATAAATGACTCCATAAAAAGTTAACTGATGATGAGATATTTGCCATAGTGTAAACTGCTAATTTAAAATGTATACAATATAAAGTTACAAATTATGTTTAATCGCTTATCAATGATGCAACTATTACGCTGGTAACTTCTTTACTTGCAAATAACCTAACGCAATTGCGATAATCGCCATTCCTCAATAAGACTGAGTCAATCAGCAACCTCCAATGGAGCTATCATGTCAGAGAAAATCAATCAGCGGCTTGACGCTATTCGTCAGGAACTTACCAAACACAATCTAGATGCATTCATTATTCCTAGAGCTGATGAATACCTTGGGGAATATGTCCCTGAGCGCAATGAGCGCCTATTATGGGCGACTGATTTTACAGGCTCTGCTGGTATGGCCATTGTATTAAAAGACAGCGCCGCTATTTTCATTGATGGTCGTTACACCGTTCAAGTGAAGCAGCAAGTAAGTGCTGAGTTATTTAGTTATGAAAGCTTGTACGACACGCCTCAAGTAGAATGGTTGATTGAACAACTAGGCGCAGGAGCGCGCGTAGGCATTGATAGCCGTTTACACACATTAGCTTGGTACCAACAAGCTGAGCAAAAACTGGTTAAAGCAAATTTAAGTCTAGTAAGCGTTGATGAAAACCCGATTGATGTTCATTGGCAAGATCGCCCAGCACTGTCAAGCGAGCTCATTAGCTTGTTCAGCCACGAAGGCGCAGGCCGAAACAGCATTGAAAAACGTCAGCAAATTGGTGAACTGGTCGCAAAACAAGGCGCTGACATGGCACTAATTTCAGCATTAGATTCATTTTGCTGGTTATTGAATATTCGTGGCAGCGATGTTCCAAGACTGCCTGTGACTTTAGGTTGTGCATTACTTTCTACCAATGGCGATATGACCTTATTTGCAGATAGCAATAAACTGCCAGCAGGTTTTAGCGAGCATGTAGGTAGTGGCGTTGAGTTTAAAGATGAATCTTTACTGGCTGATGCATTATCACAATTGAATGGTGTGAAGTTACTGGCTGACCCTAATACGGCAAACGCTTGGAGCCAACTCACCGCTAAAAATGCTGGTGCAATACTCATCGCAGGTTCTGATCCTGTGGCACTCCCAAAAGCGCAAAAAAATGCTGCCGAGCTTAATGGCATGCGTGAAAGTCACCTGAGAGACGGCGTTGCAGTCAGTCGCTTCCTTGCTTGGCTTGACCGAGAAGTCGCAGCTAATATCATGCATGATGAAGCTGAGCTTGCAGACAAGCTTGAATCATTCCGCTTAACTGATCCGCTATATCGTGAACCGAGTTTTGATACTATTTCTGCTACTGGCGGTAACGGCGCAATGTGCCACTACAACCACCTTGACGGCACACCAAGTCAGATGACCATGAACAGCATTTATTTAGTTGATTCAGGCGCGCAATATATCGATGGCACAACGGATGTTACTCGTACTGTCGCTATTGGCGATGTCACCGCTGAACAGCAAAAAATGTTCACTTTAGTATTAAAAGGACATATCGCCCTCGATCAAGCTAAATTCCCGAAAGGCACATCAGGTCAACAGCTCGATGGCTTCGCACGTCAGTACTTATGGCAGCATGGCTGTGATTACGACCACGGTACAGGTCATGGTGTTGGTCACTTCCTAAGTGTTCACGAAGGCCCGCAACGTATTGGTAAAAATGTGAATAATGTGGCATTGGCTCCAGGTATGGTGCTGTCAAATGAGCCAGGTTATTACCGCGCAGATGAATTTGGTATCCGTATTGAAAATCTAGTGGCTATCGTGCCATCGACACTTGCAAATCCTGAAAGAGAAATGATGGAGTTTGATGCATTAACCCTTATTCCAATGGATAAAAGACTGGTTGATAAATCATTACTGAGCGAAGCGGAAATAAACTGGTTTAATCAATACCATGAATTAGTCTTCGCTAAAATTTCACCAATGATACAAGGTGATGACTTAGCGTGGTTAACTGAAGTAACTCAAGCAATTTAATTTACTGCTTACAATTAGCGTTTAAGAAAGCGTTTATAAAGCACTTATAAAGCACTTATAAAGCACTTATAAAGCACTTATAAAGCACTTATAAAAAGCGCTTTAAAATAATCAAGCTAAAAACTAACTGTAGTAATTTTGCTTAAACTGATAATGCCAAGCTCAATCTGAGCTTGGCATTTTTGTTGATATTAGTATTAGCCTTAACGCCTACAGCTAGCACATTGCTGATATTTACTAAGCAGTCAGAATTCTATGCGATGCAAGTAATAGATTTACCGAAAATGCCAACTTCAGCTTAATAGATAATTTAGGTAAGAAATAATCAATTTTTTTTGTTATACTCCGCCGCCGCTTGTTATAGCCGTTATACTTCTATCTACAATCGGCAAACATTTAAACTGTTGAATAACGTGATTACCATAGGAATATACACCGATGAAATTTGAATCTTTTAGCTTCGCCCCAGAAATATTAAGTGCGATCGCTGATTGTGGTTATAAAACTATGACACCTGTTCAACAGCAAGCTATTCCAGCTATTCGCCGTGGTGAAGATGTCCTAGCGAGTGCTCAGACTGGTACAGGTAAAACGGCAGCATTTGCATTACCAATGCTTCAAAAAATGTTTGAAAATCCACGTGAATTACAGCATTCAAATACACGTGCATTGATTTTAACGCCGACCCGCGAACTTGCAGCTCAAGTCGCTGAAAACATTAATGACTACAGTAAAAATATTAACATCGAAGTGTTGACCATTTATGGTGGCGTTAAAGTCGCAACCCAAGCGCAAAAGCTTAAACGTGGTGCTGACATTATTGTTGCCACACCAGGTCGTTTATTAGAGCACCTTCTTGCTTGTAACTTAAGCTTATCAAACGTTGAATTTTTAGTACTCGATGAAGCTGACCGTATGTTAGACATGGGTTTTAGCACTGATATTCAAAAAATTCTTCAAGCAGTTAATAAGCAACGTCAAAACTTATTATTCTCAGCAACCTTTTCTACGTCAGTTAAAAAATTGGCTAATGAAATGCTAGAGAAACCAAAGGTGATTACCGCTGACAAGCAAAACACCACAGCAGCAACCGTCAGCCAAGTGGTATACCCCGTTGAGCAGCGTCGCAAACGTGAACTTTTATCAGAGTTAATTGGCACTAAAAATTGGCAACAAGTATTGGTGTTTACCGCAACTCGTGATGCAGCAGATGTGCTAGTAAAAGAATTAAACCTTGATGGTATTCCATCAGCGGTTGTACATGGTGAAAAAGCTCAAGGTAGCCGCCGCCGCGCTTTACGTGAGTTTGTTGAAGGCAAAGTGCGCGTACTGGTTGCAACTGAAGTTGCTGCACGTGGTTTAGATATTCAAAATCTAGGTTACGTCGTAAACTATGACTTACCATTTCTTGCAGAAGATTATGTTCACCGTATTGGTCGTACAGGCCGTGCAGGTAAATCAGGTACTGCAATTTCATTTGTAAGTCGTGAAGAAGAACGTACCTTAGCGGATATCGAAAAGTTAATCGGTCAACCAATTCGCCGTATTACAGTTGCAGGCTATGAAGTCGGCAGCCGTGAAATGCTGCTTAAGCAAATTCAAAAGCGTCGTAGTTTCGCTAAGAAACAACAACGTTCTGACAATGCTGGCGAGCAAGTTGTGGCAGAGCGCAACATGCAAGGTCGCCGCGTGACTGTAGGTAAATCAAGCAGTACAGTTAAATACAAAAAACTGAAGTAATTGCTAAAGTAATAACCTAAGTTGAATATGATTAAAGGCGCTGATAGCGCCTTTTTTATTGCCTCGAATAAACTATGTAGTAAAGACGTTAAACAGAATAAGTAAATCTAAATTCACTTTTATTCAATCTAGTGAAATAAAAAATGATATGCTCAGGTCTAGTATTAGTCGTTACTGTGAAAATTCATCGATTGCCTTACTTATTTGATAAGCTGGCTTGATAAACTGGCTTGATAAAGCAGTTTGATAAAGCAGTTTGATAAAGCAGTTTGATAAAGCAGTTTGATAAAGCTGATTGATAAGGATCAGTAACAACATTGAGCACTAGAGCGCAATAAATGCCTCGAAGAGTACGCAACATAGACCCTTTTAATTGAATATGGATTTCAGCATGTTAAAAAATTTGATGTTAGTCGCCGCAGTGGCCTTATTTAGTTTACCTTCAATGGCTAAACCCATTGCCAGTGATGAATACCACGTAATGCCATTGATGAATGGTCAGCAAATTCCTAGTGTTGACTTGCATGATGTTGATGGCAATAAGGTTAACTTAGAAGAGCTAACCGCTAAAAAGCCCACCATATTCTTCTTTTACCGTGGTGGTTGGTGTCCTTTTTGTAATATTCAAATGGGTCAATTAAAAGCCATTGAGCCTAAACTGATTGAAATGGGATTCCAATTAGTCGGCATCTCACCTGATTCACCCGCTAAATTAAAAGCATCAATTAACGAAAATGAATTAGATTACTTGTTGTTGTCAGATGAAAAAATGGCTGCTTCACAAGCATTTGGCATCGCATTTTACACCAGTGAAAAAGTCACTTCGATGTATCAAGCAAAGTTAAGTGTTGATAACACGCTTTGGACAACACCAGAAGGTGATAAACGTTTAGTATTGCCAGTTCCTGCTGTTTACGTAGCGGATAAAGCAGGCTTAGTGCATTTTCAATACATTAATCCAAACTACAAAGTGCGTCCTGCACCAGAGTTAATTTTAGCTGCGGCTGAATTGTTACAGAACCAGTAATTTTTTTACTTAAAGGCGATAGTTATCACTATCGCCTTTTTGTTTTTCCAGACTACTGTAAAACAAGTTAAGTTATTCTTTCTAATAAAATATCGAATCAGGTACACATCAACGTCGTAGCGTTTCGCCCAAACTGGATCGCAAAGCGTTATACCGCTCCCTCTCTTGGATTACCCTAGCAGCTCAGGCGATAGTTTATCTGCTGTAGATTTAATCGATGTAATTAAATTTTTTGCTACAATTGGTTCCCGATTCAAGTCGCTTGAATATCAAGTAGCATAATAATGATTATCTGAATGAAAAATGGTGAAAGGCATATGACGCAAACAGTACAGCAGCAAATCGCTAATATTGCGCTCGTGGTTGAAAATTACGATGATGCAATTGCTTTTTATACTCAAAAACTGCAATTCACTTTAGTGGAAGATACTGATCTCGGTGGTGACAAACGCTGGGTATTGATTAGTCCGCCTAACTCAAATGGTACTAATCTACTGTTAGCTCAAGCCAGTAATGATCAGCAGCTGCAAGCTGTTGGCAATCAAAGCGGCGGTCGAGTCTTTTTATTTTTACAAACGAATGATTTTTGGCGTGACTATGAGCTTATGAAGTCAAAAGGCGTCACCTTCAATGAAACTCCGCGCGTCGAAGAATATGGCACTGTTGTGGTGTTCCAAGACCTATATGGCAACAAATGGGATTTATTACATCTGAACAAAAGTGATGAACAAAAGTGACGAACAGAACTAATGTATAAAACGGATAAACAAAACTAATAAATAGAATGAGAATAAACGACGACTCAGTAAATCGGCCCACCTTTTATACAATGTTAGCCTTGAGTAAGACTTCCAAGCCAAGTTTGTAGCAGCAATTTAAGTACCTCTGCTACAATACAGCTTATGCAAGTTGTCTAGTCGCAACGCCACATTACAGATGAAGCTTCTGTGATGAAATTATTAATTAAACGGTGTAAAAATAGTGCAAACCCAAACATACAATCAAGCCATTTTAGATGTCGCTGAAGCTGGTATCCAAGCTTTACAAGAGTCTGCTGAAAAACAAAAAGCAAAGCGAACTCCCGCTCAAGAAAGCCACTTTTTATGTGCATGGTTAGTTGAATCTTTTCGCGTAAAACGCTTTTCTAAATTGGTTGCCGATGATCTATCTGCTTGGATAAGAATGGCACGTAGCCAAGGTGCTGGCGCCATGTTACCGCAATTATTTGAGCGTATTGCCAAACAATACCGCGCAGTTGAAAAACCTGAGTTAACTCAACAGCAAGCTATTGAGCAGCTACTTACTGAACTTGAAAGTGATGATTGGTTTGTTATCTCTGACAGTGCTTTCTCTGATGATAGTGGCACCAAACTCAAATTAGCAGGCAATGGCCAATCCAGCTTAGTGGTATGTGAGCTACAACTGGAAAGCCACTTTGAAGACGACAAGCTGGTTAAGTCATTACCGATTTATGTCCGTGGTGATGAAAATCATTTTGCTGAAAAAGCTTTAGCGAAAGGCTTATTAGTCAGCCAAGGTAATAAGAAAACTAGCTTAATCAAACATCATAAGACTTATTTGATTGCACCAAACAATCAACTTAAGCAACTGTGCTTGTTAATTAAGTAAAGCGCTATGCAACGCCAACCGCTTCGGCAAGCTAAAACAATTGATAATGTTTTCAATAGTGCTTATTGGCATCTTAGTCAGCAGGATTTCACGATTAGTGAAATCCGCACTAAGCTTGAGCGGAAAACTGACAATCAACAATGGATTGAGACGGTACTGACCACATTAATTGAAAATGGTTACTTGAAAGACAATCATCATTTTGCTGTGCGTTATTGCGAGTTGGCTTTTAGCGATGATATTGGCAAAGGCGCGATTAAACGTAAGCTGCAACTACGTGGTATTTTAGCTGCTGAAATTGAATTAGCTCTTGAGCAAGTCATGGATGCTCTGCAGGTCGATAGCTTTGCTATGGCAACATCAAGAATGCTGAATAAATTTGAACATTTTCATGGCACGACCAAAGAGAAAGTTTACTCACAGATGACCACTAAAGGCTTCTCTAGAGCGGAAATAGATCACGCCCTATCAGAGCATCCTCAGCAAGCCACCCTGCGTAGCAAATTAGCGGTAAAAGCTGACAAAGTCGATTTAACCACTGAAATTATCAAGTTATATAATAAAGGCAAAGGCGAAACTCTTATCCTACAAGAGCTCAAACAAAGACTGATTGATGTCAGCGAGTTTGAGAATATTATTTACCAACTAAGCCTTAGCGAAGATATAGACTTTTATAAGAGCTGCCGCGAGCAGTTGGCTAGAAAACGCTATGATTTATCAGACTATAAAGGTAAATCAAAAGCCTATGCTTACTTAATGCGCAAAGGCTTTGGCAGTGATGAGATAAAAGAAGCGCTCAATCCTAGCGATGATTAAATTAAAAAAGGCTAACTCAAGCAAGCAGTATTTCTAACTCAGTCAGCAGAGCCCAAATGAAAGTAAGCAGAGCCCTAACAAAGCAAGCAGCTCCTTATCGACAGTCAGCATTTTCAGACTTAAAACGGATTTAAGCTATATCCTTGTTGCGCTAATATTGCATGAGCTGTCATTGCCGATAAAGCCATATCCACACCTGGCAGTAATGCATCCTTGTCTAAACCATAATACGCAGCGCTTTGCCCACAAATATAAATTTTTACACCATATTTTACCAATTGACTCACTAATGCTTTGTTGGCGTTAGTCAGTTCTTTATTACTTGAATGCTGACTTTGATAAAAACTATCATTTGCTAAATCGGCAACTGAAGCACCGTGTACGACCATAGCTAACTGTATATTCTCAGCTTTAACCCCCACAGCTTCATGCATATTGATAAATCTGGCTAAGGTGTTTAAATTGCGATTAACCTCATTAGGTTTAGCGGCTTTACTCATATCAAACGCGACTTTGAATTGCATACCCTTTGGGATAACAAGCTGTGAATCGATTGCAGCAATTTGACCGTAACCTTTTATCGCGGTGCCATCTTTAAATGCTTCCATACCTGCATAGGCAGAAGTTGAAAAGCTAATTACCCCTAAACAACAAAGTAACAAGGCGGCTAACGTTATCAATCTAGACATTCATTTTCCTTTTTAATGATGATTATTATTGTCACGCAAGTTCTGAGCTATCTTGCACCTAAAGCTTTCGTTATAATAGCCAACAAAATGCCCATATGTCAGCATCTGAAATGTTGTAGGCATTTTTAGCCGTATGAGTTTATTTCCACTCATACTACTGTTTGCGATTTTAGGAGTTTCCATGGCCCGCCAAGTCATTTATACCTTTAAAGGTAAAACCAAAGTTATCCCATTTAGCTATGACGTTCATCACGATTTATATGAAGCAGCAGCCGAAGCTGAAGGCATCGATTTAACTGGCTTTTTAGCAATGGAACAGCAAGTGGCAATGACGTCAAAAAAAGGCGCGAAAGCTGAAAAGGAATTCCGTAAAACTGAGTTTGCTCGATTCGGGTTTACCAGTATCAAATTTGTCCGAGAAGAAGACGAAGACACACCTGCCAGCTAATTCAAAGGGTTTACATGATTAATTCAGAACACGCTAACTTTCCCAGAGCTAGTTTTATAAAGCGTTGCGGCGCAATAATTTATGATGCTTTACTTGCCGTAGCCGTATATATGGTTGCTGGTGTGATTGGATTTGGACTCTTTTTTGGATTAACCAGCACAGGTGTGATTGGCATGAATGGCCATGAACATGTTTCTGACTTGCTTAATCAAACCCCACTTTATCAAGGTTTCTATCAGCTTTGGTTAGTCATATGTGTTGCTGGATTTTATGCCATATTTTGGAGTCGCGGTGGTCAAACTCTGGGAATGAGAGCATGGCGCTTAAAAGTGCAGCATCCTAATGGGCAAAACTTAAGTTTCATTACTGCTATTGCTCGTGTTGTTTGGTCTTTTGCAGGTATTGGTAACTTATTTATTCTTATCAACCCTGACAAATTAGCCCTGCAGGATAAAATGACTCGCTCGGAAGTCGTAGTATTATCCCTTGAAGCGAATCAAATGCGTAACTGGCGCGGTGCTTAATCAAGGTTAAAGTCAGTATTGTTCGCTTCATTAAAAATGAAGCAATTAATCATATCCATAAAGCCAATTGCTCATTCAGTTGGCTTTTTTATTACCTAAAACTCTACCTTTACTGTTATATCTGTCCCAGTTTGAGCCTTATCGATAACCAATAACATGTTTCATTACTTAGTCCATTAAACAGACTATTGATTAGCATACGAATGTTACTTGGCGTAATCGATTTACTGGAGTATCTTAAGAAGATAATGAGATTAATAGATACAGCGTATCAATGAGTAGTATTGCGCGATTTCATTTAAGCTTATAAAAGGAACATTTTGGGCGTAAAGGGATGAACATAAGACTTTGAATAGCCTCATTGCGATGAAACAATTACTTTTAAGTTATCTGAACCGTGGTACAGAGCTTTATGATGATCCTGAAAAACGTCATAAAATTCTAATTATCAATTGGTTCGGCACCGTTGGCTTTTCTATTACCTTCATATTGGGCATCAATGCTTACCTAGAAAACAATATCTCTCTGGCAATCACGCTATTACTGTCGAGTGTTTTATTTTTCCTCTCGTTACAAAATCATTGGCTGTTCCTAAAACAATATCGTTTTGAAACGTCTAGCACCCTAATTCAGTTAAGCTTAATCACCTTAATGTTATATCTAGTGTATAGCGGTGGTTCGAATAACACTGGGCCGTTATGGGTATTCCTAGTCCCGCCTGTAATGATGTTTTTTGGGGGATTAAAAGGCGGATTAAGAAATACCTTAGGCTTTATACTCTGTTACTGCGTGATAATGTTTTACCCTGACGATAAATTGCTGCAAGCCAGTTATTCCTATGAATTCAAAACGCGTGTGCTGTACTCCCTGATGACACTGACGTTTTTGGCAGGATATTATGAGTACTCCCGTCACCAATCTTTTTTACATGTAAAGCAGCTCAGCGAAAAGTTTGAACAACAGGCACGCCGAGATCATTTAACCAATATTCCCAATCGTCGTGCGATGATGGAACAGCTCAGTTATGAATACGCTCGAGTAGTTAGAAACAACAACACGATGAGCATATTATTGATTGATGTAGACTATTTTAAACATGTGAATGACCAATACGGCCACAAATATGGTGATGAAGTATTGGTTAAATTAGCAAAGCTATTTGAAGGCACGTTACGAAAACAAGACATGATTTCACGCTGGGGCGGAGAAGAGTTTTTAATCTTGTTACCTCTCACTCCTCTTAATGATGCTTATGAAGTTGCTGAAAAAGTTCGCCTAACCATTAAAAACCATCCAATCGAGTACGAAAATACCACCATTCCTATCACTGTCAGTATTGGCATTGGCAGCGCTGATAAAGACCACACTGTAGATTCAGCAATTACCCGCGCTGATGAGCATCTATATCAAGCTAAAGAAGGCGGTAGAAACTGTGTTTACCCCCAAATGGCCAGTTAAAATTACACATTCACTTTAGCTATAACCTTAGCACAGGCTTCTAGCTATATATAACTAGAAGTCTGAGCCAACAGCCTCAATTCCCTTTATGCAGTCTCTCACATGCATTAAATAAGTCATTAGCATTCAATGGCTAATAGCTATCAATAATATGCCTGAGTATTAAGTGTGAACAATAAGAGAAATAAATAGTAGACACAAAAAAACCAGCCATTGACTCATAAATATGCTCAGGCTGGTTTTAATATTTAAAGTAAAATCAGATAATTACTTCCTAATGAAGTATAACGCCCCCGCGCTAAACAATACTGCAGGCATACTAGCACTAATATAAGCAGGTAGTCCGTACACAATACTCAACGGGCCGAATATTTCGCTACAGATATAAAAGCTAAATCCAGCAACCACACCCAATAATACTCGGGCGCCCATTGTTACCGTTCTTAATGGGCCAAATACGAATGACAATGCAACCAATATCATCACAGCTACGGTAATCGGCTGCATAACCTTACGCCAAAGTGCGAGTTCGTAACGACTGGGATCTTGCTGGTTCACTTTTAAATATTCTAAATAACCAATCAAACCTTGAATACTTAATGCTTCAGGTTTCACCGACACCACACTTAACTTATCAGGCGTTAACGTTGAATTCCAAACCCGCTCTTCCTGGTACTCTAAGGTGATTTGGTCTTCAGTAATATGAGTGTTTTTTACATCCATTAAACGCCAAACACCATTAGCAAAATGCGCCCGCATTGCTTGGGTCATGGTTTTCAGCTTTAAATCGTCACCAAACTCGTAAAAGGTGATGTTATTGAGGGTATTGATGGTTTCTACTTCACCAATATTAACGAATAAGTCACCGTCCCGAGCCCACACCCCTCGGTGAGATTTAATTAAACTACCGCCAGAGACTTTAGTGGCTTGCAACTCTTTAGCGCTCCGCTCTGCAACGGGTGCGCCCCACTCACCTAACGCCATCACGATAATCATCAGCGGAATAGCGGTTTTCATCGCTGAAATAGTAATTTGTAAACGCGACATACCTGATGCTTGCATCACCACAAGTTCTGAATTGGACGCTAACATGCCCATGCCGATTAACGCACCTAACAGCACCGCAATAGGAAAGAACATTTCAATATCACGTGGGATAAGAAAGATGACATAAATGACCGCATCCAGCATGGTATATGCGCCGCGGCCAACAACACGCAATTGGTCAACCCATTTAATAATGCCCGACAAACCTGTCAAGATAAGTAGACACAAAGCTGATGTACTGATGATAACGCGTGCAATATAGAGATCTAATATTTTCATACTGCCTCCTGCTTATGCTTACGTTTAAATACCTGCAATATTTTCGCACCGTTTGGACGCTCTTTACCGAGCAAGAACAAGCCCATCACCAGCGCGGAGCCATGGATCCACCACATACCCAAGGCTAATGGAATCACTTCGTCCTCTAGCGCTTTACGTCCAGCAACCATTAAGCCGAAATAACCCAGATACAATAAAATCGCAGGGAACATCTTGGCAAATTTACCTTGTCTCACATTAACTCGAGCAAGTGGTACTGCAATCAATGTCATTAAAGGGATCGCTAGTGGCAGTGCTAATCGCCACTGGAATTCAGCCACAGCTTCAGGCCCTGGGGTTGTTAAAAGCTCATTGACTGGTAATGCGGACAGTTTGCGTCGCCTTTCATCCACTTCTTGCTCTTTAATTTCCATCCGGTAACCACCAAATTCAATCATTTGGTAATCAAGATGATGAGCACTACCTTGATATCGGACGCCATTATCCAGTTGCAATTGTTGGCTACCAAAGCGGTCTTCAACAACACGCCCTTGCTCAGAGACCACCACATTGGTTAGGCCTTCTTCATCTTCAGGATCGGGGAGTTGCGCTACAAATACATTTTGTAACTCATTGGATTTAGAAATTTTTTCGACAAATAATACGGCGCGGCCATTAGGGCTTGCTTGAAAGCGCCCTTGGACAATCGCAGCTAAGCCTGCTTCAGACTGGGCTTGCTCCAGTACTTGGTTTTGTTTCTCTTCGGCCCACGGGCCAACATAGAGTGACAAAATACCGGTAAACACTAGGTTTGCCACAGCAATAAGCAAAGTCACCCGAGTCACATACCATTCACTGATCCCAACGCCATGGAGAACCACCATTTCGTTTTCGGCATACATTCGCCCGTGGGCCAGCAATATCGCTAAGAAAAAACTCAGCGGCAGTACTAACACCGTCAGTTGCGGTAAATTCAGGCCTAACAATGTCAGTACTAACGATGCAGGAAATTCACCATTTGAGGCATCCCCTAATACACGCACAAATTGCTGGCTAATAAAAATAGTTAACAGCACCAAAAGTATCGCAAATTGGGCTTTTAAAACTTCAACGATCAAGTATCTAAATACAATCACAGGTAGGATCCACTGTCTAAACTTGTCTTTTTGCTGGTATCAGAGTAAGTTCACTATAAAATGTCTGCTTTTAGCAGTTATTGATAGTTTTCTGACCAGCTCGTGAGCTTCCTTAAGTGTAATTCATTTAGCTGCATAGCAGGAAATTACCAAGGATTTATTTCCTTAAAGGTTTGTAAATATGGCCAAACAGGCCTAATTAAAACATTATCTAATAAATATAAAAATTTGTCTTTAATAATCTAGGAGTGCTCATGGAGTTTAGCGTAAAGAGCGGCAGCCCCGAGAAACAACGTTCAGCTTGTATCGTTGTCGGTGTATACGAACCTCGTCGTTTGTCTGGTATCGCGGAGCAATTGGATAAAATCAGTGAAGGTTACATCAGTAACCTACTTCGACGTGGTGATTTAGAAGGCAAACCAGGACAGATGCTATTGTTGCATCATGTACCTAACGTACTCAGTGAGCGCGTTTTGTTAGTCGGTTGTGGCAAAGAGCGTGAACTTGATGAACGCCAATACAAACAAATTATCACCAAAACGATTAACACTTTAAACGAAACAGGTTCAATGGAAGCAGTGTGCTTTTTAACTGAACTACACGTTAAAGGTCGCGACACTTATTGGAAAGTACGCCAAGCTGTTGAAACAACTTATAACAGTTTATATAGCTTCGATACTTTAAAAACCCGTAAAGGCGAGACGCGTCGTCCGTTACGTAAAATGGTATTCAATGTACCAACTCGTCGTGAATTAACCATTGGCGAACGTGCAATTGAACACGGTATGGCTGTTGCTGCTGGTATGGACTTATGTCGTGATGTTGCAAACATGCCACCAAATATCTGTAACCCAGCATATTTAGCATCTCAAGCTCGTCAAATCGGCGAAGTGCATGACAACTTAACCGTGACTACCATTGGCGAAGAGCAAATGGCAAAACTAGGTATGAACTCATACTTAGCTGTTGGCCGCGCGAGTGCCAATGAATCGATCATGACAGTGATGGAATACAAAGGCGCTGTTGATGAAACTGAAAAGCCTATTGTGTTAGTCGGTAAAGGCTTAACCTTCGATTCAGGCGGAATTTCATTAAAACCTGGCGATGGCATGGATGAGATGAAATACGACATGGGCGGCGCTGCAGGTGTTATCGGCGTAATGAAAGCCTTATGTGAAATGAACTTGCCTATCAACGTTATCGGTATTCTTGCGGGTTGTGAAAACATGCCTGCAGGTGATGCTTACCGTCCAGGCGATATTCTTACTACTATGTCTGGTCAAACCGTTGAAGTATTAAATACCGATGCTGAAGGCCGTTTAGTATTATGTGATGTGCTGACCTATGTTGAACGCTTCGACCCTGAATTAGTGATTGATACTGCGACCTTAACTGGCGCTTGTGTTATCGCATTAGGTAAACATGCATCTGGTTTATTCTCGTCTCATAACCCATTAGCTCACGAGCTATTAAATGCGGGTGAACAATCAGGTGACCGCGCGTGGCGTATGCCGATTTGGGATGAGTATCAAGAAATGCTTGAAAGCCCATTTGCTGATATGACTAACTTAGGTGGTCGTCCAGCGGGTTCAATTACAGCAGCATGTTTCTTATCTCGTTTTACTAAGAAATATAACTGGGCACATCTTGATGTTGCAGGTACAGCTTGGAACAGCGGTGCAAATAAAGGCTCAACTGGTCGCCCAGTACCAATCTTAAGCCAATTCCTTATTAATCGTGCAGGTGTTGACCAAGGCGAATAAGCCTTATTGACACAAGCCGATAGATTGAGCTTGATAAGAAAAGGTGAAGAAGCAATTCTTCACCTTTTTTGTTTTTCTAAATGAATTAAAAATCACATCTAAATGTTAATTTATCCTCTGTCCGCCCTAGCCCCATGAGTTGCTTTTAGTGTAAAATCCGTCTTTACTTCGTCAAATATAGTAAAAGCATGCCAAAGACTCTGTTTTACTTAATGCCCGCTATCAATACACAGCCCAGCGCTATTGAAAGTGTATTTTTAGCCGCTTGCCAATTGGCAGAAAAGCATTACCGTCAGCAGCAATTAATTTATATTCATTGCCAAGACAAACAGCAGGCGTACGCTATTGACGAATTGCTTTGGCAATTTGAGCCAACGGCATTTGTTCCCCACAATTTAAAAGGGGAAGGACCAGTAACAGGTTCCCCTGTCGAGATTGGATTTGATAAATTAGGCGCCAATAAAAGTCGTCATTTACTGATCAATCTTGCAGACCAAGTGCCATCATTTGCGGTTAATTTCCCGCATATTATCGATTTTGTTGCTAATGATGATGCGCTTAAACAAATTGCCCGTGCTCGCTACCGTGATTACAAGCAATTAGGCATTGAACTCACAACAACTGAGTTCACTGGCGTTTAAGTCAGTTGATTCGTTAACAATACCAACTATTAATTTAGATTGAGAAAACAAAAATCCCATGGAAAAAACATATAACCCGCAGTCAATAGAGCAATCTCTTTACCAAAACTGGGAAGAGCAAGGCTACTTCAAACCACATGGCGATGAGTCAAAAGGTAATTATTGCATTATGATCCCGCCACCAAATGTGACGGGTAGTTTGCACATGGGTCATGCATTTCAAGACACCATCATGGATACGTTGACGCGTTACCAACGCATGAAGGGCAAAAACACCCTTTGGCAAGTGGGAACCGACCACGCAGGTATCGCCACCCAAATGCTGGTTGAGCGTAAGGTCTTTGCTGAAGAAGGTTTAGGTCGTCATGACTTAGGACGTGATAACTTCATCGAGCGCATCTGGGATTGGAAAAACGAATCTGGTGGCACCATCACCAAGCAGCTACGTCGTTTAGGCGCATCTGTTGATTGGGAGCGTGAGCGTTTCACAATGGATGAAGGCATGTCAGAAGCGGTACAAGAAGTGTTTGTACGCTTATATGATGACGAATTGATTTACCGTGGTAAGCGCCTAGTTAACTGGGATCCAAAGCTACACACCGCAATTTCTGATCTCGAAGTTGAGAACAAAGAAAAGCAAGGCAGCATGTGGCATTTCCGCTACCCGCTTGCTGATGGCGCATTAACTAGCGATGGTAAAGACTACTTAGAAGTGGCTACAACACGTCCAGAAACCATGTTAGGTGATAGTGCTGTTGCGGTTCATCCTGATGACGAACGTTACCAGTCATTGATTGGTAAATTCATCTTACTGCCTATCGTAAACCGCCTTATCCCAATCGTCGCTGATGATTATGTTGATATAGAGTTTGGTACCGGTTGTGTGAAGATTACCCCTGCTCATGACTTTAACGATTACGAAGTTGGTAAGCGTCACGCATTGCCAATGTTCAACATCTTAACGATTAATGCTGACATTCGTAGCTCAGCTGAAGTGGTTAATACTGATGGCACAGCAAACAACGAATTAGATAACAGCTTACCTGAGCGTTACGCAGGTTTAGAGCGTTTTGCTGCACGTAAAGCGATTGTTGAAGAGTTTGATACCCTAGGCCTGTTGGGCAAAATCGACCCACATGGACTAAAAGTGCCATACGGCGATCGCTCAGGTGTGGTCATTGAGCCATTACTGACTGACCAATGGTATGTATCAGTTGCACCAATGGCTAAAACGGCTATGGAAGCTGTTGATAATGGCGACATTAAGTTCGTTCCTCAGCAATACGAGAACATGTACAACTCTTGGATGCGTGATATTCAAGACTGGTGTATTTCACGCCAACTTTGGTGGGGTCACCGTATCCCGGCATGGTACGACGAGTCAGGTAAAGTCTATGTAGGACGTGACGAAGCAGAAGTTCGCGCTAAACATAATCTTGATGAATCAGTAGTACTGCGCCAAGATAACGATGTATTAGATACATGGTTTAGCTCAGCGTTATGGACGTTCTCAACCTTAGGCTGGCCGAAAAACACTGAAGAGTTAAAAGCATTCCACCCAACAGATGTGTTGGTCACTGGTTTTGATATTATCTTCTTCTGGGTTGCCCGCATGATCATGATGACCATGCATTTCATTAAAGATGAAAACGGCAAACCACAAGTGCCTTTCAAAACGGTTTACGTCACAGGTCTTATCCGTGATGAAGCCGGTAATAAGATGTCTAAGTCTAAAGGTAACGTCCTTGATCCTTTAGATATGATTGATGGCATTGACTTAGAATCATTAGTTGAAAAGCGTACTGGCAACATGATGCAGCCTAAAATGGCCGCCAAAATTGAGAAAAGTACTCGTAAAGAATTCAGCGAAGGTATCGAAGCACATGGTACTGATGCACTGCGTTTTACGCTTGCGTCTATGGCATCGACTGGCCGTGACATCAACTGGGACATGAAACGTCTTGATGGTTACCGTAGCTTCTGTAACAAGATCTGGAATGCATCACGTTACGTGTTAATGAACACTGAAGTGCAAACTGAAGGTGCTGATGAAGACGCTATTGGCGAAGCATTAGATTGTGGTCAATTGCTTGTTGATGGCAAGCCTGGTGAAATGGAACTGTCGCTTGCTGACCGTTGGATTATTGGTTTGTTTAATCAAACCGTTAAAGCCTACGACGATCATATGGCTAACTACCGCTTTGACTTAGCAGCTAACACTATTTATGAGTTCACTTGGAACCAATTCTGTGACTGGTACTTAGAGCTAACTAAACCTGTGATGCAAAGTGGCAACGAAGCGCAGCTTCGTGGTACTCGCCATACATTAGTCACAGTATTAGAGAAAATGCAGCGCTTAATGCACCCAATGATGCCATACCTTACAGAAACCATCTGGCAACGTGTTAAACCACTTGCTGGGGTTGAAGGTGACACGTTAATGCTAGCCGAGTTCCCTGAGTTTGATGCAGCTAAAGTTGATGCACAAGCGATGGAAGATTTAGAGTGGGTTAAGCAGGTCATTACTGCAGTACGTAATATTCGTGCAGAGCTTAACATTGCCCCTTCTAAACCACTCAATGCTCTACTGCGTGGTGTAAGTGAACAGGATAAAGCTCGCCTTGAAGCCAACCAAACGTTCTTCAAGACTTTAGCTAAACTTGACACTATGACCATCTTAGCTGACGGTGAAACTGCGCCAATGTCGACGACACAGCTAGTAGGCGACATGGAGTTATTAATCCCAATGGCTGGTTTGATTGATGTGGCTAAAGAAATCGCCCGTATCGACAAACTACTTGAAAAAGCCGCTGGTGAGTTTAAACGTATCGAAGGCAAGTTATCTAACCAGGGTTTTGTGGCGAAAGCACCTGCTGCGGTGATTGAGAAAGAACGTGCTAAGCAAGCTGAATATCAACGCGATATTGAAAAGCTAACTGAACAGAAAGCTGAATTAGCGAAATTAGAAAGCTAACTAACGGCATAAAAAACTGAAATAAAAGGCTGTCAACCTATGTTATTACTAGTGGTTGATAGCCTTTTTTTGTTCTAAACCTGGGTTTAACTAAAACCTAAAACCTAAAACCTAAACATCTATTTCACGATGAGGGCTTATTGCTCTTCAACACTTAAAGAATACTGTAAAAATTTAGCCCCTTGACTAGATTTCTTATTGGCAACAACCTTGGCTCCAATATCAATATATTCTCCAGCAGCCCCTGGGTTTTCTAGCCCAAGAATGGGGAAGGTTTTGTAGGTTACATTTTTATAGCGTACTCTGAAGTTTTTAAGTTGAATAAGAGGTTCGTTCGCTAGGCTAATAAAGTTGATATCAATAGGGGCTGTCGAGTCTGAAGTAATGTAATATCGGCCTTGTGAGTAGTCATTATCAAGCAAGATAGAATTGGTAGAGTTGCCAATTGCTCCCTTCCAGTTAACCACAACAGTTGTACTACTACCGTTATTTTGTAATACCGTCGGAAAAGTAATTGGCTGAATTTCAGTAATAGAGATTTGAGCTGATACCATTTTCGTTATACAAACCAAACCAATAATGCAAATAGACTTCAATAATTTCGAAGTTATCATTAGATTTTGTTTAATCATATAAAACCACATTGTATATAAAATTACTCTTATTATTAGTCACTTAATTAATTAACATGCAAAAATACCAATTAACAACCAACAAATAGCTTAAAGCTTTAAAATTAGCAGTTATTAATGACCAATACGCCTCGTATTTGAACGACATCATTGCATCGGTGTTACAAAAGGTCAACAACACAGAAACGATCCGCAAGCGATCCAATCGAGCCTTTTCGATTGACTGAATGACTCAAATTTAAAACGAGCTGTACACTTAATGAGCAATTAAACACTTATTTATCACTGCTGTCACCCCGCCACAAACCCAGTACAGATCTTGATTACTACTAAAGCAACAAAGTTGAAAATAAGAGTCTTTAAATCTTATAGAGAGCGATCATACGTATTTTCAGTAACTTATTAATTTTTCCAGTATCTAATACTAATGAATTAGAAAACCTTAATCTCAATCCGTTATACCTTAGAAGATTTAGCGATAACAGAACTCTTGGTTACAAGTGTAACAATAGTGTTGCAAAATATTTCAATACTGTTACTTTTATTTTGCCCAAGTAAATAAGTCCTTGTTTACAAGAGACAATAACCCATACAAAAAATGCGGGCATACTAAAACTATAATATTATTACCTTGGAACACTAAAATGACTCATAAATTACTATTATCTACACTTATCGCATCAACCCTTCTACTTTCAACTCAAGCTGGTGCAGAAGATGCTACTGGTACTGCAAACTTCCAACTTGTGTACCCTATTACTGTTGCTGAAACTGAAGAAATGGAATTTGGTGATGTATCTATCGCTGCTGATGGCCAGTGTGCTTTAGATTATTCAGATGCAGTAACTGGTGCAGCTTGTGTTGCTGGCGGCGCAACAGCTAATACAGGGCTTTTCACTGTAACCGCTGCTGACGGAACCGTTAACCTCTCTCTTTCAGCCGCAGATACTTCAGTTCCAGGTGTTACATTCACTCCAACACTTGCTAGTGCAACTGGTACTGTTGCAAGTAATACTTTAGCTGTTGATGTTGGTGGAACGTTAGATATCCTTGCGGCTACAGCAACTCCTGGAACCCACGGATTAAGTTACACACTTTCAGTTACTTACTAATCTCATCATTACCTCTTTATTGAGTAACACGGATTAGTCGTGAGTAAAATTTCGCGGTGTAGATTCAAAATGGATCGCCGCGAGATTTTGATCTAATCTCAATCTTTAACAATAATGCGCAACATTAATTTTTAAATAATACGTTAATCTAGATTCAAGTAAGCTCGAAGTAAGCTAACGACAAAAATTATAATAATTGCAGACTATTGCATGTAAATTTAGCTGGGCAACATCATGAAATTAAAAATAATATTACTGATCACGATTGTGATTAATCTCACCTCTTTCGCACATGCCAATCTTCTTGTGACACCTACCCGTGTTGAACTCGATAACAAACGAGATAAAAGCGCGGTATTTTCTTTAGTAAACAAGAGCAACCAAACATCACGATATGAAATTTATCTTGAAGACAAACAGTTATTACCTTCTGGTGAATTTGAAATCATAGACTCTGAAACGAGCACCACATCACTTGCAAGCTTTACCCGTTATTCCCCAAGAAGAGTGAGCTTAACACCTGAACAAGGCACGCGGGTGAGACTGGCAGTGAGACCGCCAAAAGACATTAAACAGGGTGAATATCGCAGTTATATTGTCTTCCATCAAATTCCCCTCGCGCCTACCAGTAGCGAGCAAACTACCGATAAAACCGATAGTTTAAGCTTATCTGTGACAGCTTACTTACGCATCGCTATACCTGTCATTATGCGAGTAGGCGAATTAACCGCTCAGCTTAATATCGCTAATCATCAAATATCCGATATTGAAGGACAGCAACAGCTTATTGTGTCTATTACCCGCCAAGGTGAGCGCAGTAGTTATGGTGATATTGAAGTATTTGATGCCAAGAGTGATGAATTAATCGGTAGCTCAAAAAATGCGGCGATATATACTGAAATGACCCATCGGGCGTTTGCGGTTACCCTTAATAACAAGATTAAACCTGGCACTGATTTAGTCATTAAATACGTTGAAAATGACGGATTATTTAAGCCACAAACTATCGAACAGAAAATAACCCTCTAGTACTTTAAAGGCATCATATAGATAGAGAATTAACTGGAACAAATGCTATTACAGCATGTAAATCGATTACTAAAGTACACCTTTGCCATAGTCATACTGCTACTTTATATCGAACTGGTGAACCCAGGGCTTGAGTCATCAATGCCCTGGAAAACTGATTCTGGCACTTTTTTAGCCACATTAAAAAGTATCCCTGCACAGCAAAATACTTTTTATATTCGCGATACAGCCTCTATTCAAGATACCGCCAGTGAGCACCCTCCAACACCTGATTTATCCAATGCAGTCTTGCCAAATCAAACTGCGCATATAAATGAAACAGTTAAAGAAGTTGTACCAAAGAGCTCTTCAGAGCAGATTGTCCGTAAGTCAGAAATTCCCAAAACAATCATTAAAACTCAGACTGAATCAAATTTAACGCAACAAAAAATCAGTTCCGTTAACTCTAGCTCTAAGCATAAGTCTGTAACTACACCTGTGGCTGCACCTTTCATAGAAAAGGCTCAAGCCAAACCACAGATATCATCTCAATCAACTCCTGAAGTGGTGACTAAATCAATTTCCAATAAAATACACCATGCTGCTCAAGAGCCTAATATTCTCACCCTATCAGCACCGACGAATCCCATAGTAGATAAAGTGGCTTCCAAAGACATAACCACTAAAGTGAAATCTAGCGCCAACATCGCTGAAACTAACTCGTTTGAAACCTGCTCAAATATTATTAACCGCACTTACACTGAATCAACAACCAATGAAGAGCAGTTTCTTGTTACCCAATTTAACTATGGTTCTGAACGGCTAAGTGATGAGATGTTTATTTATCACGATAACGGCGTAATCTATTTACCCATGCAGTTTCTTGCAGACAACTTAATGCTGCCATTACAAGTTGAAATAGCGCCTCTCACGCTGGCAGGCTGGTACTTATCATCCGATAACAGTATTGATGTAAGCCAAGGTTTAATGCGTTATATCGCGCAAAATAGTCAGTGTAATCATAGCCCAAGTTCAGTATTCAAAGATGACTGGGATATGTACTTGGAACTTTCAGTCGTAAAACAAATGTTGGGGCTTGAAATTACATTTGATAATGCAAGGCAACTGATCAATATCACTGAAAATAGCTTGATTCCGTTGAGCCAGTTAATCGCCCGTCAAAAACGGTTTCAGCAATTCAATGATCAGAAAAAAGCCAACGTTCCAATTAACCAACGCCACATTGATACGGGTTATGCCAATATAGGCGATTTAGCCGTACATGCAGATTTAGGCGTTTCTCAACGCAAACAAACTGACACTGATAGAGTCCGTTTTGATGGCTTTATACAAGCTAGAACCGATATCCTCGGTCATAGTGCATATGCAGGGTATTCGTGGTCAGAATATGGTGAATCCCTCAACGCCTATATCGAGAAAGAAATGGCCGATACTTGGGTTAATTACTATCGTTTAGGCAGTATTGATTCCCATAATTTAGCGCTAGTTTCCAGTGCGAGCTCCGGTGATGGAGTTATTATCAATACGGGAGATAGCTTTATCGATGATATTCGTTACCTTGTTGTCGATGGCGAACTTGAACCTGGCTGGGATGTTGAATTGTATCGAAATGGTGGATTAATCTCTGTTCAAAGAGTGACAGATAATGGCCAATACCGATTTGAACAAGTGCCTTACTACATTGGTTTAAATCAATATCAACTGCGCTTCTTTGGTCCCAATGGTGAAACCCGTACAGAATCTTTCAGTAAGTTATTAGACCCTTCTCAAATGCAAGCTAATAGTTTCGGGATGAATTTCGGTGTCATGCAGCGAGAACAAGATGATCTGCAACAAGTCTATGCCAGCGCAAATTGGGCTGTGACTGATAACTTCAGTGCTGGCGTGGCAATAATTGAACAACAAATATCACAAGATAAGTGGCTATTTAGTCCTACAGTCTCAGTAAATTTCCTGACTGATAACAGTGTCTGGCAAATTAATCTAACTGGAAACGATACAGGATCGGCTGCCAATATTATCGCCCAAGGCAGTAATAGTTTGGTGGATTGGCAGGCGGAATGGGCACAGTATGATAATTTTGAGTCTTGGGACAATGAAAATAATCGCCTAAAACAACGCGCGAATATAAACCTCAGTGGCAACATCAGCGACACCAATATGAGCTGGGGAGTCAATGGCCGTTGGCAGGACCAAAATGTTGCTAATGATAGTCTTTATCTTGCAACGACGATTGCAGGGCAGTTGCAGCACCTATCCTTAAGCAATGAACTCAGCTGGCAAAATAGTGCCGAAAATGAAAAGTGGGCCAATAGATTGGCTCTTTCGGGGCGGGTTGATGACTGGTTCTTGCGAAGTTACGCAGATATCGCCTTATTGCCCACTACTGAGCTAACTCAGTTAGTCTCTAATGCGAGCACTTCCTTTTCAGATAGAAGTAACTACCAGTTTGAAGTACGTTATCAACCTTTAGCAGAGGCCGAAGTCACGTTCAGAAACTCACTATCCTATTTTCTCGATTCTAGCACCTTAAGACTGACCGTAGAAAATGACTCTGAAGGTGATTGGTTTGCGCAATTTAAATGGAGCAGTTCAGCGTTATTTATTTCGGCAGATAATACTTGGTTGCTAGATCGAGTCAGTCACTTAAACACTGGCAGTGTTAAAATTGTCGCTTTTCAAGACGACAACAATAATGGCCAATTTGATGACAATGAATTACCGATGGCAGGATTAAGGTTTTCTGGTCACACCAACTCAGATAATGAAACTGACGATAACGGTCAATTATTAATTACCCATATTCAAACCTCAAGACCCCATAAATTAGTTCTCAATGAGCGCTCACTGCCTGACCCTTTTCTATTACCACTCAATAGTATTTTGATGATTGAAGCGCACCCAGGTAATGTGGCCGAAGTGCTATTTCCTGTTCTATTTACCGCAGAACTTGATGGGGAGGTTTATTATGAAAACGACGTTGCCGCTAAAGGTGTCTCTGTCACCCTAATTCATGCCGATAAAACAAAGTATCATGCGCGGGTGGAATATGATGGGGTATTTATTTTTGAACAACTTGTGCCAGGTGATTACCAAATAGAAATTAATAACCAATTGCAATCAGAAACCGTAACCTTAGCGCCTGGTGAATATGTGACCTTTCCCACACAAACGATCGCCAGAAAGCAATAATCAATCAATAACACTGTTTATAAATCCACCAGCTATTACACTCTATATGATGAATTAAATTAAAATCACTAATAGGGAGTTGCTGATGTCACTTTTTATGCTCGCAACAGCCATTGCCCAAGCAAATTTCACCCTCGTTGCGCCTGTCGCCATAGAACAAACTCAAGAACTAAATTTAGGTAATATTACCAATCAAATGAGCGTGTATTGTCAGTTAGACCAGCATCAGAGACAAGGTAATGGTTGTATTGCTTCTGATAATCAACTGGGTCAGTTCATGCTCACTGGTAATGAACAATCCAATGTTGAAGTGATTGTTTATGCTAACAGCGGCGATGATATTTTATTTACGCCTATTTTACCTAACGGTAGTCAGCAACAAACATTTCAATTAACCCAGCAAAGCACCATGTTCGAAGTCGGTGGAAAGGTCGATGTATTACACGAGCAAGCCAGTGGCCATCAAACCTTGTCGTATACCGTCGAAGTAAACTATCAATAGAAACTCACTATCAATTGATTTTAATTATAAAATGAGCAACTTCGAAATAATCAATCGTCCACACCAATCACCATCATCTGAAATCAATCGTCGCAATTTCAGCACAGATACCTAATATTCAGCATTTATTCGCCATTTAATTAGTCAAATGCACCTAATTCCTGTATAAGCTTCGCCTCTACTTAGATTTTTCACTAATGGTATGACTGGTGTTGCTATAAACAAGCATGACTGCCGTTATTAAAACCGTTTTAATCTCTTAATATTAAATGATGGGCAGGTACAATTATGTCAGATAAATTTTTCTTTAAAGGCCGTCAAACGCCAAAACCTGCTTACGGTCAAAGTGGCTACAATACCAAGCGCCAAGCCAAAATAGGCACTGAAGCAAACCCGTTAGTATTAAGCGTGCAAACAGAAGCCCGCATGCAAGAAGTTCAGCAAATGGTTGAGCAACGTAAATTGCTTGCAAACATAACCGTTAACTCTGATGTCGCTGAAGATATCTTGCAATTGGAAGGTATATTAAATAAACCCACAGCGGTAACAGCGGAAGCTAAGATTAACCGTAATGACCCATGCACCTGTGGCAGCGGTAAAAAATATAAGAAATGTTGTGGTTAGAAGCTGATCTTGACCAAAGAGTCAAAAACCACTTGTGTACATAATAAATATTTATTAAAGCAAAACTTCGGTTTTGCTTTTTTTTTTACTATATTTAAAAGAGTTAGGGAATTTAGCGCCTTTTTGAAATATTTTTTGCTTAGCCACGTTCTTATTATTTTAACCACCTTCTATCTTACTAAAGACAACAACTTAAGCACAGCATGATTGTTTTAAACTATAGAGTCGGGACTTAGCACGACTTAGGGCATCCAGCTAATAAAATACTAGAGGTAAATGTGATCAAACATTCAAAGGTAAAATACAGACTCATAGCTGGAATAATCTTTCCCCTCTTAAGCTCACCAGTCCTCAGTAATAACTTTATGGTCATTGATTCAATTAATACCCCCATGGCTAATATGGTTGTATATCTCACACCCATAAATGAAGATTATAAGCAGCAACAGCTGAAAATGCCGGTTAAAAAACCTGTTGAAGTTCATCAAGAAAATAAACAGTTCAGCCCCTATATCACCGTGATGCAAAAAGGTTATCAGCTAAAGTTTGTTAATGACGATGACATTACCCACCATATCTATTCAGCATCTGGACCAAAACGCTTTTCTTTTAAATTACGTAAAGATAGCTCTCAGAAAGATCTTGTTTTCGATCAGGCAGGACATATTTCTATGGGCTGCAATATTCATGACTGGATGAGTGGGCATGTTCTTGTGGTTGATACACCATTTTTTGGCGTGACAAATAACCTAGGTATGGTTGAATTTAATAGCATACCTGAAGTTCAATATCGCCTAGACATTTGGCACCCACAGCTACAAACTAACAATAATACTTATAGCCAAACTGTCACTACGCCTTTACTTGAAACATTGACGATTCAAGTTAATGCGTCAATGGATGAAATCCCTACACAACAAAGTTTAGATGACTTCGAATTCTTGGAAGGTTATTAATGCTTAAATTCTTTAGCAGTATCCAAACCAGAATATTCGCCTTTTTCATGTTGCTACTCATTGCTGTACAGGCAATTTCCTTTGCTTTGACTTATTTCGCCAATAAACGTCTTGAACAGCAACAACTCGAAAGCCAGCTTTCAATTGCCGAGTTAGTATTTAAATCAGAATACGATAATCGTAATTATTACTTAACGGCATTTGCCGAAACAGCAGCAAAAGATTTTGGTTTAAAAGAAGTCTTTATTGATGATGATAGGCGAAGCTTTTTAGTTGCCTTAAACAATCATCGTAAACGGATTAATGCAGACTTAGCCATTGCAGTCGATAAACAGGGCAATATTATAGGCCAGTTATTAACAACCCCAGATGGTGCAAACAAGGGCAAAGTCAAAGTAGGCCCCGAACAAGGTAAGCAGTTTCGTACGCCTCTAGCGACAGAGTTTGAAGTGATAAGTCCACTGTATTCTTTAGATAACTATATCTACCAGTTACGTTTTTCACCTTTAACCAGTGGTGCATCAAATATCATTGGTTGGGTCGGTTTTGGCTTTATTATTGGGGATGAATTAGCTCAGTCAATATCTAATCAAACAGGCTTAAACACCGGATTTATACTGGCTAAAGAGCAGCAAAAAAATCAACTAATCAGCTTATCAAGCAACACTTATTCTATAGATGCTAACCAAGCAATTGATAGTTTCATTCAACATAATCACCTTCATGACGACTACATTTTATGGCAATCTGCATTAGGTAAAGTAGAACTCAACGGCGCCAACCAAGCTCAACTTCATGCTTTCATGTTCCTGAGCCGTAATGACGCCCTTCAATCGTCCCAAGAATACTGGTTTCAGCAATTATTGCTGCTGTTAATAATATTACCCATTTCACTATTCGTAGCATTTATCATCGCCCGAGGTGTCACTAAACCACTCACATTACTGATCAAACAAGCGAAGTATATTGCCAAAGGAAATTACAACTCCAAAGTTGAAGTGGGAAATAGTGCAGAAATGCGAGAACTCGCAGAAGAGTTTACTGTGATGCAACAAGCCATATTAAGCAGAGAAAACAAAATAGCTTTTCAGGCATATCACGACCCGTTAACTAACCTTGGCAACAAAAATGAGCTAACACGGATCACTTCTGCTTGGTTTGAGGCGAAGTCCCCTATCGCTATCTGCCAGATAAATATCCGCCGTATGACAGAGATAAACGGCACACTCGGCCATGTTGTTGGTGACTTGGTCATTAAAGAAGTGGGACTTAGGCTGGCTAGCTTTAACGAAATAGATTCTATTTGTCGCCTTAATGGCGATGAATTTGTTGTCGCGATTGAACACTCCGATCAGAAAAAGCTCATTCAATCAATAAACCATATTCAAAAATCTATTGAAGCTGAATATTGCTATCAAGACATATCTCTGCATTTACAAACAACTATTGGGGTTAGCTTTGTTCATTACCCTAGCGATCTCGAAACGCTACTTCGGCAAGCTGATACAGCACTTCAGCATGCAAAGAAAAACCGTTTACATCTGCAAATTTACCATCAACAAATTGATGTTAATACACTAGACAGGCTGCAATTAGTCAATGACTTAAAACCTGCCATTGAACATGATGAGCTAGTGTTATTCTACCAGCCTAAACTTAATCTAAAACTCAACAAAGTCACTCATGTGGAAGCTTTGGTTAGATGGCAACATCCAGTAAGAGGCATGATCCCACCTGATAGCTTTATCCCAATTGCTGAAAAAATGGGACAAATGAATGCCTTAACTCGATGGGTCATTGATCAGGCACTCAGCCAATACCTTCAATGGAAAGAACAAGGGATTGAACTGTCAATTGCTGTAAATATCTCAGCGGAAAACTTAAAAGATGACCAATTCTGTCATTACGTGTTACAAGCCATTAAAGATAAACAAGTCCCAATAGATGCCTTAACATTAGAGATCACCGAAGATGCTGTGGTCGCCGATCCTGAGTATGCAATAAAACAACTTACAGAGCTCAGACAACAAGGGCTGACACTCTCTATCGATGACTATGGTACGGGATATTCATCATTGGCTCAGTTAAAGCAATTACCTGTTCAAGAACTTAAAATTGATAAATCTTTCGTACAAAACCTTATGGTTAATGAAGATGACCAAATTATTGTTAGCTCCACGCTGCAGCTCGCACATAATCTAGGATTAAAAGTGGTAGCGGAAGGGATTGAAGATGAAGGTTCACTAAAGTGGCTAACGCAAAGAGGCTGCGAAATGGGGCAAGGCTTTTATCTCTCAAGGCCAATTGAAGCAAAGGCGCTAACAACTTGGTTATCACAATCAGCTTATAGCTAGGTGAGCGATTAATCCGTAAAAATAACAACAAGGTTCACGGATGAAAAAATGGATTTGGATTTTACTTATATGTAGCAACACCACTTTAGCTGCTGAGCATAGCGTTTCAGCCATTATCGATACAAGGCTCAGTCATACACAAGGGATAGACTCTTATGCTAACGGCGGTTTAGGAAAGTTTCGTTTCGATGAGGGCAACCAATTATCATTAGCTCAAGCAGGACTAACCTATAAAGTCGATTGGGAAAACCCACTTTCAGCTCAAGTTACCGCTAATGGATATATTGATGGAACTCGCGATGGTATAGGACTGACAGAAGCCTTTATCAAATACCGAGGCCTGCCCTTGGATAATGGGCTTAGATTACATGCGAAATTAGGCTTAATGTACCCGAGTATTTCACTGGAAAATATTGCCACTGCTTGGTCTTCTCCTTACACGCTCAGTTACTCCGCTATTAACAGCTGGCTAGGAGAAGAATTTCGCCATCTTGGGGCTGAATTAACTCTAGAGCGTCTTGGAAAGTTCCACTCTTCTAAGCATGACTTTTCAGTTTCGGCAGCGATATTCCAAAATAATGATACTGTCGGAGCCATGCTAGCTTGGCATGGCTGGACAATAAGTTCTAGGCAAACCCTTAGTCACGAAACTTTACCTTTAAGTAATATGCCAAGCCTTGATGGGGGCAGCCTTGATGAACAAGCTAGAGATTCAGCCCCTTTTATTGAGTTAGATAATCGCTTTGGCTATCACGTACATGCTAAATGGAAGATTAAAGGAAAAGGTGATTTTTTTTTTGGTTACTACGATAACAACGCCGATACCACCATTGTCAAAAATGGCCAATATACCTGGTTAACTCAGTTTTACCATGCTGGGATGAGATTTCGACTTCCATACAAAATTGAGCTTATCAGTCAATTTATAAATGGGGATACATTAATGCAATCACCACAGGCCATTGATGTGGTGAATAATGAGTATCAATCAGCCTTTTTACTGTTAAGTCGCCGTTGGGATAAGCACCGTATCACAATGAGAGTAGAACATTTTGATGTCACTGATAATGATCTTACGCCTGATGATGACAATAATGAAAAAGGCCAAGCTCTGACCGCATCTTATCAATATCGATTATTAAAAAATTGGTTTATCCAAGCCGAGTATAATTATCTTGATTCAACACGCCCTGCTCGCATTGAGCAGAATTTACCTTCAACGTTAACTGAACAGCAATATCAACTGGCTACACGTTGGTATTTTTAATATTTCGGACATATTCTATTGCAGCTATCAATTTCATTAGTATCAATCACATTACTTTGACGCCAAAAGGCATCTGAACTGCTGATTAACGGGTATATTGAAGAACGGACGCTCTAAATTAAAATTTGACCAATTCGATGTTTTTCTATTCATTTTGTTTGCCAAACATCCCAATATCACAACTAGTCTAACTTTCTGTAACCGTTCCTTTGGTAAATCCTCACAAATTAGGTAAAGTGTCAGCCGACCTATGTTAATAATAATCATAATAAAGGGTGACATATGAGTGAAAGTTCACACTCGGGTAACGACCTAAGTGAAGTAAAACAGCTAGGCATGTGGGCGTCCATTGCCAGCTTGAGCTATATATTTTGGATAGTGGGCGGCATGGAGCTGGTTGAGCGTATCGCTTACTATGGCGTTAAAGCCAGTGCGGGTTTATACGCTAAAACACCAGTTTCTGAAGGTGGTTTAGGGATTAGCCTAAGCGACTATGGTGTCATTATTGCGATATGGGCAATGATGCAAACCTTCATTCCCGTGTTTACCGGCGGTATTTCTGACCGCGTCGGCTATAAAGAAACCATCTTTGCTTCCACCATAATCAAAATTATGGGCTATCTAGTGATGGCTATGTTTCCAAGTTTTTATGGTTTTTTGATAGGGGCAATTTTGCTCGCTGCGGGTACCGGGGTATTTAAGCCAGGTATTCAAGGTACCTTAGTCTTATCTACAGGACGACAGAATACATCAATGGCTTGGGGGATATTTTACCAAGTGGTCAATATTGGTGGTTTCCTTGGTCCGTTAGTCGCTGTACATATGCGCCAGCTATCCTGGGATAACGTGTTTTATGCCTGCGCAGCGATAATTTCATTCAATTTCTTGTTTTTATTGGCTTATAAAGAGCCAGGTAAAGAAGAAAGACTTGAACGCAACCGCAAAATTAAAAGCGGCGAAATTAAACAAGAAGCACTGTGGCGTGATGCTTTACACGAACTTAAAAAACCTGTGGTCATTTACTACATGTTAGTGTTTGCTGGCTTCTGGTTCTTATTTAATGCCCTATTTGATGTATTGCCGATTCATATTGCTGAGTGGGTTGATACCAGCGTGATTGTGACCTCTTTATTTGGCCCTGAAGGTACTTCTAATGGCTTCTTCCAGTTTTGGTTAGGACTTGATAATACAGGCACAAAAGTCATGCCTGAGGGAATGCTTAACCTCAATGCCGGCATGATCATGACCACCTGTTTCTTAGTGGCTGCGCTTACTGCGAAATATCGGATTACCACCGCTATGTTAGGTGGTTGCTTATTGAGTATTTTGGCATTTGTATTGATAGGAGCTACCAATGCTGCTTGGATGATTGTTTTGGCCATTGCGCTATTCTCTTTTGGCGAAATGATGATTAGCCCTAAGAAAAATGAGTTTATGGGTAACATCGCCCCTGAGGGCAAAAAAGCCATGTATTTAGGCTTTGTAATGCTTCCGCAAGGGATAGGCTGGACACTGGAAGGTTATTTCGGCCCTAAGCTATATGAAATCTATGCATCGAAAGAAATTTTCTCTTTGCAGCTGTTAGGCGAACGAGGTATGGATGCAGCAAGTGTTGCAGCAATTCCTCAAGGTGAAGCCTTTAGTACACTAGTCGCGTACACTGGTGAACCTGCACAAGAGCTAACAACATTATTGTATAACACACATAATATCGGTATGGCGTGGTACATCATTGCTGCTATTGGCACTATCTCAGCTGTGGGTATTTTCTTGTACGGTAAGTGGTTGTATCGTCTGCAGCAAAGCTAATAAACTGAGTTAAACCCAAACAAAAAAGCTGACCCAAAGGTCAGCTTTTTTATTATGAACCGAGCAATTAAAACGTAATTAAGCTGCTTTTAATGTCTCGTTAGTGTCTGCTACAGAGACAACTTGAGCTTGCTTTAGCTCACCAACAGGTAAAATCACCCGGCCATATTCAGCGTTTAATACTTGTGCCATGGCAAAATAAATTGCACTTGCGCCACAAAAAATGCCTTCAAAACCTGCAATCGTACCTATTAGTGCTGAACCGGTGAAATCACGGGCTGCAAGTAGGAAAAATAATATTGTTAATGAACCAAATACCACCTGCTTAGCACGAGGGTAACGCAATGAACCGACGAACATAAACGCAGTAAATACGCCCCACAAACCTAAATACCACCCCATAAAGCTTGCTGAACTTGCTTGTGAAATGCCCATTTCAGGCATAACTAACAAGCCCACTAACGTTAACCAGAATAAACCATAAGAAGTAAATGCAGTGGTGCCAAATGTGTCACCACGCTTGAAACACATCATGCCAACAATCACTTGACCAATACCGCCATAAAATATCCCCATAGCAAGGATCATTGCATCAATCGGGAAAAAGCCCGCATTGTGAATGTTCAATAATATGGTGGTCATACCAAATCCCATTAAACCTAAGGGTGCTGGGTTAGCTAATGGTTGAGATACTGGTAACGGTGTCGACATGGCTTGCTCCTAAATGATACTCACTGAGTATGGGCAGGTTTTAATGTAGAGCTAGTGGGTAGATAAATCGGCATAAAAACCCGCTATAAACACAAACATTAAGATAAGTTAATTAAACTGCGGCGCATTGTAAGGAAGCAAACGAAAACAGACAAATTGGCAGTAAAAGACCATGATTAGCAATTTTTACAGGACAATCGTAACTCAGCTTTAATTGCCAATATGAAATTGATACATATAAAACTCTTTAAATACAAATAATTGAATGATTTCGAGTGAATAATAATTGGTATCAGACCTAAAACATTCAACTGACAAAATACAATACGCGTGCTCTTCACAATCTGAAAATAATCACTTCTCGTCAGTTGGGCTTAAGTCACATTTATAAACAATGGTTGTCTTGACTCACAATTAAAGGGGTTTTGTATGAATAAACGCCTTTGTAAAGTCAGCTTGTAATGATGAATAATTGCTCAAGTTCACATTATCAAACATTAGTTAAACGATGATGCAATGAACTGACTAATGATCGTTTTAGCAAAAGAAAAAGGAGCCCAGAAGGCTCCTTTTACATTTATCTGCATCTTGCAGGACTACAGAAAAATGTTCACTTTACAACTTAACATTTAAGACTAGTGAGCTGCACCAGAATGCATTACATCAACACCGTAAGTTTTACCTTCAGCGTGACAAGTAGAACAAGACTCAACTGGTACATCAGCGGCAGATTCAACGCCATCTTCATAAACTGTCGCGCCATTACTCTTAAAGTGAGCTAACGCTGCTGCACCTGAGTGAGCATGACAAGTACGACAAGCTTCTGTTACTGGAGAAATGTAATTAACAGTAGCTCCGTAATCATTACTTTCAGCGATTGCAGTGCGTCCAGACGTTAATTCACCGTCACCAGCAAAGAAGGTCATGTCATCACCGTTTGAATCGACATCTTTATGACAAGCTTGACAGTCAGTTTTAGATGCAGGGTAATTAACCCAAGTTTCACCATCTTCACCTAAGTAGATACCGCCGCCTGTGCTACCCGCAAACATACCACTATGGAAACGGTGAGCTACAGTTGCTAAATCACGGTTGTAGTACTCTAAACCTTCAATTAGTTCAAATGTAGGTTCGCCATCTTCGTCAGTACCAGCTTGCTTATAAACATCGGCATGATACGAACCTGGATAGTTATTGTTGTGACAATCTGCACACTGAGTAAAGTCAGTCACACCATGGCGAGGGGCTTTAATGTGAGACATGTTGTCATGACAAGCATTACACTTAGCTTCATCAGCACTAGTGCGATCATTCATCGCTTGTGTTGGCATGGTGAAGTTTTCAAGTGAAGAAGGCACAAAGCGTAAATTTTCTTCTGTTTCAACACCGACAGCTGCAACATCGTCAAACATGAAGAACTTAGTCACGATATTAGCTGGAATAGCGATTTCACACTCTTCATCTGTGCCTAGAGTCGTTCTATCAATGACCATACCTGACTCAATGTCACCACACATGTTGAACTCAGAACTTACTGATAAGGTTTTTCCGTCAAGAGAGTTGGCATCAATAGCTTGAGATAAAGTGAGTTTACCGCCAGTAGTAACAAATAAACCTGAACTAGTATCAAGGCTTAAACCACGAACATAATCACCATTTTCATCTAAAGTACCCATCATAATTGCATGAGCATAGCCTTCAGCAGCTAAATAATCGGCTAAAACGGTACCATCTGCAGGTGTTTCGCCATTGATCGTTACGTCGACAACAACAGTTAATTGATCAGCTGCAACTTCAGCAGACATAACATCAAATACAACACCGTCTTTTAACGTTCCACGAGCACCCACTTCGTGAGCTTCAACTGGGCTCAAACTACCAGCGCCATGACAACCTGAACACGATGCATCACTTTCTGGCACGATACCGCGGTGATTATCGCCAGTTTCGAAGTCAACATCCGAATGACAAGACACACAAGCTTCAGCGTATACATTGTCATTCCATTGTGTGCCGCTATCGTGACAAACTGTACATTCGTTCAATTCTGATGGGAAGCCGATCTCACCAAACATCTCTTTTGCTTCGCCGACTAAATCTAAATGATGACCTGCATGAAGAGTATGGATCATGGCATTCCAGTTCGGGTTATAACCTTTTTCTGGATCGTTTTGATCAGCTGCATATGCCGGGTTATGACAGGCAACACAATTTTCAACTTTTTGGTAATTGTGGTGAGCTTCGATGTTGCCAATTCGCATATCATCTTCAGCAAAACCATCTAATGCACTATGACACTGAATACACGCTGCATTTGAAACCGAATCTTTGTTTGATACAGCAAGCTCGCCAGTTGCAGGAATATAATCCAATGGCTTAGTCAGTAGCTTATCTGAAATACCATTACCGGCATCGTCAGTAATATCGTATGTACGAACCATTACTCGATGTAAACGGTTTGCATCGCCATTTGCAAGTACAATTGGCGCATTGCCATCATGTTCCCAAGTACCAGTATAAGTACCTGGGGTTTCAGTATCTTCGACTAATGTACAGGCATCGACTTCATTGCCCCAAGATGTTGTAGTTCCGGTTAAGCTACAATACATGCTATAGCTAAAGTCATTTTCAAGTCCGTGACTTTGCCAAAAATATGGGCTGCCGGTATCGGTAGTATTTGGCGCTTCATTCATCACGTAAAGCGCAATTTTTTCTAAGCCAGAAAATGGTAATTCTTTACCTGCACTGTTTTTTCCAGTGACAGTGAATTTAACCGAGAAATCTTCTGTTCCTACTACCACGATATCTTCAGGCGCTAATGTCAGCATAAAATCTGCAGCAGAATTAACGGTTTCAACAACATTCCCCGCTGGAGCACCCGGTTCGCCAGGGGCACCTGGTTCTCCAGGTGCGCCATCTTGCCCATCATCACCATCACTACACCCGGTTAACCCGATAGCTGCCATTAAGGCAACCGCGAGTATCGACTTTTTATATGTTCTCATTATCGTATCCCTTTATTTTTAGGTATTTGATTCTGCTTTAGCAGTAACCTAAATATAAAAGATACCTCTTTAGATGTATTATTCCTGTATTGCATTTGTGACTAGAATTGAAAGATGCTTACTACAAAATTTTACAATTCGATTTTGGTAATTTCTATATCTAAAATCCAGATTACTATCAATGTGATACATTCAAAAAACATTGATTTAGATCATATCCAAAACAGAATAAAACCGTCTTAAGAACATTACTAATTGAAAGCGGTGGCTGACTTTTACAGTTTTTCAGCGCTAAAAAGAACATCAAAAAAGATGAAAACCAAAAAAAACGAAGAACTAAGTTCTTCGTTTTAAATGTCTAACTAAAGATGAATGTCTTGATTATTGGACAACTAACTCAAGAACTGAATCGAGGATTATTTTGCGACTTGTTTCACAATAACGTCTGTACGGCAAACCTCTTTCAATCAAATTGTACTCAGGTATAAGGCTGTTACCTACCAGCTTTTGCCTTTCATACGCAGGTAATTTCTCCACGCGAAGGTCGGTAAAGTTTACCAACGCATTAGACTCAGCTGTACTCATAAAGCTGATACTTCTCATTGTCAGTAAGTGACAAAACCACTCTTCGATAGACTTTACTCTACTAACGTTTGGTAGCTCTACTCCGAGCTGACGGCAAAATATCTGAAATGGATCCAATTTATCATTAAACCCCTTACCTTCGAGAATTAAAAAATGATGGTTAGCGACATTATCTAGACTAATATGACTGCTATCCCAAATTGAGTGATTTCGTCTCGCTATGATTGAAGTCGATAGTGATGTTCCAATGACTTCTGACTCTAGTTCTGAAATGGCAGCAGGACCAAAGTTGATGCCTAAATCAATATCACCTTGATGAATTTGCTCTTCCGTATTTTCATCCCACATATGGATTCTAACTTTACCCAATTGCTCCATGATCTCTTCACGGCCTAAGCTCATTGACAAAGAAGTCATAATGATCGGCGTTACGGCGATATTGAGCACTTTTGACGAGTTGGTATTGTTGCCTTCGCAGGCAATTCGTTCAATATTCATTGCCGACTCACAAAAGTCGCAAATTGGTAGGTATAAATGTTCAGCTAATGCGGTGGGTTTTAGCCCCTGCTGACGCCGGTAAAATAATTCATCATCAAAAGTTAACCTTAATGTTGTTAAGCAACGACTAATTTTAGGAGCTGAGACGCTTAGCTGTCTGGCAGCAAGGTTAGCAAATCCAGTTTCGTAAATAAGTTTAAACACCATTAAACTGAATATGTCTAATTCACTGATTTCTTTTAGCGCTTTTATGTCCATTAGATAACCTAAAAAGATACATTCATCAAAACATATCATGAACAATGTAAAGATTTATTGATCCGCCCCCAAACAATTAAGTTTCAATTAAGCTTTCTGTGACGTGCACCTCAACCTCGTCTAAAGGCCGATACTCGCCCTGTTTCAAGGCGTTATCTAACAAAATGTTACCAATGGATTCTCGATGAAGTGCAACCACAGGGTTTCTAAATCGACCAAACATTCGTTTTATTTGATGATATTTACCTTCTTGCAGAGTCACCCTTGCTTGAAATTCTGACACAACCTCAAGCTTTGCAGGTTTAGTGGTGATGTCTTCATAACCAAAATACATTCCGTCACTAAAGGCACTGATATAGGAATCGTCAATTGGATTAGCAAGCGTGACAAGGTATTGTTTATCAACCTTAGTTTCAGGCGCCATTAGCGCTTGCGACCATTGACTGTCATTGGTGATTAATAATAACCCTGTCGAATTTAAATCTAAACGTCCAGCGATATGCATTAGCTCAAAATCGATGCCATCGAGTAAAGATAATACCGTCGGATGAATATCATCTTTAGTTGCACTGACAACCCCAGTCGGTTTGTTAAGCATGTAGTACTGGCGAGAATGTTGTTGTAAGCCATTTCCATCTAATAGGATTTGGCTAAATTCATTAATCTGCTTATCAACCTCTTTACAGATTTGTCCATCGACTTGCACCCTATTTTCAAGCAATAGCAACCTAACTGCTTTTTTAGAAACCTGTAATTTCTGAGCGATGAATTGGTCCAGTCGACTTCTTTTACTACGCATAAATAATTTGTTCTCATTTAACTATTTAAAAGAATTAACTTATTCTTATTCATTTTATCGGTTCGTTTGAGTTAATAAACCAGATCGAATACCCTGTTTGTGGGCAAAACAATAAGGAGTAATATGTCTTTGCAACCAGCTTATCCGATTTTACAGCCAGAAATGAGTATTGTAGAGCTTAAACAAGCCATTACTGAGTTTGATACCTGGTTAGAACAACAAATCAGCAGTTGTTCTATCGCAGAAATTCTGCAGCACCGAGCGCAGTTTTTCGACATATTACTAAACCACCTTTGGCAAGCCTTTCAATTCGAAACCGACACTATCTCCCTCAATGCTGTCGGTGGCTACGGTCGCAAAACGCTTCACCCTTTTTCAGACATAGATATTTGTATTATTCACGATGACGATTTATCTGCGACTGATGCCAGCACGCTAAGTGATTTTTTAACCCAATTATGGGATTTAGGCTTAGATTTGGGCCATGCTGTCAGGCGTTTAGATGACACGTATCTAGCCTGCCGTGAAGATGTCACCATTGCTACTACCTTACTTGAAATCAGACATATTTGCGGCCACGAAAACCATCAACACCAAGTCATTAGTAAGCTATATGGTGAAACAGTCTGGTCAAGCGAAGCATTTTTTGTGGCTAAATATGATGAACAAAAAGGCCGCCACAATAAAGCTCAAGGCACTGCATTCAATATTGAGCCAAATTTAAAAAACAGCCCTGGTGGTATGCGTGATATTCAAACAATCACCTGGATAGCAAGAAAACATTTCTCCATTGATGACCTTAAAGATTTGCGCCGGCTCAAATTTTTAACCGATGATGAATATGCTGAATTAATGGAGTGTCAAAACTTCATTTGGCGAGTGCGCTTTGCACTACACCAAGCCTCTAATCGACCAGAAAACCGGTTGTTACTTCAACATCAAGCAGAAGTCGCTCGTCTGCAAGGTTTTGGCGATAGTGGCAATATCGCTATTGAAAAAATGATGCGTCAGCTATTCAGAGCCATGAAGCGTATTCGCGAACTTAACCTGATGTTAATGGCCTATTTCGAACGTGAAATCGTGCCGCAGAAAAAGCCTAACATAATTCAAATAAATGAAAACTTTCAAATTTACAACGGTCAGATACATGCTGAAAATCAAGATGTATTTATTGACCGTTCACAAATCATGTCTATGTTTAACTACATTGCTATCCATCATGAGAAAGTCACTGGGATAACGCCTGAAACACTAAGATTGCTTAGACAAGTGCGTCGACGTTTGATGGGCGATTTACAAGATTACCAGGTGTGTCGCGAACTTTTTGTAAGCTTATTTAAGAACCCTCATGGCATGGGTTTAGCGATAACCTTAATGCATCAGCACGGTATTTTAGCGTCATATTTACCCCAATGGCGTGAAGTCGTTGGTCAAATGCAGTTTGATTTATTTCATGCCTATACAGTCGATGAGCATACTCATAAACTGCTTAAAAACTTGTATAAATTAACTCAAGATACCGTCCCAAGCGATCAAAAATTAGCAGCGGATATTTTTGAACGTTTTCAAGCTAAAGAGTCCATCTTATTTGCTGCATTATTCCATGATCTTGCTAAAGGCCGCGGTGGAGATCACAGCGAATTAGGCGCAGTAGATGCTAAGTTATTTGCCAAATTCCACGGACTTAAGACATCCCAGCAACAGTTAATCAGTTGGCTAGTTGAGCAGCATTTATTAATGTCTATCACCTCTCAACGTATGGATATTCACGATCCTGAAGTGGTTAAAACTTTTGCTAAATCTGTAGGGAGTATTACCAAACTTGATGCACTGTATTGTCTAACGGTTGCAGATATTCAAGCGACAAATGATGACTTATGGAATGACTGGAAAGCCAGCTTACTCACTGACTTATACTTTGCAACACGTAAAGCTTTACGTAATGGCCTTGAAAATGTATTGCAATTAAGAACGGTAGTCAGAGAGCATAAACAAGAAGCTTTAGGATTAATTAACGCTGATGAAACGCAACTCGTTGCTGTTAACCGACTATGGAAACGCCTACCGCTGTCATTTTTCAGTAATGCTATTCCAACAGAAATAGCTAAATATACCTTGGGCATTTTAGAACATGAGTCAGCCTTTGAACATCAGTTATCCTCTACAGAAGAAAATGTCACTGAGCCGCCATCATTAATTATACTTGATGACAGTAGCGTAAAAGGTTGTAGCGACGTCTTCGTTTATACCAAAGATAGACCTGGGCTGTTTATTTCGCTGTTTAACACCCTGTCGACACTAAAAATATCGGTTAACCAAGCGCAGATATCTAAAACCAAAGATGGTTATGTTGTTGAGGCATTTAAAGTGCTCGATTTTGACGGCAAGCCTATTTTTAGTGACCAAAGACGCAAACAAGTGACTAAAAAGCTACGCCAAATATTAGATGACAATATGTCACCACCTAAAAAACGCCCATCAAGACACACTAAAAACTTTGACAATAAACCGACAATTGAATTTATCCATTCTAAAAAAGCAGATAGAACTCTAGTACATATTTTGGCATTAGAAACCCATGAATTTATGGGACAAATTGCGAGTGCATTCAGAACGCTGGATCTCAACATTCACTCTGCAGCAATCAGTACGGTGGGTGAGCGTGCGGATAATGTTTTTGCCTTATCAAACCAGCATGGGGCTCAGTTAACTGAGTTAGAGCAAATAGAGTTACAGGAAAAATTAGTCAAATCGATCACTTCAACCTTATAATTGCGCCATTAAAGTCGATTATGAGTGCAATATGTCAACTAGCAATACACCATCTACTTCTGAAACCGATAACTTAACTGATATCGGTTTCAGTTTTTCTCAAGAATACATTTTAGATAAATCTCATTTCGCAGAGACATTTGATCAGTCAGTCGTCATCAATAACAGTCCAAAGCGATATTTAAAAGCTATCGCCTTTATTGTGGCTGGCTTTTTAATGACTCAAACTGACGTGTCGCCTTACCTTGCATACTTCTTTATTGGTCTTGGCGCTGTAGAGGGACTACAAGTTCGTTTCAATCGTGCATGGTGGTTAATGAGACAACTCATCAGTAAATCTGCCAATAACCCGGTAACATTAACCATCAGTGAACAAGGCATCCATTCTAAGTCGGCTTATATTGACCATTTACTAAAATGGACTGATATCGTTCGCGGTAAAGAAACTGATCAGGGTTTCTTATTAACCACTGAAAAGCTTAAACATTATGTTTCTAAACGCTGCTTAAATGATGCAGCTATAGCGTTTGTGCAACAAAAATTGAACTAATTTCGTTTTCTTTTGACTAAATAATTGCTCAATTAACAAGCGAAAAGATTAAACAGAACAAGTTTGAAAAATTAATCATTAATAATAAGTTCCCATAAAGGACAACCTGCAAAGGTCAATCGATAAAGGTCAATCCATGAAGGTCAATCCATGAAAAAACTATCTATAATAATCACTATTTTGACTGGCACACTTTTGAGTCCGATAGCTTTTGCCAATAACGCTGAAGCACCAAAAGAAACCTTAATATCGCTCACTGATGCGTGTACTAAAATGGCCAGCGAAGAACAAATTGACTCGATTGAAAAGCAACAATTTGTATCTGATTGCGTTAATGCACAATTGATTGAAATGGGTTACCAACGCCAAGAGGCGATAGCAAAAACAAACTTATTAAAAGACAATTTATAACCATTAAAAACATAGCGATACCATAAAATAACACCTCAGGTAACACCATTTACACTCAACACCCATAAGTATCAGTTTGTATCAATTTATTTAAAGCAATATTTCCGACCTTAATTTAATGATAAAGTCGCACTCATTAGCTGTTTTATTTTTGATATAAATAGGTCGTTTGTTTTTAATGTATCGAATTTTTGTTGTTTTAATTATCTTTTTCCTAGCAGTTGCACCAGCAATGGCAGATGAACCTTGTCAAAGTGAAGGTGATTGTATTGCTGTGGGCGAATGGGATATCAGTGTAGCTTTTGGCTATGGTAACAAAACAAACCCGTTAACGAGCTACGACGACATACCTCTTTATGTAATACCATCAATAGCTTACTATGGTGAAAATTGGTTTTTCGATAATTTTAATTTCGGTTATACACTAACCGAACAAGAAAATTTCACCATAAACCTAGCCACAAGTTATAGTGATGAACGAGCCTATTTCTATCGTTGGGATCCTGCAAATATTTTCCTACCCCAATCAGTAAATTTCGATACCACAGAAGACTTACCACCCATAAGTAATTTTGGAACTCAGGATGTTAGCCAACCTCCTGTTTTAAATGAACTTGAAAGTAGAAACTTCACCGTATATGGTGGGGTAGAACTTTTCTGGTATGGCAAATTAGGTATATTAAAAATTGCTGCTGCTCATGACTTATTAAATGTACATAATGGTCAGGAAGTGGATGTAAGTTGGACTTACTCACTTGCGGTTACTGATTGGCGCTTTGATTTAGCCTTGAAAACAACATGGAAAAGTTCAGAAGTTATTAACTATTACTTTGGTCTTAGAGCCAGTGAGAGTGCATACTGGAGCGAAGAATACCAACCAAGTTCAGGTTGGAGTAACTCAATAGAACTGACAACGCGTTATAATATTTCAACTAGCTGGGATTTACTTCTAGCTGCGCGTTATGCCCAATTAGCCGATGAAATAATCGACAGCCCAATTATTGATGAAGATTACTCGAGCTCCTATTTCGTTGGAGCTGCATATAGGTTTTAAGCTTGTTTGTTAAAGAGCAAAAGGTCTATCACTTTTTCGGTATATTAATACTGATTTTTAGTGCTTTCTATGCCAAAGCTGATACGCTTACCGGGCAAGCACAGTTTTCGGCTACCCCACGTTTATGTCTTATTGATGCTGGTGACAGCATTTGTGAAATTGACATTGTGCTAAAATGGCAGCTCGACACTGAACAATTGGTGTGTATCACTTCAAATTACCCATCCATGGCTCAGTGGTGTAGTGACTCAGTTAATGAACACTCATTGCAAATTTCTGTAAAAACAGACAAAAATATTCATTTTGTCTTAATAAATAAAAATAATAATAATGAATTGGCGGACGTACGATTAAAAGTCACCACAACGTCAGAAACGAAAGTTCGTCGACGTTACCGTAACCCTTGGAGTTTATTTTAATGGCAACCCCCCCATCAACTCATAGAGTTTTGTTGGTAGAAGATGATATCCGTCTCGCCAACTTAATTGTGGACTACCTAAAGTCACACGATATGCACGTTGAAGTTGAACGACGTGGCGATACCGTTTTAACACGATTGATTAGTTACAAGCCTGATATTATTTTACTTGATATCATGTTACCTGGACTTGATGGATTAAGCCTGTGTGAAAAACTACCTGATTATTTTGCGGGTCCAATATTATTAATGAGCGCATTAGGCTCTCCGGAAGACCAAATCAAAGGCCTAGAATTAGGTGCTGATGATTACGTGGTTAAGCCTGTAGATCCTAGCTTATTAGTTGCCCGTATCAATAATTTACTGCGCCGTCAGGCACAACCATCAAAACCAGAGTCTCACTGCTTAAGTTTCGGTAAATTAAGTATTGACCCTCATACACAAGCGATTCGTTTAGGTAACACTGAAGTTGATCTTACCAGTCATGAGTTTGAATTATTATGGCTACTTGCATCGCAAGCAGGACAAGTATTAAGTCGTCAGTACATATACCAATACCTGCTTAATATCGACTTTGACGGTAAAGATAGAAAAATTGATGTGCGTATTTCTCGCTTGCGTAAGAAATTAGGCGATAGCATCGAAACACCATTCAGGATCAAAACTGTATGGGGACAAGGTTACTTATTCGCGCCAGAAGCGTGGAATAACTAATCGAGTTATAGAAGACTTTGAAAAGACTCTTCATCAGCCTATACCTATTATTAAGCTTAAGCTTTTTGGGTATAGGCTGGACATTAGATAGCCTCTGGCAGCAACAAGTTGAAGAAAACGACAATATTGACTCACCTTTAATCGCCTTTGCCTTACTCCTAGCTCAGCAGCCCAAAGCTGATCGCCAGCACCAGTTAAATCTCATTAATAATCAGTTTCCTTATCCGTTACAGTTGTTCGAAAAAAATGAAATTGCATTAAGTGGGGATGTGGTCTTTTCTACCAATCAAATTATCACGACCACAGCAGATAATAGTCACGAACTACAATTCATCGCTGTAGGTGATCAAGTCCTAATGGCTGGACCTGTGGATATTGACCCCCGTGGACAGTTACGTAACATATTCACCATAGGCTTTTATTTATCCTTAGCTTTTGTTGCTTTAATTTGGGTTTGGCCGCTATCAAAAGATTTAAAAACCTTAAAAAAGGCCACTCAAAATTTTGGCGAAGCCAAATGGAATACCCGCATTGAACTAAATGCCAGCTCTCAAGTTGCGCCGCTTGCAAATACCTTTAACGATATGGCACAACATATCAGTGACTTAATCGATAACCAAAAGCATCTATCAAATGCCGTTTCGCATGAAATTAGAACGCCATTAGCAAGATTGAAATTTGCCCTCGCACTTCTGCCACAGTATTGTCAGCCGAAAAGTGATGAGCAGCGAAGACAAGATTTCCTTGATGAAATGCAGTTAGATATCAAAGAAATGGAAACGCTATTACAGGAATTACTTACCTACGCCAGCCTTGAAGTTCAACAAGAACCAAGCCTAGAAAAATGCGAATTAATCAGCATGATTGAAGACCTTTCAGCGCGCTTGACGCCACTCAGTGATAAACCAATTAATTTCCATTATGCGAGGAATGAAATGTGCATCATGGCAGAGCCTCCACTGGTAGAACGTGCAATCCAAAACCTTATCACTAATGCACAAAGATATACTCAAACCAGCATTGAGCTGTATTTAAGTTATGATGAAAGGTTAGTGTTTTTATCTGTGGTTAATGACGGTGAAGCGATTCCAGAAGAAGACCAAGAAAAATTATTTGAACCTTTCTACCGCAGTAAGTCACAACATAAAGGCAATAAAGGTCACGGCTTAGGTTTGGCCATTATTAAGCGAATTATGCATCGTCATAAAGGCAGAGTGAACCTAGTGAGTGATGAAGATAACACGTCATTTACTTTGATTTGGCCTAGATAACATTGAAATGTAAAACTTAAGCCTGCGACTGATATCTAAACGCAAGCATAATCAATAACTAACTCAGAAAATGAGCAAGGTTTAAGGGCTACAGTTGAGGTTTTTTTCAAAAAGTCCAAATGTGTTCAGTCCAAAGAAAAATCGCCAAAATCTAATTTATCTTCTTTTTCTTCTTCAAAATCCAACTGAGGATTCACTTTAGCTTGTTGTTCTTTAACAGCAATTTGATGAGCTTTATATTTTGCGTATTGTCGACGACGTTTGCGTTGCAAGCATAAACGAATAATATTGTGCTTTTGCGCATCATTGAAATGGAGCCAGTTAAAACGCTCATCTCTGTTTCTAAGGCAGCCCACACAATAACCGCGCGCATCAGTTTGACACACACCTACACACGGACTTGGTACCGAAAGAAAACTGAGCTGCTCCATATCCTCGCTTTATCATTGAACAATTATTGTTTTAATCTAGCACTAATTTAGTAAAAGGCATATTCGAAAGACCTTAATCATCATATAAATCATAGTTTAATATAGGTATAACATTGGTTAACTAGGTTAAATTGAATTAAGCTATTAACAATAAGACTACGGCTATACCGTCAAAATGATGAAACTTTCCCCAACCTTTTATCGGTTATTAGCAGCAAACACCTTTGGAGTTCCTATGATTTTTCGCCATCTTTTATTACTCTGTTTTATACTCACTATCAGTGCTTGCCAAAGTACCAAAAGTAACTCCGACTACGACACAAAGTACGATTTTAGTCAGTTAAAGAGTTTCCACTTCATTGAAACTCCCGACCAAGGTGACCAACTGAGCGCCGAACGAATTCGAGCCAATATACGAACAACATTAATTGCAAAAGGCTTCACAGAACAAGCAGAGCAAAGTGACTTTCTTGTCAGCTATGCCTTCCTCACTAAAGACAAACCTAAGAGTTCAGGCCTTTCTATTGGCCTAGGTACTGGCACTAGTGGTAGTCATGGTGGAGTGGGTGTTGGCACTAGTATGGGCATTCCTATTGGCAGCGACAGTGCTAAAATTCAAGTGATTCAAGTTGATATGATTGATACAAAAGAAAATCGACTGATTTGGCGCGGCACTGATGAATTCGATTTTGAAGCCGGTGGCGATGAAAAAGTGGCAGAAACCAGTAAAACTATCAACCAAATACTCGCTCTATTCCCGCCACAGCCGAAAAGCTAAACTAACTACCAACTAATAATAATAAAAAAGTCCGCAATCGCGGACTTTTTTATATTAGCTTAGTTTTAATGCCCTTCAGCAAACAAGTAGTTCAGCCAACCTTGCATTCGTAGCAATACTTTTCGAATGATCGATACATGAGTGAAATGCTCTGTATATATCGCAGATTGCCCTGCTACGCCCGCAGGTAAATTAGCTAACAATTCATTTTCGTCATCAAGTTCAATAAGCACGAGCGCGCGGCCTCGCTTGAACAACTCATTTGAAGATCGTAATGTGCCACCAAATTGCAACTCGCCTTCAGCCATTGCAGGTAAGACTTTAACGACTCTACCTTTATGAACCACACCAGGCATTGCATCTAAGATAAGCTCGGCTTCGTCACCTTCTTTTAAACGCAGCAATGAGTTTTGCCAGAACGCGCCAGCAAAATATCTATCTTCATCAGGTATAAATGTCATCGCGGGACGCAGTGGAATAGGCACTGCCATAACACCAGGGCGAAGTGCCATCTGAGTGACAACACCATCTACAGGCGCTTTAACCTCAGTACGCTCAAGATTAAATTGCGCTTCGTCTAATTGAGCTTGAATAACTGCAACATCGGTATTTACGCCATCAATATTCGATTGAAAAGCTAAGCGGAAACGAATTTCATCAGCTTGAGCAGCTTTAAACTGAGCCTCTGAAGCTAAATAAGTTTGGCGCTTATTATCCAGTTCAATTTCAGAAAATGGCGAGTTTTTGCCACCTTTTCGTTTACCTTCGTCATAACGTTCATAAGCTTGCTTAGCTCTATCACGGTTAGCTTCAGCTTGGGTCACTTTGGCAATCGCACTGTCCCACGACGCTTTCAGTTGCGGTACAGCTTGTTTAGCATCTTCCAGTGCGGCCTGCTTTTCTTTAACTTCCGCGATAAAAGGAGTGGGGTCAATTCTAAATAATATGTCGCCTTTTTTTACAGGAACATTAGGCTTTACATTTACCTCAACCACTAAGCCACGAACCGCAGGGTTAATTGGAATAGACACAAAGTATTCACGTGTATACTTAGTGTAGGGGTGGTTATAGTTCATCAATACCAATAAGGTACCGATTAATGCTATGCCACCTAAAACAGCTGTGGGTACCGTCCATTTAGTCAACGGGATCTTGAATATCTTAAAAACAGCAACACATAGCGCGGTGTAAGTTAAAATCAGTAACAGATCCATAATTACGCCTCTTGTTGTGGTGTGGTGGTCTCTGTTTGAGACTGCTTGGTTTCTGGAGATTCAAGATTGCCTAAACGTTGATTTAACTGTTCAACTTTTTCCATCAACTCCCACACCTCACCTTCGAGGATTAATTCACGCTTTTTGCCATTACTAAACCCCCAGCCTCTGTCTTCACGATATAAGGTTGCCCAAATCCATAAAAATGGCCAAATAGCATGCATGGTAAATAAGCTGACCCAGCCAGCAATATGAAGTGCATCTTGTTGTGGGTGATTACGCTTCTTGGCAATCTCATAGGGAATATCATGAATGGCAATTACACCATAGAAAATAACTAATGCTACAAAGAACAAAAGTCCCAAAGCAAAATAATCCAAAAACATATAACTCTCCTACTAGAAGGTAAAGCAAGTTAATCGAACCAAAATAAATCCAAAGTGTCACCCGACAACCAAGCAACACAATTGCAACTCAAAGATAGCATACACTCAACAATAAAATAACTGTAATACCCTGTTTATTCGCTAAAAAAATAACTCTTTTCTCGTGATCTTTTACACATTTATAGCCTTTGCTAATCAATCGATTACGAATAAAAGATAAAATGAATCAGTGATATCCCTACAAGCTTCCTAACAAGGTAAAACAATGAACGCTCATACTCCTTTCAACTTTGGTACTGCCGGTACTGAAGGCTCTATAAAAGCCATGCTGCTAGGTTGCGGCGAACTCGGAAAAGAAGTAGCCATTGAGCTGCAGCGCTTCGGTGTTGAAGTCATTGGAGTCGACCGTTACCCTAATGCTCCAGCAATGCAAATTGCACACCGCTCTCATATCGTCAATATGCTCGATGAAGTTGCATTAAAAGCGGTAATTGAACTTGAGCAGCCTCATCTGGTTATCCCTGAAATTGAAGCCATTGCGACACAAGCACTAGTGGAAATCGAAGCCACTGGGGTCAATGTGATTCCAACAGCAAAAGCCACACAATTAACCATGGACCGTGAAGGCATTAGAAGACTTGCAGCTGAAACGTTAGGCATCCCAACCTCACCTTATTTCTTTTGCGATACCTTAAGCGAATTTAAAGCAGCAATAATTAAAATTGGATTACCTTGTGTCGTGAAGCCTGTTATGAGCTCTTCTGGAAAAGGGCAAAGCGTCATTAAAAACGAGCAGCAAATAGAGCAAGCTTGGCAATATGCACAAGAAGGCGGACGTGCTGGCGGCGGCCGCGTGATTGTCGAAGGTTTTATTGATTTTGATTATGAAATTACGCTATTAACCATTAGTGCTATCAATGGCATTCATTATTGCGACCCGATTGGTCATCGACAAGAAGATGGTGACTACCGTGAGTCATGGCAGCCACAAGCAATGTCAGCTGTCGCGATTGAAAAAGCACAACAAATTGGTGAACAAGTAGTGAAAGCCTTAGGTGGATTTGGCCTCTTTGGAGTAGAGCTCTTTATCAAAGGTGATAAAGTTTACTTTTCTGAAGTATCGCCAAGACCACACGACACTGGTTTAGTTACACTCATTAGCCAGGATATCTCTGAATTTGCATTACATGTTCGCGCTATTTTAGGCCTGCCAATCACGGAAATCAGGCAGCATGGTGCCAGTGCATCTGCGGTTATTCTTGCTGAAGGCCAATCAAGTAACATTCGATATCAAGGTGTAGAAAATGCTCTATTGGAAGCAGACACCCAAGTAAAATTGTTTGGTAAACCTGACATAGATGGCCGCAGAAGACTAGGTGTCGCGCTTGCAAGAGATAAAGACATCGACTCATCAATCGCTAAAGCCAAACGCTCTGCAGCTGAAGTAAAGGTCGTTTTTTAGCTCGCATTTGAATGCTGAGTACCTTATTGGTAAAACGAAAAAGCCTAACATGTGAGTGTTAGGCTTTTTACTTGAGCATTGCTTAAGACATGCTAATTCACTGTATTAATCGGTGAGCCATTCAAAAACTGCTTCACGTTATTTACTGCAATGTTCAATAGATTCTGCCTAGCTTCAATTGTTGCCCAAGCAATATGTGGAGTGATAATAATATTATCGGCTGATAACAAAGGATTATTTTTGTCTGGCGGTTCAGTAGAAAGTACATCAACAGCGGCGAAGAGTTGCTGCTGATTCAACGCTTGTGTTAATGCCGCTTCATCAATCAGACCACCACGTGCTGTATTCACTAGCAACGCCCCCACTTTCAATAAAGATAAACTGCCTTGATTAATCATCTTATCAGTCGCTTCATTTAACGGGCAGTGTAATGAAATGATATCTGATTGTGCCAGCAAACTTGCAAGTGGCTGCCAAGTGACATTATCTGATAACCCTGTCTTTTCTGTGCCGCTAGTAATAATCACCTTCATATTGAATGCGATTGCTAACTTAGCCACTTGTTGGCCAATATCACCATAGCCCACAATACCAATGGTTTTTCCTTTGAGTGACATTAAAGGAGATAAAGTGAAGCAAAAGTCCCGAGAGCTTGTCCACTGACCCTGCTTAACCGCGCGGTCATGCAAAGAGACTTGTTGGCAGTGCTGTAAAATAAGGGCAAATACCATCTGAGCTACGGCATCAGGTCCATAAGCAGGCACGTTGGTTACCACGATATTACGTTCACTAGCAGCATTCATATCAACAACGTTCGTCCCTGTTGCTGTGACACCAATATATTTAAGTTGTGGACACTGCAGTATCACATTTTCAGAGATTACAGCTTTATTAGTAAGCACAATATCAGCTCGATGACTGCGAGGTATTATTTGATCATTTGAACTATGTTCAAATACTTCCACTTCACCTAGTGAAGACAAAGATGCCCATTTAAGATCGCCAGGGTTGAGTGTATAGCCATCAAGTACGACTATTTTCATGCTCGGTCACCTATTTAAAATTTAATCTCTAAACCGACATTGGCCTGCCCTTGCCACATGACATCAGCAGATATATGCCAAACGCACTCATTAGGGCCACAAAAGAATGTGTTATCTGAATTAACGAATGTCGCATAGCCTCTTACATCAGCAAATAATGCCACTTGCGGCGTGATTTCATATGCTGCACCACCACCAAAGCCCATCGAAAAGCGTGTCTCTGATGAGTAATCACCGCTTGGGCGCATATGCGTTGCCCCAGCTGTAACTGTTACGTAAGGTTTAAACTTGCCATTTGGAAAATATAAACTGCCACCTAAATGGAAATAATCAACATCAAGCTCGTTAAACACTTCATTGCTAAAAGCACCATTTCTCACATCAGTTGCTTGCGTACTGTATAGAAAATAGATATTGCCAGGATCTTTGGTTGTCGTACCAATCATGACGCCATAATGTTCTGACTCTGAAATTTTTAACTTACCGCTCTCACTGGTATTAGGATCTGAAATATCAAATTCACTACTACCAAAACTATAACCACCAAAAGGGGAAACATAAATTTCAGCTTGAGATGAAAAAGATATTGCAGCAGTGCTGACAATAGTAACGAAACTCGCAATAGCGGTTAATTTCATGTGTAACTCCGTATACAACAAGCAATTATCATTGAAATAGCTCGGGAAATTGTTTGAATATTAGCTCGAATATTAGCTCGAACAATAACTAGAATAATAATCCCGAGCTAACTCATACTTTTTCCGTGAATATTTTTAGCGCATTCCTCGGGATGTTTTGACGGTTTCATATGCCGACTGGATATCTTGTGCTTTGGCTTTAGCAAGCTCCATCATTTCTTCTGGCAGACCTTTAGCGACTAATTTATCGGGATGATGTTCATTCATCAATTTGCGATAAGCCCGTTTAATTTCTTGGTCACTTGAAGATTCTTCTTTACCCAGCATCGAATAAGCATCATCAAGTTGCATTGCACTGCCAGCTCCTGACTGGTGATGATGAAACTCGGCTTGCCATCGATTAAGTAGCGCGTCTAAGTGAGCTTGGCCTAAACCTAACTCTTTGGCAACTGTAGATAAAATTTGTTTTTCTTTGCTGTGTAATTCACCATCGGACAACGCAGTTTGAATTTGAATTTCCAAAAACATTTGCAGAATTTCTGTTCGACCTTGGCTCATAGCACGAAATTCACGTAAGGTTTCTACTAAATCGAAATCGGCATCACGACCTTTTCTGAATGCCGTCTGGGCATCCTTTCTGGCATCACCAGTGAGCTTCATTTGATCCATCAACATTGACGCGATACGAATATCAACATCAGTGACGTGACCAGAGGCTTTAGCGACATGGCCCATTACTGTGAAGGTCGTATTAAAAAACTGAGCTTGGCGGGCTTGACCTTTGCGCATCATATCCGCAAACCCTGCTCGTTTATCAAATAAATGACCTAACCACAGCCCTAAAACAGCACCAAAACCTCTGCCGAACATATAGCCAATGATAAACCCAAAAACTTTGCCCCAAATACGCATCAAACTTCCCGCTAAATTACACCAAGCTGCTACGAACGCCTTGGTTAAGTGAATACATTAATGATTTTCAATATAGTGTGTGAGCTGTGCCAATCTCTCTACTGTTCCTACGTCACACCAATATGAGCCAGAATAGCTACCCGCTATTTTATCAAGCGATATTTTTTGTCTCAATAAAGGACCTAAAGCGCTTTTTCCAGGAGCTAATTCAGTAAACATTTTGGGGTGATATATTCCCATTCCTGAATAGGTAAACTTATTGCTTTCAGATTCAGACACTTGTTGATCAATAATAGCAAAATCCCCTTGTGGATTATGCTTAGGATTATCAACTAACCATAAAAAAGCATCTAATTCTGAATTGGCACGCATTACAGACTTTGCCTGCTCTAGATCAGGTAATTCATCGATATATATATCGCCATTGATAAGTAAGAAAGGCTTGTCTCCCAATAACGCCAATGCTTGCTTAATCCCGCCAGCTGTTTCTAAGGCTTTTTCTTCTGCGCTATACTGAATTGATAATCCCCAGCGACTGCCGTCACCTAATGCTTCCGGCAACTTGTGGCCTAACCAAGCATGATTAATCACTACCTCTTTGATGCCGGCTTTAGCCAGCTTTTCGAGATGATAAACTATCAAGGATTTACCTGCGGCCTTAACTAATGGCTTAGGCACTTTATCCGTTAAAGGTCTTAAGCGCTCTCCCCGCCCAGCAGCCAAAATCATCGCCTTCATCTATAACCTCTTTAATAAAAATGGCTTACACATCTAGAATTCATGCTATTACGCACAGTTAACTTTTGGTAATACATGTTGTTTAACCCAGTCACCAAACTGATGTAGCTGAGGATATAAAGCGGCAACTTCTACGATATAGGTTAAAGTTAACGGAATATCTTTTAGGTAACCCGCTTTTCCATCCCTATGATTCAGTCGAGCAAAAATGCCTGCGGCTTTAACATGTCGTTGTAAGCCCATTAAATCAAACCATGTTTGATATTGTGTAAAAGTAACATTATTAGACATTAACCCTTGCTGTAGACACAACTGCCAATGCTCTTGTTTTAATGAATCAATGATCTCATTTGGCCATTTGATATAACAGTCTCTTAGTAAAGAAACAGCATCATAAGTAACCGGCCCTAACACGGCATCCTGAAAATCAATCAGCGCTAGCTCATTATCAACAACGAGGATATTGCGACTATGAAAATCTCGATGCATGCCGACACTTGGCTGTTCAAGCGCACTTGTTGTTAATACACTGAATGCATGCTCTATAATCTTTTTATCACTGTGGCTTAAAGTCAAACCCAAATGTTTAATTAACAGCCATTCAGTAAATATGTCTAATTCTCGCGCCACAAATGCTTGGTCATAAACAGGTAATACGCCTTGTTCAGTTTCAGTGACGGTGGCGACTTTAGGTAATAACGCCAAGGCTTTGCGGTACAAATCGGTCGCTGAGTGCTCGTTTAATTGATTTAAAAGCTGCTCATCACCTAAGTCAGACTGTAAAACAAACCCGTTTAGCTCATCTTGTGCAATTATCTTCGGGGCTATCAAACCAGCCTTTTCATAAGCTTTCGCCATATAAATGAAAGGCATAATCGGCACCAATTCAATCGGTGAATCTGAGACTATATAAGAGTTTGCTAAATGTTTAACTCGAAAATAGCGACGAAAACTGGCATCCCCACAAATGAGTTCAATAGACACCTCTGTCTTAAAATATTGACTCAACCAACTCCTTAATAAAATAAATCTTCTATCTGATAAACTCATCTCAATGGCTCTTATGGGAAAATTGCTTTATTATAGCCAACATAACATTTGGAAACAGCTAAAGATAAATTGTTAGCTGCGGCTTTTTTTCGATTCATTTTGTCTAGACTAAGAATTCATAATCATTAATTAAAATGCAGATCCGCTACTTTCTGGCATTGAGCCTGTTACCTAACCTAGTCTCGGCACAAGAACCCACTGACACAGAAGCGGTTGAGCTTCATTGTGTGATTAACCCACCGGTTTCTAGTTCGATTGACGAACGCCAACAAGTCCCTAATTTATCAGCTGAAGATATTGTGATCATTTCTGATCGTTCAGAAGCTGCTATGGGCGATAAAGCACATTTCTCAGGTAACGTCAGTTTTAGCCAAGGTACTCGTCATATCAGCGCTGACGAAGCTATTTTGGACCAAAAAAATGAACAATTAGATGCCAATGGTAACTTAATTTTCTCAGATGAGATGTTCACTGTTACAGCGGACTCCCTCAATGCGCAAATGGTTTCCAGTAGCGCGACACTAAATGGTGCGCAATATTGGTTGCATGGTCAGCAAATTCATGGCGATGCTGAACAACTAAAAGTCACTGAACAAAATAACCTTGAGTTACGCAATACCAATTTTACCACTTGTCCTGTAGGCGATAATTCGTGGCTGTTAGAAGCGGAAGAAATCCGCATTGATAGCACTGAAGAGTGGGGCGAAATTTGGGATGCTAAAATCCGTATTGCGGGTGTACCCGTGATGTATGTGCCTTATATGACGATTCCAATTTCTGATAAGCGTAAGTCGGGTTTCTTATTCCCTGACTTTAGCACCAGCACCACCAATGGTGTTGAAGTTAGCACGCCTTATTACTGGAATATTTCGCCTGAGTATGATCTAACCTTCACGCCGACTTATATGTCTGCACGTGGTTTTTACTCTAAAACAGAATTTCGATATTTAGCAGGTGAAGACCAAGACGGTCAATTTAACCTAGAATATCTCGCCAATGATGACAAATTAGACAATAGTCCTGATCGTTACCTTTACCACTGGCGTCACCAAGGTTCAATTAATGAAAATTGGCGTGTACAAGCGAACTTTACAGACGTATCAGATAATAACTATTTCAATGATTTAAGTTCAGATGTCAATCGTTCTACCGATAATCAGTTATCGAGAGTGGGTGAAATCAATTACTTTGAAAAAGATTGGGATTTTGGTATGAAGGTCCAAGACATTAAAGTGTTGGGCGAAGACGAAGTGCCGTATCAAGTCATGCCACAGCTTAACTTTAATTATCAAACTAATGATTTCTGGGAAGGGTTAGATTTCAAATTTAATTCTGAATTAACAAACTTTCAGCACAAAGAAAATGAATACTCAACGGCAACGCGTTTCCACATGGAGCCGAGTATTACCCTACCTATTCAGGGCCCAGCGGGTTCATTGACCAGTGAAATAAAGTTACTTCAAACTCAATATTGGCAAAACAATATTGCCAGTGATAGTGAACTTGAAGATACGGTGAGTCGTACCATCCCTCAAGCCCGACTGCACGGTCAAATTAACTTTGAGCGTCAAACCCATATGTTTGACGCCGATTTTAGGCAAACACTAGAGCCACAATTTCAATACCTTTATGTCGGCTATGAAGACCAAGATGGTATTGGCATTTACGATTCAGCTAAATTACAAGAAGATTACTTTGGTTTATTCCGCGACCGACGTTACTCAGGTCTTGATAGAATCGCTGATGCAAACCAAATGACATTAGGTCTCACAACGCGTTTATTTGATGACGCGAATATCGAGAAATTAAAAGTCAGTATTGGTCAAATTATTTATTTCCAAGACAGTAAAATTAACTTTGCTGATGAGAATGTTGAAGTATCACCGTCAACCTCAGTATTAGCCGCTGAAGTGGATGCTAACCTTTACCAAGATTGGTTCATTAGTGGTGCAGTGCAATTTGATAGTGAACAAGGTGAAACCAAGAAAAGTGAAGTGACATTAGATTTTCGTCCAAGTAATGATAAGTTGCTTCAGTTTAGTTATCGCTATGTGCCAGACCTATTAAATACCAATACCAACGACCGAGTAGATATTTCTCAGGTGGGTATGCGTACCTCATGGCCTATTAGCGATGATTTGTATTTTGTGGGTAATTTTTATTACGACCTCAACGAATCTCGTAGTATTGAAACCTACACTGGGGTGCAATATGAGGCTTGTTGCTGGGCAATGCGTTTAAGTTATCATTACCGCATCAAGACCAATTACGACGATGATTTAAACCCTAGTATTGATACTAGAGAACAATTTGAGAGTGGCGTCTACCTCAACTTTATTATTAAAGGTTTAGGTGGTTCTGGTCCTCTCGGTGTTGAAGATATGCTAAACGAAGGATTATTTAACTATCGCAAACCACTTTACTTAAGCAATTAGCCATCATTTATGCACCATTTGTGATAGATTGCTGAACCTAGTGGAAAACAAATAGTCCTATTAAACGTTAACAACACTATTTTGGCGACAGTGCCAATAATAATTAGAAAATTTAAGTGCCAAGGATTCTGTGGATGAAACACTGTAAGAAAATGATTTTTGCTTTATTTACTCTGGCTGCAAGCCAAGTATCGATAGCTGCTCCTGTGCCGCTAGACAGCGTTGCCGTGCAAATCAATGAAGGTATCATACTCGAAAGCGAAATCAGCCATATGATCACTTCGGTTAAATCAAATGCTGAAAAAGCGGGTCAAGGTCTGCCTTCAGATAATGCCTTACGCACTCAAGTTATTGAACGCTTAATTTTAACTCATTTACAGTTACAAATGGCTGAACGAATCGGTCTTTCAATTGGTGATTTACAATTAGATCAAACCATCGAAAATATTGCTAAAGAGCAACAGTTAACTGTTAGCCAAATGCAACAACAGATCGAAAGCGAAGGCATGAGCTTCGGTCAATACCGTGAACAACTTCGTGAAGAAATTACCATTGGTGAAATTCAACGTATTCAAGTTCAGCGTCGTATTCAAGTTTCTCCTCAAGAGATCAATAACTTAGTTAAGATGATTCAAGAGCAAGGCCTTAAAGATGTTGAGTTCCAAGTAGGTCATATCTTAATTGAAGTGCCTAGCAACCCAACCAGTGAGCAACTTGAAGCATCAAGCAAGCGTGCTAACATCGTACTTGATCGCTTAAATGAGGGTGAAGATTTCAGACGTACAGCTATTGCCTCTTCTTCAGGACCTAAAGCGCTAGAAGGCGGTATTTGGGATTATATGAGCATCAATGAAATGCCTACACTTTTTGCTGAGGTGGTTACTGATGCGAAAAATGGCGATGTTATCGGTCCAATTAAAAGTGGTTCTGGATTCCATATTATTAAAATCATGGATGCCCGAGGTCTACAAACCCAAGAAATCAGTGAAGTACGTTCACGCCATATTCTGCTGAAACCGTCACCGATCCTTTCTGAAGATCGCGCTAAGGCAATGCTAGAAAGCTTCTTATCACAAATTCGTTCAGGTGAAGCTGACTTTGCAGATCTAGCCCGTCAATATTCAGAAGATCCTGGTTCAGGGGCTAAAGGCGGCGAATTAGGTTGGGCTGAACCAACTGTTTACGTACCTGAGTTTGCTCAAACACTAAACAGTCTTGAAATATATGAGATAAGTGAGCCTTTCCGCACCACACACGGCTGGCACATAGCTCAATTAGAAGAAAAACGTACAACTGATGCAACGGATCAGTTTAATAGTAACCGTGCTCATCAGTTAATCTATCGTCGTAAATTTAACGAAGAACTGCAGAACTGGTTAGATGAAATGCGTACAGAAGCTTACATTGAAGTTTTTGAACCAGAGAGTACTCGAGGTTAACCAAATTTAATGACACAAAGAATTGCGATTACGCCGGGTGAACCGGCGAGTATCGGCCCAGATATTGTAATTAAACTTGCTCAGCAGGCTTGGCCTGCTGAGTTAGTTGTTTGTGCAGATCCGGAATTATTAACCAGCCGAGCTAAAATGTTAGGTTTGCCGCTGAGTCTACGTCCTTACCAGCCTACACTTGATGCTAAACCACAAGAAGCTGGCACATTGACCATCGCTCCGTTTACATTAGCCGCAGAAGTTGAATGTGGAAAACTAAACGAAATAAACAGCGCTTATGTTGTAGATACCCTGCGTTATGCCGGTGAAAAGAACATGAGCAATGAATTTGCTGCAGTGGTCACTGGCCCAGTTCATAAAGGCATTATTAACCAAGCAGGCATTCCTTTTAGTGGCCACACTGAATTCTTTGCATTACAAGCAAATTGCCAAGATGTAGTTATGATGCTTGCCGCGCCAGGTTTACAAGTGGCGCTAATGACCACACATATTCCATTAGCGTATGTTGCCAAGGCAATAACTCGCGAACGTCTACACCATATTATCCAAATTTTGCACAGCGAATTAGTGCAAAAGTTTGGCATCACTTCACCTAAAATATATGTGTGTGGATTAAATCCTCATGCAGGTGAAGATGGACACTTAGGAAGGGAAGAAATTGATATCATGATCCCAGCACTTAATGAGCTGCGTGAACAGGGCATTGATATTGTCGGGCCTTTGCCTGCTGATACACTATTCCAACCTAAATACTTACAAGAAGCAGATGTGGTTCTTGCTATGTATCACGACCAAGGACTTCCAGTACTTAAATCATTAGGTTTTGGAAAATCGGTTAATATCACCTTAGGTCTTCCGTATATCAGAACCTCTGTCGATCATGGCACTGCATTAGAACTTGCGGGCACTGGCGAAGCAGATTGCGGTAGTTTTACCTGTGCATTAAACAAAGCCATTGAATTGGCCTCAAAAGTAAGTAAATAAATTTCCAATGAGCAATAAAGTACATTTAGGCCACACGGCTAGAAAACGTTTCGGGCAAAACTTTTTAACTGATGAAAGTGTCATCAGTAGAATTGTGGGCGCAATCTCACCAGACAACGATCATGTAATGGTTGAAATTGGTCCTGGTTTAGGTGCATTAACTGAACCCGTTGCAGATGCAGTTGATAATTTAACTGTTGTTGAACTGGATAAGGATCTTGTAGAGCGTTTACAAAATCACCCAGTATTAAAAGATAAATTAACCATTAACCAAGGTGATGCGCTTAATTTTGATTTTAGCCAGCTTCAACAAGACGGTAAAAAGATGAAAGTATTTGGCAACTTGCCATACAACATCTCAACACCGTTGATGTTTCATCTTTTCGAATTTGCCGAAATCATCGAAACCATGCACTTTATGCTGCAAAAAGAAGTGGTACTACGCTTGTCTGCAAGTCCAGGCACAAAAGCTTATGGCCGCTTAACTGTCATGGCTCAGTATTTCTGTAAAGTGGTTCCTGTTCTAGAAGTACCGCCAGAGAGCTTTAAGCCTGCACCAAAAGTCGATTCTGCAGTGGTGCGTTTATTACCTTACGATGTGAAGCCTTTCCCCTGTAAAGATGTGAATGTTTTACGCCATTTATGTACCACAGCCTTTAACATGCGTCGTAAAACATTAAGAAATAACTTAAAGCAAATGATCACTGACGAAGAGTTTAGTCAATTAAACATTGATTCAACACTCAGACCAGAGCAAATAAGCGTTGAACAATATGTTGCGCTAGCCAATTTGGTTTGTGATAAAGGTGAGTAAATTCAAGGGCATTTTAATTAAATGCCCTTTCTTTTTTTAGGAAGTTTGATGACCTCTGTAGCTGCTAACGTAAAAATAAAAGTTGAAACAAATTACCTTGAAGAACAATCATCAGCAGAAGATGAAAAGTATTTGTTCAGTTATACCATCACCATTATTAATCTCAGCGAAATCCCAATCACGCTAAAAGACCGTCACTGGATCATCACTAACGCCAATGGTGATACTAGCGAAGTCAAAGGGCCTGGTGTTGTCGGTGAAACCCCAACTATTGCTCCTGATACCGCTTATCAATATTCAAGTGGCACCGTAATGGAAACCCCTGTTGGCTTTATGGAAGGCAGCTACGGCATGGTGACCGAACATGGTGAGCCTTTTAAAGCTAATATTCCTACTTTTAGACTCGCGATTCCAGGTATTTTACAGTAGCACTATGGCACATTATTTTGTTGGCGATATACAGGGCTGTTTTGACGAACTTAAATTGCTGCTAGCAAAGGTAGACTTCAACCCAGCAAAGGATGAACTTTGGCCAGTCGGTGACTTAGTCGCTCGTGGCCATGGTTCTCTGCAAACGCTGCGTTATTTAAAATCCTTAGAAGGCAGCGCTAAAGTCACCCTTGGTAATCATGACCTCCATTTACTGGCTTTACACGGTAAGCTTAAAAGAGCTAATCCCAAAGATAACCTAGCTGAACTACTCGCGGCTGATGACATTTCTAACTTGATTGATTGGCTAAGACAACAGCCCTTGGTACAAACCTTACCTTCGCATAATATCATCATGACCCATGCAGGTGTGCCGCCGCAGTGGGATTTAACCACACTGCAAACTGAAGCGCTTGCTGTGAGCAATGCGCTAAAAGAGAATGATTATCTAAACTCTCTTATCGCAAAAATGTACACTGAAGCGCCTGATTTATGGGATAGTAAGTCTAAAGGGTTACCTAGATTAAGGTACTGCATTAATGCGCTGACGCGAATGCGTTACTTACATCCAGATGGTAGTTTGGATTTTGGATGTAAAAAGCCAATAAAAGATAAAAACTCAGGGTTAACACCTTGGTTTGAATTCGATTCAGAGCTTAAAGACAACCACACTTTAGTATTTGGCCATTGGGCCGCTCTTATGGGAGTGACTCAACAAGATAACGTTTTGGCATTGGATACGGGCTGTTGTTGGGGAGAATATATGACACTTTGGCATGCTGAAACCAATGAAAAAATAATTCAGCAAAAACTAAAATAATTAATAAATTGTTAAACTAATAATAACCTTAGCCGATAAAGCTAATAGATCTCACATGATCACATTACCCTGAGCGATCAAGAGATAAATTCGGGATAAAATAATAACAGCCGGAGTATGCTATGAAAATTAATGTTGCCACCAGAGTCATTGGCGGTTTTACTGTTGTAACACTTCTTTTAATCATATTGGGAGGTGTATCACTGCTTACCAATAGTACCATTAAAGATAGCACTACAACGTTGCAAAGAGTTAGCTTACCAGCCCTCACTGCAACGGGTGAATTAACCCAAAACTTAAGTGCTCAGCAAATTCAAATTTTATTTGGCTATTACACAGATCAGTCTGCACAAATCCCAGCTGTTGAGAAAAAGATCCAGACAGAATCAGCAGAATTCACTAAAACCTTGAATAAGCTGTCTAACCTCATCTCCGATAGACAAGAGTTTTCAAGTAATCTTTCGAAATTAAAATCTAGCTATTCAAGTTTTGATAAAAACAGCAAGCTCATGCTAGAAGAACATGAAAGCGCACTTATTAAGCATGAAACGCTTTTATCACTACGAAGTGACTTAGAAGATAGTGCAGATGAAGCATCGTCAATTCTGTTAGATCTGATTGATCTAGAAATGAGTGAAGATGCAACCGAGCAAAGTATTGCTGCAACAGCCGGCGTTGTAGACAGTACCTTTATCAATATTATCACTACGATTTATGACTTAGTTGCAGCAAAAGACAACAGCAAGTACAACGTAATAGTTAATGAGCTTGACTATATGGTCAGTGATACACGAGTTAAGATTGAACATATCAATCGTCAGGGGCGCGGTATCGTCAGTGACAATACCTTAAATGACTTGAATGCTGAAAGTGAAGCTGTCTTTAAATTAATTAACGACAATAATGGCATTATTGCTATAAAAGGGCAGCAACTGAGTCACGATCAACAAGCTGAAAAAATGCTCGCTGCTACCGATAAAGCCCGTTTAGATGTTAACGCTAAGATGATTAACTTAGCTAATAATATCGAAGGTTTTACAGGTGAAATCAGTGACAGCGCTATTCAAAACATCGACTCTGCAAGTTTGAAAACAATGTTTGTTGTCATTCTTGCCATTCTCGTTTCGATTGTTGTAAGTATTGCAGTGGTTAAACCACTGACTCGTTCATTAGCGAAAGTGAATCAGGCATTAAATATTCTCGCCTCGGGTGATCTAACTCATAAGCTTGATGACACGGGACATGATGAATTTGCAGAGCTTGCTAAAAACTGTAACAGTTTAGTCGATAGCCTACGAAATCTGATTGTTGGTATTCTAGACCGCTCAAACCAACTTGCAGCAGCAGCTGAAGAAACGTCTGCAATCACCACTCAAACAACCAGTGGTATCCAAGAGCAAAAGAGCCAAGTTGACCAAGTTGCTACAGCCACAACACAATTAAGTTCAAGTGCTCAGCAAGTGTCAATGAGCGCTGATCAAGCACTAGAGCAAATTAAACAGGCTGATGAAGAAACACAGCATATGCGCACAATTGCTGAAGAAAACAAACTAACGATTCTTGCCCTCGCTGATGAAGTTGCTAAAGCAGGTCAAGTGATTAATAAAGTTCATTCTGATAGTGCTTCTATTGGTTCAATTCTTGATGTTATTCGTGGTATTGCAGAACAAACAAACTTACTTGCACTTAATGCTGCAATTGAAGCTGCACGTGCAGGTGAACAAGGGCGTGGATTCGCTGTCGTAGCAGATGAAGTGCGAAGCCTAGCATCTCGAACTCAAGAATCGACAAGTGAGATTCAGCAAATGATTGAGATACTGCAGCAAGGTGCTCAACAAGCTGTGTCAGTGATGGAATTAGGTCGCTCACAAGCAAGTAGCTGTGTTGATAAAACAGAGCAAGCGAACTTAGCACTAGAAACCATTAGTCAATCGGTTCACAAAGCCTACGATTCTGGTAATCATATTGCTCAAGCTGCACAAGAGCAAAACCTTGTCAGCCAGCAAGTATCAGAAATGCTAGAACATATTGCCGCTATATCAGAAGAAACGGCAACGGGTGCAGATCAAACTGCGCAGTCAAGCCATCAAGTAGCAATGCTATCTGAAGAGCTACAAAGCTCTGTGGGTGAATTTAGAGTATAAACACCCAACTATCATCATTTAATCAAAAAGGCTCTTAGGAGTCTTTTTTAATACCTTAAATTCACTTTAAAGCTGACGTTTCGCCTGCAGCCACAACTTAACACTTCAGAGGATAAAAAAGGTTTTCAAAGAAGCATAAAGCAGATAAGAATAAAGCCGTTTACCACCACTTCTTTCAATTAATCTAATATCTGATTAGCTAGGCTAGTGAGTTTGTAACGCTAGATTGTTCAGTGAACAAACATCTATATCCAACATCTTTAAGACGGTTATTAATCATCAAATTAAAGCCATAAAAAAACCGCCATGATGGCGGTTTTTAGATTAATTGTTATTTGTACTAACGAAAGACGCAAATCAACAATTAATCTAGCTCGTTATGACGCAATACACTTTCTATTGCACCAAACCGTAACAAATGACTCAATACGTAAACTAACGTTTATTCACCACCGCTGATACGATCTTGAACTGCAGCAGTAATAGCACTTCCGCTATGACCATTTGCATTTGCCCAATCAAGAATGCTTTTACCGTCAGCTTCTGGTGTGCTTAAGTCACCGGCAGGAAGACGCTTTGCAATATACTCACCTACTTCTAATGAATTAGAGTTGTAAGCTGTTCTTAATAAGCTGTTACCGTCACAAGAAACACCAGTGTAAATATTGCGTAATTTTACGCGGCTTTCTTTCAACTTTTTACGTAAACGGTTTTTGTCATTAGATTTTACATAATCACAAATGTTTGCGACAAGTTGATCGGTATTCGCTTCGGCAGGGGTTGACACAAAAGATGCTGCAATTAGGGCTGCTAAGGCCACTGGCAATAAACGCATCTGACACTCCTTTTTAGGTATTTTTATTTTTGTACCTACCATCAAGGGTAAGTATCAATTCAGGGTAACACAGGACACAATTTAACATTATTTCACCAAAGTGTTAAAGCTATATTGCAATTGTGATTCATTTATCTCAACAACCTTCTCAGTTAATGTCCAGCTACCATCATCCCACTCAGGAAAAAAGGTGTCACCATCAACAGTTAACTCTATGAAGGTTAGATAAAGGGTATCGGCTAGCGGTAGAATTTCTTTATAGAGTTGTCCACCACCAATCACAACTATTTCCTCACAATCGCTAACAAGTTCTTTTGCTGCCTCAAAAGAATTTACGCAACTGACCCCTTCAGGCTGATAATCATTCTGACGAGTTATCACAATATTATGACGCCCAGGGAGTGGCCTTCCAATAGATTCAAAAGTCTTGCGCCCCATCACCACAGGTTTTCCTAATGTCATGGCTTTAAAGTGTTTTAAGTCTTCAGGTAAATGCCAAGGCATTTTATTGTCTTTACCGATAACACGATTATTTGCCATGGCGGCAATCATTGCGATGCGCATGTATAGTCCTTATAAATGCTTAAGAATTTAAATAATGGGTCGAGTGCGATAATAAACCAGTGATGGCATAGCCAGCCCCACCGCGATAGCACCCAGAATAAATACCGTTTTTAAGCCGTTAAAAATCACTAGCGAAGTTAAATCACTGCTTATTTGTTCTTGAACACTGAGTTGTACAATTGATATCAAAGTATTGTATGCGTATGTGCCAGGCACCATAGGAATAATGGCAGCAACAGAATACATAAGCGGAGGCGCTAAATGTTTCTTAGCAAAATGGATAGTCATCACGCCAACAAGTGCTGCTGCAGCAAAGGTTGCCCACTCAATAGGCATATCAAAGTGCATTAATAAAGATCGAAAGCTATGGCCAATGGCGCCAGCTAAACCACAGTAAGGTAAAAATCGCTTTGGAACATTAAACACCATTGCAAAGCCGATCGCTGGTATAGCAGAAAAGAAAGCATCATGGAGTAACTCTAGGAAGAGATTCATAGAAAAAACTCCCCTCCCAGTGCCATTGACAACGTAATCCCTATCACTGTAGACAGAGTTAACAACGTGGCATGTCCCCACCGGGATATTCCAACATTCATATGGCCTTTAACCATATCTGAAATAGCGTTAATCAAAGGAAAACCCGGCACCAACATTAGTACACTGGCTGCCATGGCTGTTTTAGGCGTATCAGTTATATCAATGACATAGCCAATCTGAGCGATTAATGTGGTGATGAAAGCGGTTATTGAAAAAATAATCAGTAAATTAAAATGCTTTTTAACTAATGACAGTCGTACTGACATCCCGACAGCTGAGGCGATAAAGGTAATGATACATGACGCGACATCACCACCAAATAAGTGACAAAAACTCGCACAAGATAGGCCTATCATGCCAATAACATACTTGGCTGGGTAGCTCCTCGGTTCAATTTTTTCTAAACGTCTTTTGACCTGCTTCGCGCCATAAATGCCCTTTTCTGCAAGTAGGCAAATTCGTTGCACCTCACACACAATCATCATATTGATGCCATGCTCTCTAATACGTCTTGTGGTAGTGATACAACGCCCATGAACTAGGCTGGTTAAAACGAGGGAGTTGGAGGAGATGGAAAGTTCGATACTGGCTAAGCCGAGGGCTTTGCCTAAGCGCTGGCTGATCTCTTCAACAAGATCAGATTCAGCGCCGTAAGCTAAGAGTAATTGCGCACTGCGTACCACAAGACGAGTGATATCATTTTGAGTTTCTGCGTACACTGGTCTCTCTTATTACCCTATTAATAACACCATAATAATCTAGGCGATTTTATCTCTCAATATTAACGTTGATAAATAATCTCTACATCATAATCATCTTCGTCAAAGTCATCATCAAAATCGTCATCATAATCTTCATTGACTGATTCAACGTTTGCTTGATGATAATTATCCCACTTGAATTCAACTTCATCTTCAGGATTTGCGAGTTCATCTTCTGCAGGAAGAGCAGAAATAAAGTCTAACAATTTCAGACTGAGGTCTTCTGTATTGGTACGGTTGAATGCCGACATAGTATAAATGTCGCCTTTCCAATCGATTTCCTTAACGATGTGCTCCATTTTCTCAGCAAGCTCATCTTCTTGAAGCAAATCTATTTTGTTAAACACTAACCAACGAGGTTTGGCTGCTAACTTTGGAGAGTACTTCTCAAGTTCAGCCACAATTGAGCGAGCAGATTCAACAGGATCGCTGCCATCAATAGGATCGATATCGATGATGTGTAATAACACACGACAACGCTCTAAATGCTTTAAGAATCGAATACCTAAACCTGCACCGTCAGAAGCACCTTCAATCAAACCTGGGATATCTGCGATGACAAAGCTTTGGCCTGGACGTGGGTTTACTACACCAAGGTTAGGTACTAATGTCGTGAACGGGTAATCAGCAACCTTTGGCGTTGCACGAGAAACTGAACGTATAAAGGTTGATTTACCTGCATTAGGTAATCCCAATAAACCAACGTCAGCCAATAGCAATAACTCAAGTTTAAGCATGCGTACTTCGCCTGCTGTTCCTAAGGTTTTTTGTCTTGGAGCGCGGTTAGTACTGCTTTTAAAGCGAGTATTACCTAAACCGTGGAAACCACCTTTAGCCACTAATAATTTCTGACCATGAGTGGTTAAATCACCTAGCAACTCTTCAGTTTCAAAATCCATTGCACGCGTACCTACTGGTACTTTTAATAACGTATCTTCGCCGCCATGACCGGTACAGTCACGACCACGACCATTCTTACCGCGTTCAGCTATATAAGAACGTACAAATCGAAAATCAATAAGCGTGTTCATGTTTTCGTCTGCGACTAAAAATACGTTACCGCCATCACCGCCGTCACCACCGTCTGGGCCGCCGTCTGGCACATATTTCTCACGTCTGAAGCTAACGCAGCCACTGCCACCGTTACCCGCTTCAACTTTGATTTTAGCCTCATCTATAAACTTCATACATACTCCTGACACCACTTAATGTGCCAATTATAACCTCAAAAGACTGAGATGTGCAGGGAAGCGTAGAAGATACAATCACCATAAATCGCTTACTGCAAAAAAATAACTATCGATGTGATACATCGAAATACTTCATTGAAGTTTAGTTAACTAAATTCAACAATGAGGTAAAAAACACAAAAGCCCCGCCAGAAGGCGGGGCTTTCAAAGACTGATTAGAGTCTAGAATTAAGCTTCGATGCTAATAAACTTACGGTTATTAGGACCTTTTACTTGAAACTTAACTTTACCGTCTGTTAATGCAAACAAAGTATGGTCACGACCGATACCTACGTTTACACCAGCGTGGAACTTAGTACCACGTTGACGTACGATGATGTTACCAGCAACAACTGATTCGCCACCGAAACGCTTAACACCAAGACGTTTGCTTTCTGAATCGCGGCCGTTACGAGTAGAACCGCCAGCTTTTTTATGTGCCATGAGTTAGACTCCTAAATTATGCGCTGATCGCAGTGATTTTAACTTCAGTGAACCATTGACGATGGCCCATTTTCTTTTCGTGATGCTTACGACGATTGAACTTTTGAATAGTTACTTTCTCACCGCGACCGTGGCTAACCACTTCAGCAACAACTTTACCACTAGCAACTAGAGGAGTACCAACGTGAACGTTCTCACCATCAGCAACCAATAATACTTGATCAAACTCTACAGTTTCACCAGTAGCAACTTCAATTTTCTCTAAACGAACTGTATGACCTTCAGCAACACGATGTTGCTTTCCGCCACTTTGAAAAACAGCGTACATAGCTATTTCACTCCAAATGGACTAACACTCCGATTCGTAATAGTAGATATCGGGTGCTAAAAACTTTTAATGACAATGGGCGCGGATTCTACGGCAAGATTAGCAGTCTGGCAAGCGTTAAATTTGAATCATTAAAAAAAGCTCGGTTTAACTCTCACTATCTAAGAACAAAAGCTGTCTAAGGCATGAAAATTAGTTAAAATTTGTTAATATACAATTTGAACCTTATATAGTGGGCAATATAATTTGCCCAATAGCCTAATAACTAGAGACCATTATGGATTTGAACGCCATTCGTCAACTAGCTGATAATGACATGCAAGCCGTCAATCAGTTAATTTACAAACAACTTGAGTCTGATGTTGCATTAATAAACCAACTGGGTTTTTACATTATCAATGGTGGTGGTAAGAGACTTCGTCCACTGCTTTCTGTATTAGCCGCTCGCGCTATTGACTATAAAGGTGAAGAACATCTTAAGTTAGCTGCCATTATTGAATTTATCCACACAGCTTCTTTATTGCATGATGATGTAGTAGATGAATCGACCCTAAGGCGCGGCCGCAAAACTGCTAATGCGCTTTTTGGAAATAGTGCTAGCGTACTTGTTGGTGACTTCTTATATACCCGTTCATTCCAGATGATGACTGAACTCGATAGCATGAAAGTGCTAAGAGTTTTAGCAGATACCACCAATATTCTTGCTGAAGGTGAAGTCTTACAATTAATGAATTGTAATGACCCTGAAACCACGGAAGAAAATTATATGCGAGTGATTTACTGCAAAACAGCTAAATTATTCGAAGCCGCGACCTTACTCACAGGTGTGATTGCAGATGTGAGTCAAGAACAGCAAACCGCATTAGGTGAATACGGTAAATTCCTCGGAACTGCATTCCAGTTAACCGACGACTTATTAGATTACACTGCTGATGCTGATGAGCTTGGTAAAAATATCGGTGATGACTTAGCTGAAGGCAAACCGACATTGCCATTGATTTACGCCATGGCACACGGTAACGACACTGCAAAAGCACTGATTAAAGAAGCCATTGAAAAAGGTGACGGCACTAAGGCTATCGATGAGATTGTTGCAGCACTCAAAGAATCTGGCGCGCTTGAATACACTAAACAGAAAGCAGACCAAGAAGCTGATAAAGCGATCGCAGCACTCGCTCCGATCCCAGATAGTGAATATAAAACAGCGTTAATTTCATTAGCTAAAATATCAGTTCAACGTAACAACTAATTTATAGCTGTTAAGTTTGCGATAAAAAATGCACTTCGCTTTCATTAGCCAAGTGCATTTTTATTATGTTCAAAAAATGTTTGTTAGGTTTACAGAGTATCTAGACCTGCCAATCAATCGGCATATTACCCTTCTGTGCCAGCAGTTGATTAACTTTTGAAAAATGCTGACAGCCAAAGAAGCCACGATAGGCTGATAAAGGTGATGGATGTGGCCCAGTTAGAACCTGATGCTGCGGAGCATTAATTAACTTGCCCTTCTTAATAGCATGAGCGCCCCACAACACAAATATAATAGACTCCTCACGTTCATTAAGGCATTGCATGGCATTATCGGTAAAAGTCTCCCAGCCAGCCTTTGAGTGTGAGTGAGCCTTACTTTCTTCAACCGTTAATACTGTATTGAGCAACAACACACCTTGTTCAGTCCAATGGGTTAAGTTACCGTGTTTCGGGATCTCAAAACCTGCAATATCTTGTTTCAGCTCTTTATAAATATTTACCAATGAAGGTGGCGTTTTCACTCCAGCTTGGACCGAGAAGCATAAGCCATGAGCTTGTCCTGCACCGTGATAAGGGTCTTGCCCGAGTATCACCACTTTAACCTTATCTAGTGGGGTTAAATCAAACGCATTATAGATATCTTCCGATGGCGGAAAGATGACTTTATCAAGTCGTCTTTGATTATCTAGAAACTGCTCCAGCGCGACAAAATACGCTTTCTTTTTTTCTAGTGCTATGAACTCTATCCAACTGTCCATCAGATTATTTACTCCATTGAATTGCCAACAATTCGCATAAAAATATTTTTTAACTTAAAATTAATTTCATAACAAAATAAAAAGGATGTTCGTTGATGCCCAAGAAACTGAACACCAGAAAGACATTTGGTTTTACCCTAATAGAATTAGTCGTTGTTATTATTATATTAGGCGTTATTGCCGTTATCGCATTACCCAAGTTTATCAATATTAAACAAGATGCTGAAGTTTCTAAAGTCCAAGGGACTGGCGGCGCTTTTTCCAGCGGTATTTCATTGGCTAACATGAAGTGGGCTGCGTTAGGAAATTCTGGCCCTGCTGATAATCTTCAGATTTTTGAAAACGCAGGTACTGATGGTCAGCTAGACATTAATCAATGGGGCTATCCGGCGCAAAATTGGCCTCCTTTTGAATCATCCCCGAGACTCAATAACACCAATGACTGTATTTCCGTTTGGGAGACTATCTTGCAAGATGCTCCTTCCATTACAACCAGCACTAGCCCTGACGACTCAGTTTACAGAGCCACTTATATCAATCCAGATCAATGTCGATATTTCTATAATCCATTAGCCACACTCTCAATCTATTACGACTCACGCAATGGTCAAGTGATCACAGATTCTGACCCGAATACGTAATTGCTACTTTATTCTGTCGGTAAAGTAGGTAGACTCTTGGCTAATTTTTAAATCATTGTGAGAAGATTTTCATGTCTGAAGAAAAAACAGAAACAACCATGTACCAATTAGCGGATCAATTTATTGCCCTGGCAAATCAACTTGGTCAAACTGAAAATGATATCGGTAAAGTCGGTACTGCGCTTCGCTTTGCTGCTGCGCGCTACAATGCCTTCGAAGCTGCAATCAAGTCTTCAGATTTAGAAGCAGAAAAAGAAAATGCCTTAAATTGGTTCTCTGATGAATACAAAGGCATGCTGAACGAAAACTTGAATGACCATATCAAGAACCCTCCAGGCGGACAAAAAGCCACAGAAGAAAAAGCTGATGATTCAGTGCAAGTCTTCAAAGGCTAATTGATAGACTTAATATACGAAAAAGCCATCTAACCGATGGCTTTGTATTTTTCGGCTAAACCAACCTTGTAACACTAGAACAAATTAATAATCACCCTAACTGCTAGTAAAATAAGCACTACCCCTGACAACTTATCAATTATCGCCGCCTTGTCGCGAAGCCGTGACAAAACAGGCCCGTGAGACAACACCACTGCAATAATCGTATACCACAAACCATCGACCACAAGCGGGGTTAGTACAATCAAAGTTTGCCCTGTAAGCGTTTCAGCCGCTATAACGAATTGACTAAATAGGGCGAGAAAAAACAGTAAGATTTTCGGGTTAAATAATGAAATTGCTAAGCCATCTCTCGCCGCTTGAAGCAATGAACTTGGCTCACCAGATTGCAGTTTTTGCTCCATGCCTCCTTTAGATTGAAGTGCTTGAAAACCCATCCATGCAAGATAAAGTGCCCCAACAACCGCAATGGCGTTAAAAATAATGGGTGATTTTTCTAAAACAACAGCCAGTCCTAATAACGTCACCAATGCATAAACGCCAATACCGATTGAGTGCGCCCAAGCACAAACAACGCCATGTAATCGCCCGCCTGACAAAGTATGCCTCAATACCATAGCTAAACTTGGCCCTGGTGACATCGCCCCTAAACAACAAATGGCTAGTAAACCTAACCAAGTACTAAACGCCATTACACTCGATTCCCATATTTTGCATTGTTAACTCTTTGAGTCTGTATGAATCAACTCATTAAAAGCCGTACGTTACCATGAATTTCTATTAACAACATTCATTTAACCTCAAATTAAGTAATCCTTGATATAGTGAATATCAATATACTGTACACATCTCAGAGAACATCATCATGACCTTAATGTTTCCTATATTACTTGGTTTATTGCTTGCTGGTATTGCGTTACTTATTTTCTTTAAAATCAAAGGGAAAAATATTCCGACCGCCATTATTATATTGTTAGGTTTTATGACGATATGCTTTACTGGGATATATGCATTTTTACAAAAAACTGAAGATTATAATGCATATAAACGACTACAATGGCAGCCTCTCAACCCTGCACAGATAGCCCCATTGGTCGATCAAGGTTATACCGTTTTTGTCGATATATACGCTGACTGGTGTTTACCGTGTCGAAGCAATAAAGCGAATGTCACTCGTCGTGAAACGATAGTAAATGCATTAGAAGCAGATAATATTGTACTAATGAAAGGAAACTGGACAGAGCCCAACCCCATGATTGAAAGCTATGTAGGCAAAAATGGTGGAATGGGTACACCATTTAACAAAGTCTATGGTCCCAGTCATCCTCAAGGAATACTACTTCCTGTAGAGTTAACCATGAACGCTGTATTTCAATCTTTAGAAGCAGCTAAGTAATCAGTCTGATTAAGATAAGTTAAATGTAAACCTACCTATCAGCCAATAAAAAACCTTGCCAACTGGCAAGGTTTTTTATTAAATCATATCCATAAACTTAGAATACATAACTAACTTTACCGTAGTAAAAACCGCCATTGTAATCAAATGGACCACTTTCATAGTAAACTGCACCTAGCACACCTTGAGTACCATCTTTTAACTCTTGTGCTTCTTGATCAAACAAGTTGTTTGCTCCGACAGAAAGGGTTAACTGATCGAACATTGTGTAGCTAACCTCTAAATCTACTGTCACTGCAGAATCAGCCGTTTCAGAACCCCAGTCAGAAGTATCATCTGCATGAGTAGCGTAGTATTCACCGAAGTAATTACCACGTAATGAAACGTTTAAATCATCCCAAGTTTGATTCCATGTCAGGGTTGCACGATGAGCTGGAATACCATCTTCTAGACGGCGTACCTTACCCTCATCAGTTGTATCCGGATCGAACTTATCAACGTTTGTATCTGTCCAGCCATAAGCAAGACTGAACATTGTGTCACCAGACATCAACTCTGTCTCGTAAGAGCCGACAATATCCACACCCTGAGTCGTTGTATCAAAATCATTGGTGTAATAGGTCACCGCTGAAATCAACTCAGGAAATTCAACACCTGCATCACGTAAGTCATCATAATCTTCAGCTTTCACTTCGATTTGACTTGATTGCGCAATACGACCTGTCACTTCAATATTGTAGTAATCAACTGTTAAGAAGAAATCTTCATACTCAAATACTGTACCAATTGCATAGTTTACAGATTCTTCAGGTTCTAACACTTCACCGCCATAAAATGCCGCCAATGGATCCGTTGGAGGTGCAATAAATGTCTGAATCAAATCGCCATTTACAATCGATGTTTGCGTATTCACAACATTTTCCTGACCTACAGTCGGCGCTCTAAATCCAGTACTGTGAGATGCTCGCATAGACCAATAATCAGTAAATGAATATTGGGTTGAGATTTTATAATTTAACGTATCACCAAATGTCGAGAAATCTTCATATCGAAGTGCAACACCTAATAACCAGTCATCTGTTAAATAGGCTTCAACATCAGCATAAATACCAATGTTACTACGATCATTTTTACCTGCTGCTTCTGGACCAAAGCCCTTAAAACCATGTGAGCCGATATTAAAGCCTTGATCAGCATAAGGACCAGCAATCCAAGAGGCTTCTTCACCTTGAGTAATTTCAAATGATTCTTCTCTCCATTCAAAACCTGTAGCAAAGCTAATATCTTCAACTGAACCTAGGGTAAAGAAACGAGAGAAATCCAAATTGACCGTTGTTTCAACCTGCTCATAAGCACCAGTATCAAAATCTGTTTGCGTATCTTCAGGGTTAGCAGCAAGGCCAAGTGAAGGGTTTAAAGAATTATAAAGACTAAAGCTAGATTTGTTTGAACCTGTGCCAGCACTAGCATCATAATTCCATTCACCCATCTCACCTTCAAAGCCGAAGAAGAAAGACATATCTTCAATCGTACCGGCAAATTGTGGCGTGTAACCACCTGGACGAACTTGGTTCATAGAGAAACAGTTAGGATCCGCAACCATAGCGGCATACTCTGGCGTATCAAGTACATTAGGAACATTTGCAGGAACAACATCACAAGTTGATTGGTCTCCATTGACCGCACCGACTAATAAAGTTTCTCCGCCGTCAACTGAATAGACATTGCCACGATTGTGAGGGTTACGGTAGTAGAAGCCACCAATTGCTTCTCTTGATGAAACGTTACCAAATGCATAAACCCTGTGTTTGTCATTAAAATCAAAACCAAGATTAGCAAAAATGGTGTAATCATCGTTTATTTCTGGATTACCCCATACTTGTGCAGGGTCATTGACAAAAGTGTTGCCTCCCGCAATTAAACCCGCAGCATCCGGACGCTGTACGCTTCGACTTGTAGCATCAGCGGTTTTATATTGTGCACTAATATTCACGAAACCAGCATCTGTTAGTGGTAACCCGATGTTACCATCAACTGTCGTTGTTGCGCCGTCGCCTTCATAATACTCACCATGGCTGACACTAATTGAGCCACCTTCAGCGCTATCTTTTAATTGGAAGTTCATCACCCCTGCAATTGCATCTGAGCCGTATTGTGCAGCAGCTCCATCACGAAGTACTTCAACTTGCTTTAAAGCAATACTTGGAATGACTGAAATATCAGGCCCTTGAGCACCATCGTTAATACCACCACCTTGGAAAGCAATTACCGAAGCGCGATGGCGACGTTTGCCATTCACTAAAATCAAAGTACTATCTGATGGAAGACCACGTAAATTTACTGGACGAACTAAGGTTGCAGCATCACTAATTGGTTGTGCACGAGAGTTAAAAGAAGGCACAGAAGTAACTAACATATCAATCATGTCAGTTGAGCCATTTTTCCTTAAATCATCAGCGCTAATAATATCCACAGGTACTGGGGACTCACCCACTGAACGAGGTGCAGCGCGACTACCCACAACAGCAATTTTTTCTACATTTTCTGCGACTTCTTCATCTTCGGCCATTGCTTGTGTTGACATAACAGAGCCGGCTAAAGCCACTGTTACAGCAAGGCTTAATGAATTTAAGCCAAACTTCCTTTTCTTTAAATTAGTCATCATTGGTGTCTCTTTATTTATTATAATTTCATGCTTGTGACAGGTGTTTAAATCAATTCAATGACGTAAACATCGTCTCTCCCAAAATGAAGTAACTCCATTTGCAGTTACATTTTTATAACAAATAAAACACAATTGCTAATAATTTCTATTATTTATCAAAATAATCAACGCCTTTCAGCCAATAAAAAAGATAAATTAACTAAATATATATAGAAAAATACAACTAAGCAGCATATTAACCTGCAGATTAGGCGTTACTTAATTAGTAACACCATCCAGATAACTTTATTTAGTTTAAAAAACCAGCATTAATACCTTCGTTGTACAAGTATAAAATTACATATGTAGAGTAAAAACTCTATATATATTAATGTGATAATAAAAATATATCGCGAATTCTGTTGACCTTTTGAGCACAATAGCTCTAATCTAAACGCTCGTTTGATTATCAGAAGAACAAACACAATAAAGGTGATAACCATGGCATACGACGCAGATACAATACTTAACCTAGAAAAGTATCAATCGCTGGTAGATTTAATTGAACAAACTTGTCAGCAGTATGGAGACAATGTCGCTTACGCCTGTTTGGGCAAGAAAACCACTTTTAATGAGATTGAAGCTGCATCACGTCATTTTGCCACTTACTTACAGCAACACAGTGGACTTGAAGTGGGAGATAGAATTGCAATTCAACTTCCCAATATTACCCAATTTGTCATTGCAGCTTACGGCGCGATTCGAGCAGGGCTGATTATTGTTAATACCAACCCGTTATATACCGAGCGTGAATTAATTCATCAATTTAATGATTCTGGTGCCAAAGCCTTGGTGGTGTTATCGGATTTACTGCCAACACTAAATAACGTCATTGAACAAACTTCAGTATCGTTAGTTATTAGTACGCATGCATTGGACTTGATTAATCCACAACCTCAAGCTGATACCCCGTTTGAAAAGATTGAATTTAATCAGATGCTCGCACTTGGCGCGCAATCAAATTACACCCCAGTAAAACCATTACAAACTGATCTTGCCGCACTGCAATACACTGGTGGTACCACAGGGTTATCAAAAGGCGCAATGTTAAGTCATCGCAATATGTTAGCTAACTCAGCGCAAGTTAAATCTCGTATCGCTAGCACCATGACGCCAGGAGAAGATATTTTTGTTGCGCCTTTACCGATATATCACATCTATGCATTCATGGTGAATCTAGTCCTGTATTTTGAATCAGGCAGCTGCTCGGTACTCATTCCAAACCCACGTGATATTAGTGGCCTTATAAAGACCATGGCCAGCTACCCATTTACAGGTTTTGCCGGCCTAAATACCTTATTTGTTGGCTTATGCCACCAGCCAGAATTTCAAGCTCTCGACTTCAGTAAGTTAACCATTACTATCTCTGGTGGTACCGCTCTCACTAGCGCGGCAGCCAATATTTGGCAACAAACCACCAATTGCATGATCTCAGAAGGTTACGGTTTATCAGAGACATCACCAGTTGTAAGCCTTAATGCTCCGGGTTTTCAGCAGCTAGGTACCATAGGTAAACCCGTACTTGAGACTCAAGTAAAGATCCTTGATATCAATGATGAAGAAGTACCACTCGCAGATGCGGGTGAATTAGCAGTAAAAGGGCCACAAGTTATGCAAGGCTATTGGCAACAGCCAGCTGAAACAGCCAAAGTGATGACCCAAGATGGTTTCTTTAAAACCGGTGATATTGCTGTCGCGACAGCTGATGGCTTTCATAAAATAGTTGACCGTAAAAAAGACATGATCATCGTATCTGGCTTTAATGTGTACCCTAACGAAGTTGAAGACGTATTATCGCAAAATGAATTAGTACTTGAATGTGCAGTTGTCGGTGTAGCAGATGACAAGTCAGGTGAAGCGGTCAAAGCTGTTATTGTATTAAAAGAAGCGACAACTGATGAAGCGCAAACTAAGCAACAAATATCTGACTATTGCCGCAGTCAATTAACCGCTTATAAAGTACCGCGCATCATTGAATTTACACCCCAGTTACCTAAAAGTACTGTGGGCAAAATTCTAAGGCGTGAACTCAGAAAGTAATCTCATTAAGTCGCTAATATTTCATTGGCAAGTCTTAATAAAAAACGCCACTATCAGCTTAGATAGTGGCGTTTGCTTATGTTAACACTCTTGTTGTTATTGCTTAACTCATGTCAATTACGATTACGGTTAACTACTCTGCTCTGTCAGTAACTGCAAGCTGGCAAACTCTTGGTAAACATCACTAGACTGCATTAGCTCTTGATGTGTCCCTATGGCAACTATTTGGCCTTTTTCAAGCACGACAATTCTGTCGGCATTAATCACTGTCGCGAGTCGATGAGCGATAATGAGCGTTGTTCTCCCCTGCATTAGGTTGTCTAACCCTTGCTTAACCTTGACTTCGCTCACAGCATCTAACGCACTCGTCGCTTCATCTAATAACAATATTGGTCTATCGGCTAATATTGCCCTAGCAATGGCTATACGCTGCTTTTGTCCACCAGATAACTTAACCCCACGCTCACCAAGATAAGTATCATAACCGTCCGATAACTCCTGGATAAACTCATCCGCTTTTGCGGTAATGCAAGCTTGCTGCACTTGCTCTTTTGTTGCATCAATACGACCGTAGCGCACGTTTTCAAATACACTGGTGGCAAATATGACTGACTCTTGAGGTACCAATGCATATTGCGCCCTAAGCTGCTCTAGACTTAACCTCGATACATCAATATCGTCTAACTTAACCATACCTGCTTTAGGCTGATAAAAGCGCAGTAATAGCTCAAACAGCGTGCTTTTACCTGCACCACTCTCGCCCACTAAGGCCACCCTTTCGCCTGCTGATATTGTAAGGTCAATGCCTTTAATGACGTCTTCTTTACTACTTGGATAGGCAAAACGAAGCGCTTCAAGACTCAAACACCCATTGATGTTGGCAGGTAAAACTACAGGGGTTGTCACTTCGGGGATATCAACCGGAGTACGTACTAACTCAATCAGTCTTTCTGCAGCACCTGAAGCACGCTGTATTTCACTAAAGACTTCGCTGATTGTGGCAACTGAACCTGCTGCCATCACCGCGTAAAACATAAAGGCAGACAATTCACCCGCACTGATATTATTTTGCATTACATCTTGTGCGCCTACCCACAAAACCAAGGCTATTGCTGCAATACTTAAGAACATCACTGACGAGATTAAAATTGAGCGATATAAAATTCGCCCTTTCGCTGCGGTCATAACCGATTCAACTTGGCTAGTAAACTCGGTTCTATCTTTACGCTCATGCCCATAAGCCTGCACGGTATGGATCTCATGCAGAGTTTCATCAATATATGCGCCTAAATCGCCGACTTTATCTTGGCTCTTACGTGAATACTGACGCACTTTTTTGCCTAAAAAGATCACCGGAATAAACACCATTGGCACAGCGAGTAACACTAGTCCTGTGAGTTTAAGACTGGTTATCGCCATCATCACAATAGCACCGAGCACTGTCACAGTTGAGCGAAATGCCATTGATAAACTACTGCCAACAACACTTTGTAATAGTGTGCTGTCAGCGGTAAACCTTGATATGACTTCACCAGTACGCTGCTCGGCAAAAAATGCAGGGGATAAATTCAATAAATGGTTGTAAACAGTCAAACGAATATCAGCGATAACTCGTTCGCCAAGCCAGGTCATTAAGTAAAAACGACAAAATACGGCACCGCCGCTAATGGCCGTGATGACTAATATGAACAGTACAATTTCATTAAGGCGCTCAGCGTTATCAGCCAAGAAGCCTTCATCCACCATCATCCGCACGCCTTGACCTAAAGAAAGCCAAGCAAAGGAGCCAATAAACAAAAAGATTATTGCTGCAAACACTTTTAGTTTATAAGGTTTGAGAAAATCAAATATCCAAGGTAATACAGCAATAGAAGAGGAAGTATTAGATAAGAGAGCCTCTGTTGACGCTCTCTCTTTTGAATTCGGCACAGTTTACATCCACCAGAAACTAAGTTAATTAGGATAATAACAACAAAAACAAGTAATGTAGATGTATTATCAATCGGCGTTATGTATCAACACAACCTAAAATGCTGCTACTATTGTTAACAACATAAGTAAGCCAAAAATAATAACATTACATAGAAATACATTTTAAAATATATGAATAAAACATTATTTTGCTCACCTAAAAATCACTCAGCCCAATTCAGTTATTCGAAAAAATCATTTGGTTTCACATTAATTGAACTGGTTGTGATTATCATTATATTGGCTATTTTAGCCATAGTAGCTAGCAGCAAATTTATTGATTTTAGAAAAGATTCTATTGTCGCAACAATGGATGGAATGGAAAGTGCCATGCAGTCGGCTGCAACACTTACCTATTCAAAAGCATCTATCGCTGGCGTTGAAAAACTAGCCACATCAACTCTAAGTATTAACGATATTGATGTTGAACTAGCCTACGGTTATCCAGATGGCACCGCTGCAGGTATTGATTTACTAATGGACTTCCCAGAAGGGGACTGGAACAAACGTCCAAGCATATTTGATGGCGCTTGGATTTATTGGCATGGCGTTATCACAGAAGATGCAGGTCAAGCAGCTTGCTATTTACGTTATCGACAAGCTACTTCAGCAAGTGCAAGACCTATTATTAATGTCGTCACCAATGGCTGTTAACGACACACCATCTTATTTACAGCATTAAGCATCAGGGTATCTTTTTTCTATACTTTTTAACGAGCGTAGAAATATCCCTAACCCACCGACACTTAACACCAATATAACGATTAAATCGAACGCGCTCATATGGCTAAAGCGGAAATTGATTGAACTTATCACACCAAATATCAAGCCGACTAATGAACCAAAAGTGAGGATCCAACCAAAGATATTCTTAGCATTATAAAACATCAGTCCAATACCAAACATGAATGGGATCATGATCATGCCACTGGTTAACCCAACCCCGCCCACATTATAAAGGCTATGACTAAAGCCGAATGAACTGGTCACTTTTATCGCTTTTAATAGCATATAAAAGCCACCACACATCATAATTAATCCAATAAAAAATGAGCCAATCCCACCTGATGTTCCACCTGCACCGTTCATATCATTCCTTTGTTTTGAGTAAAATTACTATTTCTGTATTGAGTGTTTATCGGCTTACTTCTTCAAGCACTTGACCTGTTGCACCGCTAGGTTGAGTGATCCGTAATTTATTCGATAAGGTTGGCGCAATGTCATATGGCGTCACCTCACGATCAATACGTTGACTTTTAATATTATACCCAGCAAAAATAATTGGTACATGGGTATCGTATCGCCAAGGTGAACCGTGTTTAGATGCGATAACCAAACCTTCTAAATCATTAATATACTTACGTGGAGCAAACACGATATAAACGTCGCCAGAACGCTGTCGATGATGGTTGTTCATTACCAGCTGCCCGACTCGGGTTGGCGGAACATTATTCAACTCAATATCAGTCGACGTAATGGCCATTTCGACCCCTTTTACTTTCATCACTTCTTGGGCTATCGCGGTTTGCACTTGTGCAAGAGACAGATTCTTTTTGGCAATTAATTCACGGTCTAAATAAATATAAGGCTCTGAAAACAAAGTTATTACATCATCATTTAAACCAAACTCTTGTTTTAAGCGTTTTTTAACCCCTTGGTTTAATAAGCTATCAACTTCAAAGTATCCCGCATCGTGATACCCGATATCATGCACATGTGGCGCAGTTTCTGGTACACCGTGATCTGCCGATAACACTATCAAAGTATTTTCTAGACCGACTTGCTTATCAACATGACTGAATAGATCGGCAAGGGTTTTATCCAAACGCAGTAAGTTATCTTCGGTTTCCAGACTATTGGAGCCAAACATATGCACGACATAATCATTAGACGAGAAACTCACCGCTAAAAAGTCAGTATGCTTATTTTGTCCTAATGCTTCTTTAGATAATAAGGTTTTAGCAAAATCTGCAGCCAGCTCATCCCCTGCAGGGCTTAAGGTTAATTTTGTCGTGAAATACTTACTATCACCTGCACCGTAAGGGTGAGGAAATTGGTTATTAAATCCTGCTAAGTCAATTTTATGAGTCGCGGATGAATCGACTAAGGTATATTCTTTTTTCGCTAAACTTAACTGCCAACTTTTGTCTGAGTAACGCTTGTAAAGCTTACTGTCATTCCAATCATTAACCCACTGAGGATATTGCGGGTAATAATAGTTACTTGTGGCAAACTCACCTTGACTCTTAGAAAACCAAAAAGCTTTTCCCATATGCCCTGCAAGTGAAATCGCGCCACGATCTTTTACGGATACGGAGTACACTTTTGATTGACCATTGGTCGCCACCATCAGCTCGTCAGAAAACGTAGTACTCAGCATTGGAATTGGAGAACGTCCATCCATTAAAGCCGTCTTCTGAGTTGGATCTATTTCAGTTGATTTATCAACGCCAGCATTCGCTGACAACATATGATAATTTTCATCTTCAACATTATAAACGAGGCGTTCTTGGCTTCGGTCATACCAAACATTACCCACCATGCCATGCACACTGGGTGTCGCGCCTGTCGCAAGCGATACGTGGCCTACAATCGTTTCAGTGTTACTGTGTTGATAATGGGCATTAGTATAATGAGTGCCTTCATCAAGCAGATACTTAAACCCATTATCACCAAAGTTATGCTTGTAGCGATCCAGTAAATCACCTCGTAGACCATCTACGGTAATTTGTAGAATTAATTTAGGTGGTGTTTCTGCTGAAATTGCCGCCAGTGGGCTTAAACTCGTCATGCACGCCAAAGCATATAAAGACAAACTAAGTTTATTCATTAGGACTCCGCGATTTAAAAATAGAACGTTCCATATTCATTTAAAACTAGTTAGCATCTTTTGCTAACCTTAGCCCTAAATCAGACATTAAGATGGACTGACTTGCAAAGTCTCGTCGAAAGTTTTCAGACTCGTTGGCATCATAAGCAAAGCTGCCACCACGGGTAGTTTTATGGGCTAAATTGATATCTGAATGCTGAGCATTATTAGGATTATGCTTAGGCGATACTCGATAAAAACCTTCATCAAATTTATCAATAACAAACTCGCCAACATTACCTGTCATGTCGTAAAGGCCAAGTTCATTTGGCTTTTTGAGCCCTACAGGTTGTGCACGATTATTAGCATTTTGGGCATACCAGCCAACATCATCGATATTGTTCGAGCCACTGTAAGTAAAGCCTTTAGATTTATTGCCACCAATGGCAGCAAATTCCCACTCTGCTTCAGTAGGTAAACGATAATTATCGCCAGTTAATTCGTTTAAACGTTCAATGAAATATACCGCTTGCTGCCAACTTAAATTATTAACTGGTACTTTAGGGTTAACAAAAAAGCTATTTGAACCACCCATTACTGACTCAAACAGTTCCTGAGTCACTTCAAATTTTGAAATATAAAAACTATCTACACTGACTTCATGAGCCGGCTGTTCTGACTTTTTAGCTGTTTCCAAATTGGAACCCATGACGAAGGAGCCGCCATCAACTAACACCATGTCAGCCATAATCGACACAGAAATTGGGTGAGATGAAATGTTAGTGGTGCTGCAAGCGCTTAAAAAAACAAGACATGTTGCGCCAATCACTCCCGACACTATCGTGCGAGTGCTCTGCAGTAATGACGGTTTAACACTATGGTTAATGTGACCAAGATTATCACCAGCTTGTTTCATATATTTCCCATTATTAATCCGCTGTTTTAAGTAGCAATTATAAAACGCTATATCGATTTGTTAACCAAACTAATGGTTATATTGGATATAGCCGAATTGAGCTTATATCATCAAAGTGAATAGCTTACAATTTACCTCAATTGATACAAACCTGTCAGCTTACATACGATACAAAGCAATTCTGTACAAAACAGACACGCTCAGCCATTAAGAGGTAGTGATATGAAGATAACTCAAGGTCCACAATTTAATGGTAAAGCCTCAAAACGTATGCACGTCATGGCAAAACCCATTGGCGCTGTGTGCAACATTGATTGTGACTATTGTTACTACCTCAGTAAACAAGACTTGCTAGAATATAAAAAAGGCTGCTCCCCTGAAATGGATGAGGCCTTACTAGAAGAATATATTCAGCAATATATTCTTCAGCAGAACACACCAGAAATCATCTTCTCTTGGCAAGGCGGTGAGCCGACGATGCTGGGGCTCGATTATTTTAAAAAAGTCGTTGAGTACCAACAAAAGCATTGTCCGAAAGGGGTTGTCATCTCTAACGATTTGCAAACCAACGGCACATTGCTTAACGACGAATGGTGTCAGTTTTTTAAAGCAAATAACTTCCTGATTGGACTGAGCATTGATGGTCCAGAGCTGATGCATAACACTTACCGCACCAACCGTGCTGGTCGTGGCACATTTAGACAAGTCATGCTTGCGGTAGAACTGCTGCATAAATATGAAGTCAGGTTCGCAACATTAACCTGTGTCAACAAAGTGACCAGCCAAAGCCCTGTTGAGGTGTACCGCTTTTTACGCGATGTGGTGAAGTCTCCGCAAATGCAATTTATCCCAATTGTTGAGCAGAAAACCTTCAGAACCGATGCACCTCAAACCGACACTAAAGCTCCGCAATATCGTCAAGGTGATAAACGTCTTATTCCGGGAAACAAAAGTTCTGTAATGGAGCCGTGGTGTGTTTCAGATGAAGCATGGGGTAACTTCCTCATTGCTGTATTTAATGAATGGGTGATGCATGATTTTGGTAAAATCATGGTGCAATATTTCGAAGCCAGTGTTGAAGCCTGGATGGGCAATAAAAATCCGTTATGCACTTTAGGTCAAGTCTGTGGCAAAGGCTTAGCGCTCGAGCCTAATGGTGATGTTTTTGCCTGTGATCACTATGTCTACCCTGAATATAAAATTGGCAATATAAAAGACACGCCTTTAGCTGATATGGCATTTTCAGAAAAACAGCAAAGTTTTGGTTTAGCAAAATCACGCGGGATAAACTCCCAGTGCAGCCAGTGTGAGTATCAGTTTGCATGTTATGGCGAATGCCCTAAAAACCGCTTTATCAGCAGCCGTGATGGTGAGCCGGGCCTGAATTACTTATGTGCAGGCTGGAAAAAGTTTTTCGCCTATATCGATAAACCTTTAGCGTACATTTTACGCAATACAGGCCACCCTGTCGCACACGGTAAATATAGCGATAAGTTAATGCAACAAGCCACAAAAAACCGATAACGTTTACCTTTACATATTATTTTTAATAGAGGGTATTTGTATGCCTTCACTACATTAATTGATAGGTTTTAACTATGACATTTCGTCCATTGACATTGTTCACCTTAGTAGCGCTTTCAATGTCGCTACCTGCACTCAGTATCAGCTTGCCAGCCAATGCTGCACAAACTGAAACGACAACCAGTGACTCAAGTGAAACAGTGACTCCTCAAGCAATGGCTTATATTGCCCAAAATATTAATGAGCCTGCAGAAAAACGCGCTCAAGCACTGCGATTTATTGCCCAATACCCAAATGAAAACAGTCTGGTTGCAGTCGCTAGAGCTTTAAAGGACAGCCAACCTATAGTCCGTGAAGCGGCAATTGCAGGTGCAATGCCCTACCCATTAGAACACCGTTACCGAATGGTCGCGCCGTTACTGCAAGATGACGTTGAGTCTGTACGTTTTAGCGCAACAGTTAGCTTGATAAAAGATTTTGAACAATTACAAATGGGACAACAAGCAGAGCTTAGAAGCCAAGCTGATAAGCTGATTGCACAACTTAAACTTGATGAGTCTTATACCCAGCAACTGTTATTAGCTGATGTTTATCGTTGGACATTACGTCCTAATTTGGCGCAAAACATATATCTCGGTTTATTAGCATCAGCAGATAAGACAACAGAGTTATATTTAAATTTATCCACTAATTACTATGCACAGGGTCAAGATGAGCTCGCACTGAGTACATTGGATAAAGGCATTGAGTTTGATAGCAGTAATGCTAACCTGCATTACTCTAAAGCGCTGACGCTAGTTCGTTTAGATCAGAAAGACATTGCCGCAATCTCGATGAGTAAAGCCACTGAATTAGCGCCTGAAAATGCCTATTACTGGTATTTAAATGGTGTGCTTCAAGAGCCACTGGATATCGAATTATCTATTGAATCATTTGAGCAAGCATATTTAATTTCAGGCTCACCTGAAAACCTGTATGCAATGTGCGATATTTATATTCGTAATAACCACAAGAACACAGAAGAATGCATCAGTGCGTTAGCTGACATCGCCCCACCACAAGTTATTAATGACCTACGCGCTAAACAGGCGCAGTAAACACATACAGTAAAGACGAACAATAAAGAACGCATAAGAAAAAGCCTGCAAATAGCAGGCTTTAGCTTTTATATTATGTCATTCACAGCCACATAACATCTGACATTTAATCAGCGTTTTTCTCTAGACCAAACTGTGATTTACCAAACTGTGATTTGCCAAACTGGGATGCTTCATTTACTAAATAGTTTCTTAGCCACACATGTCCAGCGTCAGTATCTCTAGAAGGATGCCAGTACAATTTGATACTCAGTGTATTTTTGTCGAGGGGTAAAGCGAATGATTTAACCTTATATAACAGGCCTTGCTGTTTGACGATACTCTTAGCGCAAATAGCCAATAAATCGGTTTGTGAAACCAAAGGTAAACATTCAGTCACTGTGCTAGTTCGATACACCACATTACGAGAATCCAGTTCAGAGATATGAGCAGATCGCATAATACTACTCCGCGCTTGCCAACCTGAGACTGTAATATGCTCTTCTGCTAAAAACTGCTCTAACGTCATCTCATCATGGATCCGTGGATGCTCAGCATTCATCACAGCCACTAATTCTTCATCAAATAAGTGATGAGACTTAATAAAAGATGGCGAAAAATGATCTGCATCGATGACAAAATCATAGCGCTGCAAGCGCAAATCTAATTCAGTATCTTTTGAAAATATGGGGTGAACTTCAAAATGAAGATGTGGCGCTTCTTTGCGAAGATGGCTAAATACCAATGGCAAGAACGTATGGCCGAGGCCCGATATAACGGCAAATGAATACACACGCTCTGCAGAGGCCGAATCGAAACCGCCATCAATTGCGATAGTACTCGTGTAATTTGTCAGTGCTGCAGCCAACGCAGGGTAAATATCTATCGCACGAGGTGTCGGTACCATGGCACTATTATCACGTAAAAATAACGGATCATTATAAATATCCCGTAACCGTTTTAATGCTTTACTTACCGCAGGCTGAGTAATATTTAATCGATTGGCAGATTTAGATAAACTGCACTCCTCATAAATAGCCACAAAAATGGGAATAAGGTTTAGATCGGTATTTTTCATTTTTACGCATTTTTCACCTAGCCATAAACCCAATAATCATAAACTATTTACCCGTTTAAGCATAACAAGGATTACTTTGATTCAGGATCTTGATTTGAATATTTTGTTAGCTGCGGCAATGCTTTAGGAAAAACCTTAGTTAGAAATCGTCGAATTAAACGACTTTGCGGTTTTTCCTCATCCGTTTTAACTGCAAACCATAAGGCATAAGCTGAACGCTTAGTTAATGGTTTTGAGTTTGCTTTTGATGGATCAAGTTGCTGAATATTAACAGCAAGATTTTGATTTTGTTGCTTAACCCCATCAAACAACGTGAGCTGTTGGTTTGATTGACGCACCTTGTAGTAAAGTAGTCTGCGCACCTTGGGCCAGGTTTTGGCTTTCACCGCCTGCAGATATAACCAGCCTATTGGCTTCTGGTGACTTTGATAATATCTAGCCATAGCCAAAAATAAACTTATCAAACCAATCACTAAACAAGTCATTACAATGAGTGTATTGCGATAATATTTAAGCCAAGAAGTTAAAGTATGCTTAACAATAACAACTTTTCCTTCGAGTACTTGTTGTTTCATCTCTTTGTTAACGGTATCCCACCAACGAATAACCACATCATCAAATATCAGCTCTCCGCCTTGTTGAACAATGTAAACTTGCTGCTCAATTCGAGTCGATAAATAATCCCCGCGTTGTTCAGAATCAAATAATTGAACAGGATCGCTATAGGTTTGAAAATGTTCATTAGCCGTTTGGGGGATAATATCGCCGATTAAAACAGATAAAGTATCAGCGGCCTTAATTGTTACTGTTCGCGTTAAGCTATCACCAACATATACAGGTGAGTTTGATTGCTGCCATTGTTGCTCAATATTAACGTCTGGCGAACTGAACCAATTATCATCGGGTAAACTCGCATCAGGTATAATCGATTCAAACAGTTGTGCTTGGCTAACAAGCTTGCCACTGACTTTGCCATCGCTCAGGGTCATCACCTCTACTGATAGTCCTAATTCTGGAACTTGATAACGTCCAGGAGCTTGTGGGTACAAAGAAATTTGCCACAATTGAAATGACCAGGTTTCGCCATTAATTCTTTGGGTAGAATTCACTGAAAACTGTTCACGCTGCTTACTCATCACATTAGGCAGTTCGATATTGTCTATTTGCGTACCACGAGTAAACCACCTATTGGTGCCAAGTTTGATATTTAAGGTTATCTGTTCGCCCACAACCGTTGTTAGCAAAGCCTCCCCTTTAGCACTATCAGACTGCTGACTGGCTTGATTTCGGTCGGCTCGATTCGAATCAGCCTCACTAGATAACCAGGTCTCGATGGTTAACATTTTTTGATGCTGTAAATCACTCACAGTCACTGCTGAAGCAGAGAACGAAACTAATGAAATCAAGCATATCAAACACAGCAGCGGATTAAGTTTATTCAATGACATGTTCATATTATTGCGCCTCATCTTGCTTTTGCTGCAATTGTAACTGTCGCTGTAAATAAAATTTGGCTTGTAAAAAACGTTTAGGATCGGCTTCAACTCGTGATAACCATTTGTTCGCTAACTCTTCACTGCCTAATATCTCACGAGCATTTAGCGTATCTTTACCTAGCACTTCTTCGGGGGCTATCTCTTCAAAACCGTCAGAGGTCAGTGGCTCATCTTTACCAAGTTCAGTAGACTCTTCCAGTCCATCGGTCGTACCTTGCTGACTCTCACTGAAACGGTTAATTTCATCAATGATATCTTGAACAGCGGCAAGGTTATGCGCCACATCGGCACGCAATTGAACTTCAGACTCAAGTGGAGACTTATCCATTTCATTGATGAGATCGCGCAATAAATTTCTAGCCGCTATGTATTCACGCTGTCTTGCCAATGCGCTGCCAGCATAAAATAAGCTTAGATGCGACGGTTGTTGCATAAAACTAATCTGCGCCGCTTTGTACTGAGCCGCATAGTAGTAGGCAATACCTTTGCGTAAAGGATCTTGATAATACTGAGCAGCCTGAAAGTATTCTTGTTGATGAAATGCCCGATCGCCTTGTTGATCAGGCGTAAACCAAAAGTCCAGCCAAGCTTGATGTATATTCTGCCAAACATCAGTCTTCAGCTCTTGACTAGCCAGTTCGGAACTTTCACTAGCTTGGAGATCACTATCAGTGTCTGGATTTGATGCCTGCGCCTTAACACTCGCAGACTCATCTTGAGGTAATGACGATGTTGCAGCGTACGCTGGCGAAGGAGCAACAACGCTGCTACCGCAAACGATTAATACTAGCCCCCAATGCACTAACCAGCCCTTTCTGAACCAAAGCAATAACAGTAATGCCATCGGAAAGAGCAAGTAATAACCCATATCTTTCCAGGGCATAATGCTGTCAGTTGATATCTGCATATGCCGATCTATTTTTCTGATTAACCACTGCACATCTTGATTATCGACTGTCACTAACTGCAAACTAGCATTAGCTTTACTGGCTAAGGTTTCTAAAGAGCGAACATCTAGGGGAATAGTGGCTTCGCGATTAGAATTTCCCACACCTAATATTAATAACTGGTGAGCGGAACGTTCAAAATAAGCCTCGTAAGCATCAATGGCGTTGGGCACCATACCGTCAGTAAATAAAATAACACTAGCACCCACTTCATCTGCCAATAATGTATCAACTAAGGTTAAGGCTTCTTGGGCTTGCTTACCTTCTACAGGCATAATTTCAGGTGCTAATGCACTGACAAAAGGCGTAAAGACTTGCTTATCTTCGGTTAGTGGTGCGACAACATGCGCCGAGCCAGCATAAGCAATTAATCCTGTTTTACCGCCGCTTCTTAATTCAATTAAATCAAGAATTTTATGTTGCGCTCGTATAAGCCTATTTGGCGCGACATCTTTTTCTAACATGGACTGGCTTAAATCAACCAAGACCACCAAAGCGGCTTTATCTTCATTAAATGGCGACTCATAGCGGTTCCAGGTAGGTCCTGCACTGACAATTATGCCCATCATCATCAACACTGTGAGTAACTTTAGTGGCAATAGTTTTCGCCAGCCTTGTTCACCAACAGTTAACGCTTTTCGCAAATATTCAGGTAAAACTTGTTGAGATTGCGCAGCTTCATTTCGATGCCAGCGGATATACACAATCAGTGCAAGCGGCAACAATAAGCACAACGCCCATGGACGGATAAAATGAAAGTTGGCCCATAATAAACTCAAAAAGGAGCTATCAAACATCTTGCTCTCCTTTGATTTTTTCTACACTAGTTTGTTGAGTAGCTTTAGTTTCCTGAGTAGCTTTAGTTTCTTGAGTCGCTTTAGTATTAACGACCTTTGTGCCAGCTAATTTAGATTGATGCCCGCCACTTTGAAGCAATAAACTGGCACTAAAGGCGAGCAAGTAAAGTATGACGACAAAAATGACTAGATAATGATGCAATGTATAGGTTATTTGGTAACTAGTACTATTAAATAGTTGAGGTTCGAGTAACGAAACTGCCTGATATGCCTCATCAAGTTGTTGTTTATCTAACGCAGTAAAAGTGCTACCGCCCGTTTCGCTGGTTATCCTATCAATAGTTTCCATATCTAACGCTTGTTCACCTACAGTCAAAGGATCGCCCATCGCAATAACATGTACCCTAATGCCTTTAACTGCAGCCACTTTAGCGGCATCTATAGGAGCAACAAAGCTTCCGGTATCATTACCATCAGTTAGCAAAATAACGACTTTCTCAACTGAAGTTTCATTTATGTCTTGGTCTGTTCCTTGAGCAGAAACGGTATCTTGCTCAGCTTGTTCGAACACTTTTATTGATAAACCAATCGCATCACCAAGATGAGTACTTTGCCCTGCCATCCCAGTATCTGATTGTGCTAATAAACTCTGCCACACAGCAATATCAGCAGTAAACGGGGTTTGTAAAAAGGCCGCATCGGCAAATAAAATCAGCCCTAAACGATCGCCTTGCCTCGTTGCTGAAAAGTCCTGCAAAACTTGTTTTGCAGCATCAATACGACTAATACGCTTACCTGAATCATCCACAAAATCGGTTTCGTTCATCGAACCAGATAAATCTAATGCGATCATCACATCTCGACCTAATTGTTCGCGTAATTGTGGCTCACTTAATTGAGTCGGTTTAGTCATTGCTAGCACTAAACAGCACCAACTCAACACTAGAATAACTCGTTGCCACAAACGCGGTGAGAGCATACTCGCTCCCTCACTGGGCTTTTCATTTAAGGTATCAATCAGCACTTGAAAAAATGGCACTTTAATCGCAGTTTGCTTAGTTTTATAGGCTTTCGAGAAGCGCATAACGAGAAAAGGCAACGGCAATAATAGTAATAACCATGGATAAGTTAGGTCTATGGAGGACATGTTACTGACCCCTCACAAATGAACGTACAACCGATAAAGGCCATGACTTAATCGAAAATTGATTTCTGTGGCCGTTAATCCACAGTATTAACTGTTGGACTAATGTCGTCATTTCACTTTCACTCAAACAGATATTGGGGTTGTATAAGCTGTTAATCCAGCGCTGGCCTATGTCGCCTTGCCAACTAAATGCATCATTTTTAGATTGATGACTGATTAATTTATCCATTGCGTTTAATACTGAGTTATCAGCAAGTTTTGCAGTCTGCGGCTCTACATAGATGAGAACTTGTTTTAACACAAAAAATAATTGCTGATTCAGCATAGCCTGAGTTTTAGGCTCAGGTTGAATAACCTGATGACCTAACATGATTTGTTTAATCGCCAATATCGCTTCAGCGCGATAGCGATTTTGCCAGCGATAATTCAAACCAATAATCACTGCTGTGACAATCAATACACTTGTTATGACAAGCAGACACCACCAACCTGTAGGAAGTTGCTCAAACCCTGGCCACCATGACACAGCATCAACTGGGTAGACATCAACAAGCTCCCGTAAAATATAAGTCGACGGCGGGTTATGCTGCATTTTAAGCTCCAATAGCGCGTTTAAGCTGACTTAAATGATTACCGTCCGTACTCAACTCAACTAACGGTAAATTGTGACGTGCCATCAAGTAATTAAGCGCCTTAGCATTTTCTGTCGCGGTCGTGGTAAAGCTTTCATTAACCTTTGATATTTGCTGAGTTTGATGCAAACTAAGTTGATAATTACCATCACCCATCACCCACTGAGCATCATCAGGAATCGCTTGTTCCATCGGATCTGAAATCCTTACTGCCAGTAAGTCATTGCTACGTTGAATTTGTTTAAGCTTATTGATATCGCTAAGATTTAATGACAAAAAGTCACTTAAAATAATCACTGTGGATTGGCGAAGGTCTCGCTGGGCTAGCTTGGTTAGTGACTCAGAAAAACTCACCGAATCAGTCGAGTTCACATTAAGAGATTGGTTACTTTGGCTGAGTGTTTTTAATAGCTGCAATACATGGTTTTGGCCACGCATCGGCTCTGACCATAGGCATGCCTTCGGTGTTTTAAGTAGCATACCAATGCGGTCGCCTTCTCTTAATACCCGCCATGAAATTAATGCTGCCACTTCAGCTGCCACCACTGACTTCATGGTATGGGTTGAAGCAAAAAACATATTGGCACCTTGATCGACCAAAATCACCACATTACGATCTTTTTCTTCGGTATATAAACGCACATGAGGTTGGCTAGTTCTTAGGGTCACTTTCCAATCTAAACAACGAATATCATCGCCTATCTGGTAATGCTTTAGTTCTTCAAAGTTTAATCCACGGCCTCGAAACTGGGAGCTATGACGACCTGCCATTAAACTCTTTGCCTGCCAATGAGGTAATAATCTAAATGAATGGCTCAATGCCTGCAGCATGACCAAGTGTCGATATTCGACATGCAATCGTGGATCTAATGTCGATTGCTTTGCATGACGCGATATATTGCCATTCATCATTAATTACCCAACAGCCACAATATCCAATAACTCATTAACCACTGCTTGCCCATCAATATTATCTGCTAATGCATCATAACTAAGGGTTATACGGTGAGATAACACTGAATGAGCAACACTTCTGACATCATCAGGAAGAACATGATCTCGGCCAGATAACCATGCCTCAGCGCGTGCGCATTTATCAAGTGCAATTGAAGCTCTAGGGCTAGAACCCGTTTTAATCCAAGCGGATAAAGGCGAGTCAGGATAACGTTCTGGGTGTCGAGTGGCCATCACTAAGGCTACAATATATCGTTCTACAATGTCAGAAACGCTGAGAGTGGATAACTGCTGGCGAGCCGAAAGAAAAACCAATGGGTCTATTTTCGACACTGCGGATTCATCATTCATTACAGGCGCATTTTCTTCTGCACGCACCAAGCGAATAATATTTAACTCAGCTTCATCATCTGGATAATCCACATTAATTTTCATCATAAAGCGATCCATTTGCGCTTCAGGTAATGGGTAGGTTCCTTCTTGCTCAACTGGGTTTTGCGTTGCTAACACCATGAAAAGTTCATCAAGTTGATGCGTGGTATCACCCACAGTTACCGTGCCTTCAGCCATCGCTTCTAATAATGCAGCTTGCACTTTTGCTGGAGCACGATTGATTTCATCAGCTAATACTAAATTATGAAATAGTGGTCCTTGCTGAAAGGTTAGCAATGGGCTACCGTTGTTGTCTTGATATTGCACCGTGCCAGTTATGTCGGAAGGTAATAAATCAGGGGTAAATTGTACTCGACCAAATGAAGCATTCATTGCATCAGCAAGAGATTTTACCGAGCGTGTTTTCGCTGTACCAGGAAGACCCTCTAATAGGACATGGCCTTTAGTTAATAAACCTATGACTAAAGCTCTAATGACATGGGATTGTCCAATGACAGACTTTTCAACTTGGCTTATTAATGCCGTAATACTCTGTAAACTATGGCTCATTCGTCACTCCTCACTATCATTTAGTCCATACTTTTTAATGAATAATCATAAACGTTTTTAAGTAAATAGACGTATAACAAAAGGTTATATTCTGTATTCAGTGCTAAATTTTATCCACTTAATATAATTAAACAGATAAAAAATCAAACTAATTGATTTAAATTATTTACGATTAAAAACGTTAAGCTAAACAAAGCATCACGGAGTCTATATGGCAAGTTTCTTTAATACGAGTAAGATCGCTCTTTGCACAGGGTTGCTAGCTGCATCTTCAGTTGCAAACGCTGCTGATAAACCCAATATTCTCGCTATTTGGGGCGATGATATTGGTATATTCAATATCAGTGCTTATAACAATGGCATGATGGGATATCAAACCCCAAACATTGATCGAATTGCGAATGAAGGTGCATTATTTACTGATCACTATGCTCAACAGTCTTGTACCGCTGGACGTTCTGCGTTTTTAACAGGACAAGAGCCATTTCGAACAGGCCTATTAACTATTGGTATGCCTGGTTCTGATGCTGGTATTCCTGATTGGACTCCTACGATTGCTGATGTGTTAAAAGAGCAAGGTTATATGACCGCGCAATTTGGTAAAAACCACATGGGCGATCAAGATAAACATCTGCCAACTGCCCATGGTTTTGATGAGTTTTTCGGTAACCTTTATCACTTAAATGCTGAAGAAGAGCCAGAGACTTATTACTATCCAAAGGATCCTGAGTTCCGTAAAAAGTATGGTCCTCGTGGTGTTATCCGCTCAAGTGCTGACGGAAAAATAGAAGATACCGGCCCGATGACGCGTAAGCGTATGGAGCATGCTGATGAAGAGTTTTTAGAAGAATCGCTAGCCTTCATGGAAAAAGCAGTAAAAGCTGAAAAACCATTCTTTATTTGGCATAACACAACCCGTATGCATGTATGGACTCGTTTACAAGAAAAGTATCAAGGTATTTCAGGTATCTCTATCTACGCTGACGGCATGATAGAACATGATGATCATGTTGGTATCTTACTTGATAAGCTAGATTCATTAGGGGTTGCTGATAACACTATCGTACTTTACACAACCGATAATGGTGCTGAAACGGTTTCATGGCCTGACGGTGGTGCGACATACTTCCACGGTGAAAAAGGGACAACCTTTGAAGGTGGTATGCGAGTACCTCAGTTAGTTCGCTGGCCTGGTGTTATTAAACCTGGCACTAAAATTAACGACATCATGTCGCATAAAGATTGGCTACCAACATTCGCAGCTGTTGCGGGTGATGACAAAGTTATTGAAAAGCTTAAGTCAGATAAAGGTGCTCGTTACAATGGTACAAACTGGCGTGTACATTTAGATGGTTACAACTTTAAACCTTACTTCGAAGGTAAAGTTGATAAAGGCCCTCGTGACGGTATGTTATATTTTTCAGCTAACGCTGAGCTAAATGCTGTTCGTACAGGTGACTTCAAAGTATCGTTTGCCACACTAGAAGGTAATATTGTTGATGCGGTCCGCTTCCAGTCAAACTGGCCTCAAGTGGTTCATTTAAGAGCTGACCCTTTTGAAAAAGCGCCTCACGAATCTGGTATGTACTTACGCTGGATGGCTGACAACATGTGGTTATTCGTACCTGTTGGTAACCAAGTACAAGAGTTCATGGCAACATTAAAAGACTATCCTCGTCAGGAAAGTCAGGTATTGAACCCAGGTAACATTAACCAAAATACTTATATGCTTCAGGGTAAACTGCAACAAATTGAGCAAATCCGCCAGAAAGTATTAAAGTAACTTTTTAATTAACTGCTTTATTTAAAAGTGTGTAAAAAGTACCTTTCCAAGCCAGTATCTCTCAGATACTGGCTTTTTCTTTATTTGAACCGTGTCTAAGATTTCAATCACTGCATTTAACTGCGATAATTGCTGACTTCGAGTTTTTAATTAAGGTAATCATCATGACGGCAAACCAATTCTCTTGTTCAGGGATTGAGTTATCACTTTTTCGCTATCCTAAACAGCAAGAGTCAAACCTTCAAGCTTGGGATGCTGCCGATGAACACCTAATTAAACACTTAGTCGATAACGAGATTGTCGCTCAAAATACCGCCATTCTTAATGACAACTTTGGCGCAATTCAATGTGCCCTAACCCAATTAGAAGCTTCATGGCCTTTATTTGTTGAAACCGATGCTAAAACCAGTTTATTGGGTGCAAAACAAAACCTAACAGACAATCAGTTAGCAGATAGCAATATTACTCGTTTTAATAGCCGCGACTTATTACCTGCAGACACGCAACTTGTATTAATTAAGTTGCCTAAAAACCTGACTTACTTTGCCCACCAGCTTCAGCGATTATCGCAAGTTCTCCCTAAAGGAACACAAGTACTGATTGGCGCGAAAGCCAAAAGCATCAACAAATCATTATTGGCGTTAATTGAGCAACATCTGGGCTCTGCCTCAGCCAGTTTAACCTGGAAGAAAACTCGAGTAATTAGTTGTATAGCAGATGGCAAAAAACGTCCAAGCGTGGCTGAAGTCACTTGGACGGTCGATGAATTGAATCTCACCATCAGTAACCTCAGTAATGTGTTTGCGGCCAATAAGCTCGATATTGGTGCCCGCATCATGCTCGACAACATGCCAAAAGATGAATTTAAAACAGTGATTGATTTAGGTTGCGGGAATGGCGTTTTAGGGTTGCGCGCAGCGCAATTATATCAAGATGCGAATATTCACTTTGTCGACGATTCTGAAATGGCCGTTGCATCAAGTAAACATAATTGGCAGCTAAACAATTTACCGAGTGAATTAGGCCACTTTCATTGGGATGACTGTTTAACCCATTTAGACAGTGAAATCAGTGCTGACTTAGTCTTATGTAACCCGCCATTTCACCAAGGCGAAGCCATTACCGATCATATCGCTTGGCAAATGTTCCTCGATGCTAGAAGAAGACTGGCGCCTGGCGGGTTATTACAAGTTGTTGGTAATCGCCATTTGTCTTATCACATCAAGCTACAGCGCATATTCAAAAACTGTAAGACGGTCGCATCAAACGGTAAGTTTGTTATTTTGCAGGCACGAAAATAGCAAAATCTATTTATCTGGTTTTAAACGCGTTTTCTTAATAAAAACTGTGAGTTAGATAAAGTAGCTCATGGTTTATCTCCTTTAAACACCTTATTCTATTTTTTAGCATGTAAACGCTTTTTACAAACCAAGCGCGACTCACTAGCAAACCACGTGTTAACTCCAAGCCCTACAACTCAACTTAACACTATGATCTATCCCTAAGTGCAAGGCGTTAAGTGCTGTTTTGTATTAAGTGCTGATCTATATTCGAATGCAGCTTTGTACTTGAGTACTGCTTTGTATTAAGTACAGACGGTATGTAAATAGTGATACCTAAGTGTTGAGCTCAAAATCATAAGCTTAACTCAACCCGCACTTACTCAATATTGAAGTCGATGCTATTACTAATAGCCTAAAGTAATAGCCTAAAACTAGTAGCCAAAAACTAATAGCCTAAAACTAATAGCCTAAAACGGATGATTAATGAGGAGGTTGAGATAGATTGCTCCTTGGCATACACAACTAAAATCTCACTGCCACATCGAGATATTGGTAATAACATAAGAAACCATTGGTCGACAAAGAGTTTCGACCCGCTCCTTTATATAGCCATAACATGATGTTTAACAGTAAGAATTGCACAAACATAACTTAACATCCTAGCAACAAACAATATAATCCCAATCGATTTATAATATAAAAACGTGAATTTAGGCTAACCAAATTTTGCCAAAATTCAAAAATAGAAGTGTAATTGTATGAATTTTGTTTCAGTTCAAGCATAAAATTAATTGCCTAAAACTGTTTTAAACAATTTGAAAATCATGATGGCCATAAAAGGAATGAACAGAATTGAACGCTAGTACGGTGAAAATAATCAACAGCTTATACGAGGTGACATTCAATTTTTAATCAGTAGCGCTACTCGCTTTGTCATCTTGAATGTTTAAATCGTCAAAGTTCGCTCTAAACCTTCCCCCCTCGATTAGTTCGAAGTAAAACAACTCTCATTTCTAACGTTTTCCTCCTTCAAAGTAAATCCTTTAATTTTAATAATTTATGCAGGTTTTTAGTCAATTCGTAGATATAAAAAAGCCTTTCATATAGAAAGGCTTTGATGAAATATAATCAGTTACTTGTTAACGAATCGATTATTACCTTAAATAACAGAACTACGTTAACTTAATCGGTTAACCAAATTATCAATAGAGTATAAGTCGCGTTTTTCACTGTTTTTACGACGGACTTCTTCAAGAGATCGCGCTTCGACAGTATCAAATAAAACATTAATGAGTCGGTTAAAGTGTCTATGCATTGCCAGTCTTGCTTCAGAAGCATCATTGGCTAACAAAGCTTCATATATAGAAGTATGCTCATCAAGGGTTTTCTTATTATCCTTGCTACATACACTGTCGTAATCAGTAATAATCTTTTGGCTTGAAGCTCGTAATGCCCACAAGTTTTGAAATGATTTAATCAAAGCACCATTGCGAGTCGAGTTAGCGATGATCTGATGAAACATCTCATCCGCTTCTTCAACATATGACTTATTTTCCATCATTATCAATGTTTTGTTTAACTCAACAAGTTCTTCTTTAGTTATCGTATTTGCAGCAAGGGCGGCAATCTCACCCTCTATAAGAGCACGAGCTTGCGTCAGCTCAAATGCATTAATCTTATTGGTTTGATCAGCTTGATTAGCAGAGTGTAATACATATACACCAGAGCCCGTTTTAACTTCAATTTTCTCACGCACTTCCAGTGCAATAATTGCTTCACGAACTGTTGGTCGACTGACATCAAATTTTTCAGCCAACTCCCTTTCTGGAGGTAAACGACTTCCAGGAGTATATTCGCCGCTAGCAATAGACGCTTCGATCTCTTCTACGATGCGCCAAAACATACGCCTACTTTTCATCTTTGGTCCTTCAATGGTTAAAACCAATTTTATTGTATTACTAACATAATATCTGTTTACCTAGTCAACGCAAATCCTATTTTGAAAATTTGTTGTACTAGAGCAAATTTCATATTAGCCCTGATTTGGTTAAAAAAATGTTATTGGTAATAACAGTAGCATATATTTAAGATCTTGTTGGTAACATAAATTGGTTGACAACTAACATGACCATTAGTAAGTTTCTATCTAACGCAAAGTTGTATTTAAAGATCATGTTTAAAGGATTATGTTCACTTTTATTTAAACAAACAATTAATCTGGGGAGATTAACGTGAAACTTAATAAAATAAGTCGCGCATTAAACACGATCAGAATACAGCCTAAAATTGCCATTTATAGTTCAGCATTATTATCTTTATTAGCATCACCGGTATTCGCACAAGATGAAAATGAAGCCATTGAAGTTACAGCGCCAACTGCCCTAGTAGCAGAACAAACAGTTGACGTTAAAAAGATGATTCAGAAATGGAAGTGATCAAAGTCAGTGGTAACCACATGGATCCTTATCTGTCTAACAACTATGACTTATCGTTAGAGTGGTACCCAAGTGAAGATGCTGCGATCTCATTAGCTTATTACTATAAAGACTTTACTGGTGGCTATGAAAATGTCGAAGAAAACCGTGATATTACGGTGTCGCTCGATGGTGTTGAGAGTACTTATCCAGGAGTCACCCATACTACACGTCAAACCTCTGATGACTCATCTGTCATTCAGAGTATTGAAGTCACTGCGCAAAAACATTTCTCTGAGCTACCTTACCCATTTGATGGCTTAGGTGCCAAAGTGGCTTACAACTATGCTGATTCAAGTTTTGTCACAGCTGAGCCAGGTAGCCTTTATGTTGTCGCTGATGCGAACCTATTTGGCTTCTCTCCACAAGTGGCTTCAGCATCAGTTTACTGGGAAGGTGATTGGGCGACATTCCGCGTACTTTATAAGTATCGCGAACAGTATTTCCAACCTAATAACTTGCCGTTTCTAACACGTTCACATCGATACGTGCAGGACTCAAGCTACTTAGATTTCTCAGCTAACTTCAAAGTGACAGATTACTTATCACTATCACTTAAAGCGCTGAACTTGTTAGATGAACCGCAAATTATGACTCGTGGTAACGATACTACTGTATCGCACTACTCTCGTTCTGGTTCAACATATTTCCTTGGTGCAAAAGTTAAGTTTTAGCCTTAAGTAAAACTTAGTCGTGCAACTCCTACCTTAATATTGAGGTAGGAGTTATTTTGTTTAGAAGCGAGCAATATAAGCAGAAAGTGAAGTAAGAGAAATAATGCACTGAATCAATGTACGAACTAATGAGTATGAAATCGCAGGTTTAGCCTGACATCAATAACAATTACAGCCACTAAAAATAATAAGAGAGTCTTTATGTGTTTTCAAAACAGAATCAAGCTTCACTCAGTTGCTCACAGCACACTGTTATCGGTTCCTGTTAAATCAACTCTCTTAATGGGTTTATGTCTGCTGTCTGTTCAAGTCAACGCCGAAACCTTTACCGTAAGTACGCAAGATGAGTTTAATCAAGCAGTAAAAAAACTGGTCGCGGGCGATGACATCATTCTTTCAAATGGCACTTGGCAAGACTTTGAGATCAACTTTATCGGCCAAGGCAGCAAAGAAGCCCCAATTCGCCTTTCAGCTCAAACCAAAGGCAAAGTGATTTTATCGGGTCAATCCAATCTACAAATGTCCGGCAGCTATTTAGAAGTGTCTGGCTTAGTCTTTAAAGACGGCTACACCCCAAACAATTCGGTTATCTCATATCGAACCAGTGAGGATGAATTAGCCAACCACTCCCGTGTAACAGAAGTGGTTATCGACAATTTTAATAATCCTGACCGTCATGAGTCTGATTATTGGGTTGCACTATATGGCCAACATAACCGTTTTGATCACAACCACCTCGTCGGTAAACGCAACAAAGGCGTTACGCTGACAGTTAGGCTTCGCGGTGAAGACAGTCAACAAAATCACCACAGAATAGATCATAACTATTTTGGCCCTCGCCCAACTTTAGGCTCAAATGGCGGAGAAACCATTCGCATCGGTACCAGTCATTTCTCAATGACGAATTCATATACAGTAATCGAAGACAACTATTTTGATCGCTGTGATGGCGAGGTTGAAATTATCTCAATCAAAGCCGGCAAGAATATAATTCGCAATAACACCTTTTTTGAGTCTCGCGGCACTCTGACTATGCGCCACGGTAACGGTAACCAAGTCGACAGTAATGTGTTTTTAGGTAATGGCGTTGACCATACGGGCGGTATTCGGATTATTAACCGAGATCAAACAATTACTAATAACTATTTAGAAGGGCTAAAAGGCTATCGTTTCGGCAGTGGCTTTACCATTATGAATGGTGTACCAAATTCGCCAATCAATCGCTATCATCAAGTGGTTAATGCCAAGGTAAGCCGCAACAGCTTTATCAATGTCGACCATATTCATTTAGCTGCAGGCAGTGATAAAGAGCGCTCTGCAGTGCCAAAAGACTCAGCATTAACACACAATTTATTTGTTAATAATAACCAACAAGCACCCTTCTCCATTTTCGATGACATCTCAGGGATTCAATTTTCTGACAACTTATCCAATGAGCTTAATAATAATCAAATAAACCAAGGTATTAAACCAACAGCAATATCACTGCAGCGTGCAAATAATGGCTTGTTTTACCCATCAAACAGCCATAATGCTGAATTTGGTGCGACTCAAACACTCACCCCAACCTTAAAAGCTAACACTGGTGTGAGTTGGTACACCAAAGCTGAGCCTAACACCGCCTTCGATTCGGGAATAACTCATAGTGTATCTACAGCCGAACAACTGTTGACTGCGGTAAGTAATGCTAAAGATGGCGATATTATTGCGCTAAAAGCAGGCAAATATCAGATAGAGAAAATCATCGAAATCAACAAAACCCTTTCGATTATTGCCCAAGATACTCAAAAACCCACATTGACCTTTAGTCGAGGCAATCTATTTGAAATTCAAAATGGCGGCAGCTTAAAGCTTGATAGTCTGATAATTACAGGCACAAGCAGCCCAGACTCATCTGGTAATACTGTGGTAAGAACCAGTAAATGGGGCATGCTAACCAACTATCGCTTTAGCATGTACAACAGCAAAATTAGCCAGTTAAACATCAACCATTCCTTCCACTTTTTTGACTCTGGCGCTCGTGCTTTTGCCAACAAAATTGAGGTTATTAATAACCAATTTAGCACTATCACAGGCGACCTTTTTAGACTTAACAAAGAAACCGATGATCGCGGTATTTATAACGTGGAATATCTCACAATCAATAACAATCAATTTAATGATATTGGCGGTGCACTGGTTAAACTTTATCGTGGAGGCACTGACGAAAGCACTTTCGGCCCGCACATTAGCTTTAATAACAACGACATTACTAATGTAGGAAATGCTAAGCGAAATAAGAGCCAAGCCAGTTTATACCTTCATGGTGTCCAAGTTGCTGATATCAATAAAAACCACTTTAACAATAGTGCCTACATTAATATCGAACACACTACGGGTGAACCAATGACTCAGATGACGCATAACCAATTTATAGATTCTGGGGCAGTAAAAGTGACAGAGCTTTATTCAATCAGTGAATCCACTGCCAAGCTAAGCGACAATCTTGTACAACAATCAGATAAAAAAGCGCTCTAATAATGAATAACATCATGAAAGCGCTTATCAATAACATCATGTCTAAGATGAACCTGATGAGAACAGCACACTTGTTAATTGGCTTTTTATTGCTCCAAGGCAGTTTATTCGCTGCACAGGCAAGTACATTAAGCCATCCTAGTTTAGTGATTAATCAGCATGATGTGACTCAGATGCGCGCAGCACTTAAACAAGCAGGCGCTTTTCAGCAAACTTTTACTGCTAAAAAAACAGCTGTAGATAAAGTGATAAACCAACCGTTAGTTGTGCCGTTTCCTGTAGATGGCGGCGGTGGTTATTCACACGAACGTCACAAGAAAAACTACCTGCAGATGTACGATGCGGGCGTGATGTATCAGCTCACTCAAGATATTCAATACGCGCATTTTGTTCGCGACATGTTGCTACAATATGCCGAACTTTATCCAAGATTACCGCGTCATCCAAAGCGGAGAAACAGCAATGAAGGTAAGTTGTTCTGGCAAGGGCTAAACGAAGCCATGTGGCTGGTGTACACCATTCAAGCCTACGATTTTATTGTTGATGCTTTAGATGAACAAGACCAGCAAACGATAGAAACTGGCATCATTTTGCCTGTGGCTAATTTCTTGTCGATAGAGTCACCTAAGACCTTCGATAAAATCCATAATCATGGCACTTGGGCAACGGCCGCTGTTGGGATGACAGGATTTGTACTCAATAAACCTGAGTTAGTAGAAATAGCTCTACTTGGATTAGACAAGTCCGGTACAGGTGGTTTCTTGCGTCAACTCGATGAGCTGTTCTCACCAGATGGTTATTATAACGAAGGCCCTTACTACCAACGTTTTGCTCTGCTACCTTTTGTCACTTTTGCTAAAGCCATTGAGCAAAACCAACCGCAGCAAAAAATCTTCAGCTATCGCGATGGTATTTTATTAAAAGCAATTTATAGCACCATCGAGCTAAGCTATAACGGCTTATTCTTTCCGTTAAATGATGCGATTAAAAGTAAAGGCATCGATACCATGGAACTGGTTATTGCCGTCAGTATTGCTTATGGGCTCAACGGCGATAACAATTTGCTTGATATTGCCAAACAGCAGAATCGTATTTTACTCACAGGTGATGGACTTAAACTCGCCCAAGCGATTGATGCAGAAGCTAAAACAAATAGCATCAGCCAATACCCGTTTTCATCTATGGTATTTCGTGACGGTAAAGCGGGAAATGAAGGCGCATTGATTGTTATGCGCCAGCAAGCACCAATCGAACAAAAGCTTACCGACCAAGCATTAGTGTTTAAAGCCACAGCCCAAGGTTTAGGTCATGGCCATTTCGATAAGCTTAATTGGCAATTTTATGATGATGGTGAAGAAATTGTCTCTGACTATGGCGCGGCGCGTTTTCTGAATATCGAAGCTAAATCTGGTGGCGGTTATTTAACTGAAAACAAAACCTGGGCGAAACAAACCATTGCCCACAACACCCTCACCGTTGACCAAACAAGTCACTTTGGTGGCAATACAAAAGTGGGCAACAAACATCACCCTGACATCCTGTTTTATCATCATGATGCAAAAGCCACATTAGCATCTGCAAGCATTAACAGCGCCTATGAAGATGTCAGTTTCACCCGCACCATGGCGATGGTTACAGTTGAAACTGCAAATACCTCATACCCTCTTGTAATCGATATCATGGATGTCAGCAGTGAAAATGCTCATCAATATGACTTACCCGTGCATTATCAAGGTCAGTTTATTGATTCAAACTTTACGCGCCACGCTTATACTCGTCAGCTCAATCCATTAGGTGAACACTCGGGTTACCAGCATTTATGGTTAACCGCTACGTCTCAACTGCCAAATGCAAAATCAAAACTTGAGGCAGCATCAAACCTTGCTCAAATAACTTGGTTAAATGACAACGGCCATTTTTACACTCATAGCAGCATCAATGCTGGCAATACTGAAGTACTATTTACTCAGCTTGGTGCCAATGACCCAAATCAAAACCTTCGCCTTGAGCATAGCTTTATTCAACGAGTGCAAGACAGTAAGCAACATCAATTTGTCAGTGTATTAGAGCCCCATGGCGAATATAACCCATCAGCAGAATACACATTAAATGCCACCAGCAAGTTGCAATCATTAACCTATGATAGTCAGGACGACATCAGTGTCATTGGGTTTAGTCTACAAACGACACCGAGTACAACTCAGCAGTTCGTACTGGCTATTTCTCACCGTCAGGATTTGAACCTTGCTACCCGTTTTCAACACAGCCTTGAAAACGAGAATGTAAAAAACAACCAAAAACAACAATCAAACCAACCAATAACTAATCGTTTTTCTTACGCAAACAAGCCATACAGCTTTAGCGGAAAATACCAGTTATTAACCATTACGCAGTAGGAGTTAACCATGAAACAGAGTGCACATTTTTCTTTCGGAAATGAAACAGAAATTGAAGATATCGGCGGCGGTCTTAAGCGTCAAATGCTTGGGTTTAATGAAGAATTAATGGCTGTAAAAATTTGGTTTGAGAAAGGCGCTATTGGCTACAACCATGCCCACAGACATTCTCAAGTGACTTATGTTGTTGAAGGTGAGTTCCACTTTAACATTGATGGCGTCACTAAAATCCTTCGACCGGGTGACAGCTGCATGATCCCACCTCATGCTGACCATGGTGCAACTTGCCCAACCGGCGGTATTTTGATTGATACCTTTAGCCCAGCACGAGAAGACTTCATCGAGGGCTTAAAATGAAGATAAACAATCTTCGATGGTGGATCATCCTGCTTATTGCGCTAGCGACGGTGATTAATTATATCGATCGCTCAGCCCTTAGTGTGCTTTGGCCTGATATTGTTGAAGATATATTTCCTAACGAAACCGCGCTTGAGCGTAAACAGATTTACGCCAATATCTCTATTGTGTTCATCTTATCTTATGCGTTTGGTCAGGCGATATTCGGCAAGATATTTGACTGGATTGGCACTCGTCTTGGTTTCGTTTTATCTATTGGTGTTTGGTCTATTGCAACCGCGGCCCATGCCTTTGCACAAGGTATGCTGAGTTTCAGTATCTTTAGAGCAATCTTAGGTGTCGCTGAGGCCGGTAACTGGCCAGGTGCAGCTAAAAGTAACGCTGATTGGTTTCCAACTAAAGAGCGTGCTTTAGCCCAAGGCATTTTTAATTCAGGGGCAGCAATCGGTGGCATTATTTCTATTCCACTCATTGCCTATATGACCGTCTACTTTAGCTGGCAAATGGTCTTTGTGATCATCGGCCTGGTCGGTTTACTCTGGTTAATCCCTTGGATTATCTTAGTTAAAGCGCCGCCTAAATCACACCCTTGGATTACTGAAGAAGAACGTCAATACATCCTAACTGGGCAAAAATCCACTGACACTGACGATGGAAGTGATGCTGAAGAGTACAACCCATCAACCGTCCAACTGCTTTCTCATAAGCAAAGTTGGGGAGTGATTATTGCTTCGGCAGCTATCGATCCTATTTGGTGGCTATTTGTATTCTGGATCCCTATTTACCTGAATGAAGTGTATGCAATGGATGTTAAATCCATTGGGATATACGGTTGGGTTCCTTATGTTGGTGCAATGCTTGGCGCTTGGTTTGGTGGTTTATTGGCACAAAACCGACTCAAAGCGGGTTGGAATATCAATAAAACGCGCAAACTGACTATCACTTTAGGTTGTTTGATTATGTTGCCTGCTTTGCTTTCAATGGCAAGTCCAGGTGGCCCCACAACTGCAGTGATGATCATGGCAGTGATCCTATTTGGTTTTCAAACAGCCATTGGTAATGTGCAAACACTGCCAAGTGACTTGTTCGGTAAAAAAGCCGTGGGAACCCTAGCAGGATTTTCAGGTATGGCAGCAAAATTAGGCGCATTAGGCTTAACCGCTTTAGTGCCTTATCTAACTGCTGATGGCAACTACACCCCTGCATTTGTGATTGGTGCATCTTTAGCGGTTATTGCCATTGCATCTGTGTGGATTTTGATCCCTAAAATCGAACCTGTTAAGTCACCTCAAAAGTAGTGGTGAAATAACAAGTCAGCGATTTATAACGATTTAGCAAGACATTATCTTTAACGTATAAATTGATAACCATGTCGATAGATTGACTGAAAAACTACTCATTGCTCAGTTGATTTTTAGAATGAGGTTATGAATTTGATATTGATAATTTAAGCTGGGGCTGTACCCAAAGAGCCCTTTTTTATTTGGTGAGACCTACTTATCACGTACTCAACCCCTTCCGAGTATGTGGTAAGTAGGTTAAACCTTCTTTCCTTTACACAACAACGGGTCAATCGACCACACTATCATCATTTCTTTCAACAGCGACCTTCTCACGAGTATTAACATCAGCTTGAGACGGGGGTGAAAATAAAACACCTAGTCGCTGCTTAATGCTCAATCCTGACTTACTCACCTCTTTAAACATCTCGCGCCATTCAGCAAAACTGACAATCAAAGGATTAAAGCTATTAACAGGCTTAGTGATCCCGTAAATCACGGTTTCTTTTTCCGGCTCAAATGTGCCGAAAAGCTTATCCCAGATGATCAACACACCGGCGTAGTTTTTGTCTATGTATTGCGGGTTTTGACCATGATGAACACGGTGATGTGAAGGGGTATTAAATAGCCACTCAATTGGACCCAATGATTTGACAGCCTGGGTATGAACAAAAAATTGCAGCCCAAGATTTAAAAGCACCACAAATACTACCCAGTTAGGGTCAAAGCCAATCACAATCAGCGGTAACCAAAACAGCCACATTCCAGCAAGCGGGTACATTAAGCTTTGCCTAAATGCGGTGCTAAAGTTCATATTCTCAGAGCTATGATGAACGACATGAGCCGCCCACATCCAACGCACTCTATGACTTGAACGATGGAACCAGTAATAGAAGAAATCCTGTAGCACCATTAATACGATAAAACTGACCGCGCCCATTTGGATATCAAATAATTTCCAGCCAAATACTGCTAAATAGATTTTGGCAATGAGCAGCCCTGCGAGAATATCAGTTAACTGATGCATGCCCGCTAAGCTGATATTGCAAAACACTTCCGCTTTTTTATATCGCGCGGAAAGAGGGAGTTTTTGGCGTTTATCACCTAAATACCACTCGAGGAAAATACAAACAAAAAATACTGGCGCTAATGCAAGCAGCAGCATTTCCGGGTGATTGATGATTGAGTTCAAATCCATTGAAAACCTTTATATTATTATTTTATTTAAATTGTTTTGGGCGGATAATTAAACGCTACCACTTAGCAAAATGATCTTCAGTTAAACCAAGCTGATTACGCAATACATGTTTGTGGCCATTATTATCAATGATATGGCCACTGAAATAGCCGATGTACTGCCTAAAGTTACTTTTTAGAAAACCAAAGTTGAGTTTTTCGCTGCGGCAATTAAGCGCCCTAAAAGTCAGATCGACTTGACCTGTGGCAGTGCTGATTTGCCAAAAGTCGTCACTCACATGCCGATTAAAATCGAACTTTACTCCTGGGAGTAAATGGCGCTCACCATTAATCCATAAGACATTTTCAGTCGCGCCTGTTTCGTTCACCCCAGCGGCAAGGTTTAAGCCTAAAACCCCTTGCTCCACTTGCGCATTGATTGACGCCCAGCGCCAACTGGTTTCGCGGCGCATATAACCTGCAGAAAAGTCATAACCACCTAAAGCGAAGTTAAGCGGCTGCGGTTCATCTTTTATGGTTAAGCGACCAGAGACTTTTAAACCATTGTGCTTTTGAGTATAGGTCCAGCCGTTATAGCCAGTTGGAGTACACAAGCTCATGGGTAAACTTAATGGCGGAGGATTGAGCTGTAATTCTGCTTTTATATCATCGGTGTTAATGGTTAATTGCCACAGGGAGTCTTTAATTGAAAATTCAATCTTACCTTGGCGGTGCTTAATCCTTGCCTTACCTTGCTGAGGCGAGCGTGATACAGACATCCCCCAGGATAACGGTTTTAAGGCTTGAGTTTCTGTCAGCTTATTCTTTTCAATATCATATAAGTAACAAAAACTGCTGCCCACATAGCGAATATCGGCAATCGCGACACCAATGATGTATCTCGCAGTGGTAATATTAATAAATTGAAACTGTTTATAATCAAAATACTTAGCAAACCAAGAGCAAGGCTTATCCATTTCATTAAAATAGTTAAACTGTTTTACCCCTAAGTCCCCTACCACACCATCAAAGTGTCCGAAAATAGGCTGACCTTCAGTGTTCATTAGCTTGTCTGGCGCAAGTTGTAAATGATTCAAAGACATACTTCATCCGTTATATTAAAACTGGTTATAGTGTCGATATTTGTCGAGCATTATCCGAGGTAATAATGGCTTGATTGCTTTCTAGCGTTTTTATCAAGAATCTTTATTTAGAGTAAATCATCAAATACACCACACTAACGTGAATAAATTATCAGCATAAGTCAATGGCTAGTGATTGAATTAAGATGGCACTGCTTTTATTTAACGAGCTAAAATTTGTTGCGACTCACTATATTGGCACAATCTAATTAACTGCCATTTTTTGACTGGAAAGGCGCTAAAAATCTGTTATTCTGACCGCACCATTTTTTACCGTTTTTAGTCATGAAATCATTGTCATTATTGTTGTGCTCCGCATTATTTTTATCAGCTTGTGCTAGTCATACTCCTACTCATATTGCACTTAATCCCAATGTGCCTAATGTCATCAATAAAATAGATCGTTACGACACTGTCGCAGTGAGCACCATTGATGTCCGTAAAGCCAACTTTATTGTTCGCTTTAATCAAGGCGATGAGGCAGCAAAACTTGTTAGTCCGAGTGAACCAATCAGACAGCAACTTGATAGCGTGTTTAAAAAATCAATGAGTAATGCCGGATACCAAGTGGATCCCGCCGCCAGCAATATTGTTGAGTTCCAGTTAGATTACTTACTGACAGATGTTACTGAGTCTACTTTTGGCTTTGAAGCCAACACTAACTTAACCATCAATGTTGTCGCTAAAAACCAAACCCAAGAATTCACTAAAATTTATAATGGTAAAGGCATGTTAAAAGGACCTTTTAGCCCAGATTTTGCCACCTTAGAGTTGGATATGAACAAGCTTATCGATGAGCTTACAACTAAGATTATTAACGACCCTGAATTACATCAGTTTTTACAACAGTAATCTCAATATTAACGTCAGACCACAAATTAGGAATACCTTATGCTTAAACGGATTGTAGCCAGTGTAATGTTGTTTTCGTCAATGATGGTAAATGCTGCCGTCGATATTCAGCCTAATACCCTTTACCCAAAAGTGGAATTTGATACCACAATGGGCAAAGTCGTGGTGGAGCTAGACCGCACTCGAGCGCCTATCACCGTCGATAACTTCCTCACTTATGTGGTTCAAGGGGACTATGACAACACCCTTTTTCATCGTGTGATTGCTGATTTCGTTGTTCAAGGTGGTGGGTTAAATCCGCAGTTAGAAGAAGGCCCATCAATGGACCCTATTGTTAATGAGTCAGGTAATGGTTTATCAAATTCTGTTGGCACTATTGCAATGGCACGCGATAACGATCCTCACTCTGCAACGCGTCAGTTCTACTTTAACGTTGGCGATAACAAAAATCTCAACCCATCTAAACGCCGCTGGGGCTACGCTGTATTTGGTGAAGTCATTGAAGGTATGGCGGTGCTTGAAGCAATGTCTTACACACCAACCATGACCAATCCAGAGTTAAATTGGCCTGACTTTCCAGTAAAAGAAATTAAACTTAATAAAGCGACGCTTTTGCCGCAATAAGCGACTTTATTTATATGTCTTCTTTTGCGTTAAAGACTCGAGAGATAAGACTGCAGCAAGCACTTTTTGAAGTAAATAAAGCTTAATTTGATTACTACTGCGTGATACACAAAACAGAATAAGTGGAGTGAAATATTGATTTCATTCCACTTTTTTTTAGCATGTTCTTCTTCGCTGATTTCTAATGACAGCTAAAACCACTTTTTTAGCACTTACATTGTAAATTTGAGTAATTATTCAACAATCCTGACTATACTTATTTTTACCTGTAAGCAGCTTTTTCCCGTGTTTAGATAATTACTCATTAAGTTGTCAATAAATCGCTGCTTGTTCACTCTGTATTATTTGATGAGTAAATTCGTTTAGTTTTGAGTGCTATTTGATTAATAGCTGCAATAAAAAGGATGTCATCAATGACCCCAAATGACTTCATAGAAACCAAGGCGCCACAACTGGCCTATTATGGAAAGGCTTTTTTAGATAACCAACTAGAGCATAAAGAAATCAAGCTTTACATGTGGGATGTACTAGAAGAGTGGCAAAGTATCAGCCTCGATACCAACACAGACGCAGCAACCCCCACAGATACCGAAAAAGTGTTTTGGCATTTATTACACTGCTTCGATCAATGGCCAGATATGGTTATTAGAGGTAATCAGTATCTAAGGCAACAAATTCATGATTGCTGTGATTACATTAATATTGGAGGGGATATGCCCCATGGTTGTATCGGGATCAGGCCGACAAATTGACCAACAACTTCAATTACTTTAAGTTAATTTTACACTCTTCAAAATTTCCAACCAGAATGGCTTGAACCAATACGCTACGCGACATAAGCTAGAGCCATTCTCCTTCAATCCGTTGCCTTAATGTCTGAACTGCTAACTCGTACCCGTGAAGCCTTGTCTGTTTATTATCACAAGCGTGTTCTAATCATGTTATTGCTGGGGTTTTCTGCTGGCCTACCGCTTATGCTGGTGTTTTCAACATTAAGCTTTTGGCTTCGCGAAGCAGGTGTTGACCGTGCCGCTATTGGCTACTTTAGTTGGATCGCATTAACGTATGCATTCAAATGGGCTTGGTCACCATTAGTGGACCGTATGGCGCTTCCCCTATTCACCCGATTTTTCGGACGGCGAAGAGGCTGGATGATCTTCGCCCAGCTCGGCCTAGTGGCCGCGATATTGGGCATGGCACAAAGTGATCCCTTAGTTGATTTAGAGCAACTGGCCATTTTTGCCCTGATACTGGCATTTGCCTCAGCGACTCAAGATATCGTCATTGATGCCTTCCGTATCGAATCAGCCCCCCAAGACATGCAGGCAGCATTAGCTGCTGCATATCAAGTGGGCTATCGTAGCGCAATGATTGTAGCAACCGCAGGGGCGCTAACCATTGCCGCTTGGGTAGACCCAGGTAATACCGAATATAATTTAGAAGCATGGCAAACCGCATATTTTGTCATGGCAATGCTGATGTCTGTAGGCTTAATCACCACTTTGTTTAGTAAAGAGCCACAAGTCGATACAAAAGCTGCAGATGAAAAAGAACGCCAACTTAAAGCGCAGTTTGCCCAAAAGTATCCGACTAAAATAGCCAGTGCTATGGCCTGGTTATACAGTGCCAGCGTCCTGCCTTTTGTCGATTTCTTTAAACGTTACGGCAAAAGTGCCATCTTGATTTTATTGCTGATTTCTTGCTACCGGATCTCCGATATTGTCATGGGCATTATGGCCAATGTGTTTTATGTGGATATGGGTTTCAGTAAAGAAGAAATTGCCTTTTTAAGTAAAGTATATGGTTTAATCATGACGTTACTTGGCGCGGGCGCAGGCGGAATTTTAATCATGCGCTATGGCACGATGAAGATATTATTTGTCGGTGCTTTATTGGTTGCTGTCACCAACTTACTCTTTGCATGGCAAGCTTACATTGGCTATAACGTACCATTCTTAACCTTTGCGATATCGGTTGATAATTTCAGTGCAGGCATAGCCACCGCAGCCTTTATCGCCTATTTATCCAGCTTAACCAGTAGTGGCTACAGCGCTAGTCAGTATGCTTTACTGTCTTCAATTATGTTGTTGTTCCCTAAGTTTATTGCTGGATTCTCAGGGGTATACGTCAATGCTTATGGCTACGTAAACTTCTTTATTGCCGCCAGTTTGATTGGATTTCCGGTGTTAATATTAATCAGTCTGTTATCGCGTATGCAGCCCGAGCAGCAGTCAGATAAAAGCAATATAAACTCTGAAACAGAGCCACAAAACACACCGTAATAGTAAGGAGCTCAATAATACCACCCAAGCTCAATTGGCATAGATTAGATAATTGCTGTAATCATGCCATCAGAGCTTGTGGTAAACCCTCACTTTTAAAACCCTGAACCCAAGGTAAAGTAAACCGCATTTTCATCACCACTGGTGGCGAAATCCATCCCCATATGAATGCCATAACGACGGGCAATTTGGTAACGAAAGCCAACCCCATAACTATCAACAGAATCGCTATTTTCTTCAATAGCATCACTGTCTGTCACGCCATAACCGTAAAATGCAGATAACGTCCAACGATGATTGAGGTGATACATCAACTGAGATTGAACTGTAGCCACTTGGTCACCTTGATACTTAAACGCCGACACACCGCGTAACTCTACATAAGGTTTAGTCGTAGGTGACAGCTGAATATCGCCAGCATATAACTGGTCATAGCCACCTGCGAACGCTAATGTCCAATGATTAGAAAGAGGAAGATAGACTTCGCCGCTTGCTTCTAATGTTTGATAATTATGATCAGAGCCAATAGATTCATCAAACACCATATATTCTGCCGAGAATATATAACCCTTCTTAGGAAAGAAAATATTGTCGCGAGTGTCATATTCCGCAATAAGCCCTAAACCAGAGGTTGTTGTTTTATCACCCAATTGTTGCTGCAAAATCCAGTCAACCACAGCGTTAGAAGATGAAACTGATGATTCAGCCCAGAATTGTTTAAGCCCTAGCATTAATGGGGTTTCAGCCACTCTAAATTGAATTTTTTGTAAGGCGAATAGCGCTTCTGTTGTGGTATCAAATTGAATAGCTTTATCAGGAGGAAGTAGCCCACCCAAACGAGTATAAATATCAAGATTGGCATTAGCTGCGCCGCCTACTACGGTATAGCGAATGCTATCATCTAACCAAGAATGACGATGACCAGCAATACCAAACCAAGTACCATTGGCCGTCCCACCCGCGCCAACCAATGTCATCGCAGCTGGCATTAATTGGGCTCCGCCATCAATTGACTCAAGGGCTTTTTGTCTTCTCGCTTCTTTCTCAGCTTCTGTTTCATGTAAAAACAACCCAACGATACCCCCACCAGCACCAACGGCTGGTTCAGTAATTAATACCGGAACAGGAAGGAATCCATAAGCGTTTTCAGCAAGGTGATACCCCAAATCAAACTGACCATCTTTTTCATCAAAAAAGTACGAACTCTCGGCGATCGCCACTGAAGAAACTAAGCTCAGAAAGCACAAAGAAACAAATTTAAACATGGTTTTTTCAACCTATTAATGTGGTTTTAAATATAGAGGAAATAAGATTTGAGTCACTGCGATAGGCAGTGACTTGTGGTGTTTCAGCGCTACATAAAGTTCAACACCATGGAAATAACCAACAACATCAAAAAGCTTGAAGTAATATATGAAATGGCTATCGCATACATTGCACTCTGCTCGTGCAAACGATAACGGCTTGATATGCCAACACCATCAGCTTTGCTTTCAATGTTCTTGCCAATTGCTACTGAAGGTTTGTTAAATTTCAGCATTTTACTGGCAATCATTAATGAAAATAGTTGGGATACGAGTACGACACCTAAACCAATTAAGGGGATTTTCATACCACTAGAATTCATTTCGTTAATCATTTGCGGGCCAAAATACAAGCCTGTGATGGCGATGAATGCCAGCAAGGATAACTCTCTAACAAACGTGATAGTGTGACGAGGTAACTGAGAAAGTGGATTGATTTTATTGCTCAGCCAGCCTACGAAAGTACCAGCAATCAAGCTACTCAGCCCAATGCTTAAATAAAAATACAAAACACCAATGTTGAGATTCCATAAGCTCATTAAATAAGCTGCCACTAACCCTATTCCAAACAAGGCGAAACTCTCGGTATTACGGCCAACATTGTTACTAAAGTTATGTTTAACGAATTGAATATCACTAGCACTGCCCATGATTTGTAAAATATCATCTTGTTTCACAATTAAATCTGGCGTGATTTCTATAGATTGTTGATCTCTGACAAGTCGAATGATGCAAAGATTTTTGTAGGTATTTTGGTTAATTTCTGTCTTGATATCATTTAATGATTTGCCAACAAAGCCATGGGTATTGATGAGCATATTAAAATGCACTTCATTGTTATCTACTTGAGTGTCACTAGGTAATTCACTACCTATTACATCATCTTCAAAATAATATAACGTGTCGTGCCTGCCCGTTATGGTAACGATATCGCCCGGGACAAGTGGCTCATTGTGATTAACTACGTCATCAATCTCATTCGAGCTACTTTTTGCCTTATCAACTAGATTGACTCGTTCGAACATGATGTCAAAATACGGTGCATTCAGTTGTTCAATGCTTTTACCAAGAACCGTACTGGTTGGATTAACTTCAAAAACACGTTTTACGACCGTTTCAAGAGTGTCGATTGGGTAATATCTATCACAATGACTTTCATCCAATTCATTTTGAGTCGCTTTATCAAAAGGTGAATCACTTTGCTTCATTGCAGCAGATTGGAGCCATTTCATCATGATCACAGGCCCTACCATGCCAAAAATGACCGTCAGTACATATCCCATGTAAGCATTATTAAGCGCCACTAATTTCACTGTTTCAGAAAGTTCAGGCAACTTTTCAATCGAATCAGTGACCATATACATTACCTCTGGGTGGACAAAGCTTCCTGAGATCATGCCTATGCTGGTATACAAATCGAGATTAAAAAACCAGGTGGCCAAGCACATGGTGGATATAGTGATAAGGCTTATAATCAAACTGGTCATTAAGATTGTTTTTTTACGTAATTGCCACACCCTTAAAATGCTATAACCACCTTGATAACCGATAACATACAGAAATAAACCGAAGAAAATCCATCGCGACGAAGGTTCAATATAACCACCCAATTGGCCAATTAAAATACCAACTAACAAGGTGCCCGCCACACAACCTAAAGAGAAACCTTTGATTGATAACTTGCCTAGCAAACACCCTAAAACTAAGGTGACCAAAACGGAAAAATATGGTGATTCTCCCAATAAAAGCTGTATTTCTTCCATCGTTATGTCACTTTTTATCACTGGCACTGAATATCGGCCATAATTGAAATCAGGTTGTTACAACGCAAAAATCTCTGTTAAAGAGCGCAATTAAGGCCTATGGAGATTTCAGGTATTTAATTAACGCTGATTCTATGGCTGATAAGATGACAGTCATAATCGCGCATGAAGGATAAAACCCTACATAATTTTAAAAGAGGCACACTTGAGGGAAGATCGTTGAGGCTTTTAAGCTAAGGGGTAACGAAATAGCGTATAAAAACCAACAGATTCAGATTAATCAGCATCAATGACTTTAAACAACTGATGCCCAGTTAGCACAAGCCTTTGGCTTTACTTTACTTCATTTAATGTCAATTCATTTCTCTGGCTCTGGCTCTGGCTCTGGCAAATGATACAAATCGGCTGGTTTGCATTAGCGCATGATGTACCGGCAATAAGGTTAAATCATCATATTGGAACGCGAGGTGAGTGATCGAAAATGTTCAGTCAGATGTGGCATCAAAGGTGTATTGGGTTGAGCGGATTTGATAATTAAATATCTTCTTTCATTGAGAAATGCTGCAACAGCAACCTGTTACAGCATCTTTTTTTGATATCATTTTTATTTAAAACAACATAAATGGCTTAAAGCCAATCAAAACTAGTCGCGGAAATTATTGAACTGAAAAGGTTGGCCTAATTCAGACTCTTTCGCTAAACGCATGACCGCTTGTAAATCATCACGTTTTTTACCCGTCACTCGTACCGAGTCACCTTGAATAGACGATTGTACTTTCAGCTTGCTGTCTTTAATTTGCTTAACCAGCTTTTTAGCCACTAAGGTATCAATGCCTTGCTTAAAGTTAACTTTTAAGCTGAAGGTTTTACCGCTATGAACTGACTTTTCATCAACATCCATAGCTGAAGGCTCAACACTACGCTTACTCAATTGAATACGCAGAATGTCCACTAACTGACGACATTGGAAATCATCTTCGGCTTTTAAAGTCACGGTATGATCTTTATGTTCAATATCGGCTTCTTTGCCGCGAAAATCAAAACGACCAGCGAGTTCACGGCGTGAGTTCTCAACAGCATTTCGTAATTCAACTTCATCTACTTCTGAAACGATGTCCATTGATGGCATTGTTATTCTCCCAATTAATCTTTGTGCTAATACTAACATTTTCAGCGAAAGCGCAAACCCTCCATAAAATAGAAAACAATAATTAACTGGAAATTAATGACTTTAGTCGCTGCATTTTTTATTATTGCTGCAATCAAAACATATCGCATCAGGCTAAGTACTCGACAGCATGAAATTAAAACTATTTTTTACAGCATCATTTGCGTTTGCTGTACTTGTTGTCAGTTACCTTGTTTTCTCAAAGCCCAATTACCCCGTTACGTTTAACAACATGGATAAAGTCGGTCATGTATTAAGCTTTTTCGGCTTGGCATTTTTAGCTTATTTTGCCTTTAAACCTAAATGGTACTGGATGTGTTCGATACTGGCTTTTTACGCTATTTTAATTGAAGTCATCCAATCTCAAATTCCTTATCGCAGTGCTTCTATTGCCGATGTAGTTGCCGATTTGGCTGGTATCACGTTGTTTTATATCTTTCTGTTTATTTTTAGAAAGTATCAGGCAGCCAAGCTGTTCCCTAAACGTTCTTCAAAAGCATCATAAGAGAGCCTGTTATGCGCTCACACTCCCCGGCTCCTAACACTGTGACTTCAAACATTGCAATTGTCGGCGCTGGCGCCATTGGCATGTTGATCTATCATCAGCTTAATGCATTTACTCAGCCATTATTACTGGGACGAAATTTCACTCTAGCTGATGCAGAAAACCAAACTCAGCCGCTGACTTTTGATGCTTTATCCAATGACGTTAAGCCTAGCAATGTTGTTAACGTGCATACCGAAACATGTTTAGTCAACAATCTTAAAACGGTGACACCTAAGCAGTTGGCCAGCATTGAACTGGTTATTGTGTGCGTTAAGTCCTATCAAGTTGAAGCGGCGTTAACAGCGTTAATTGACAAACTGCCCCACAATGCCACTTTACTCCTTTTGCACAACGGTATGGGGCCGCATTTACAGGTCATGGCGTTGTTAGCATCTCAGCAAAGAACTGATATCAATCTGTATCTCGGCACAACCTCTCAAGCGGCAATAAGAGTAACTGAGCGTCATGTCCGTCAAACAGGTACCGGCAAAACAGTATTCGGACATTTTCATGGCCATAAATTAACTCCGCAGTTAATTGAATTACTCGTTACAGCCATTCCTAACTGTCAAATCAGTGATAATATCTTGCTCGGTTTATGGCAAAAACTCATTGTGAATTGCGCCATTAACCCCATCACTGCCATCGAGCAATGTCAAAATGGTCAATTAGCTCAACCACAGTATCAGCAGCAAATAAATGCCATCACCACTGAATGTGTCGCTGTCGCAAATGCTGAAGGCATCACTATATCTTTATCGGAATCACTTGAGACTATTGCGCAGGTCATTACCCTCACAGCCAATAACTTCTCATCCATGCATCAAGATGTGAAACATCAACGCATGACAGAAATAGCTCAGATTAATGGCTTTGTTGCAGCTCGTGCCGGTGTTCATCAAATCAAAACCCCAGCCAACAACGCGATGACGGACAAGATCAACCAATTAACTCAACCCGACTTATAATGTCTGTTAATAAATACGACGATAGCAAACGAATTAAAACGCCTTCTGTGGTTCAGACAATTCCTTTTACTCGAAAAGTGGTTGCTGCTTACATCTGTTGTGGGCTAGCAACCCTGATCAGTATCGCGTTTTTTGATCGAACTATTGCTGAGTACATGCACGTTAATCTTCAATCTAACCTGCTATTACAAAGCTTTTCTAAAACCCCTTTATTACTTGAAATCATTGCACTCATTGTTGTGCTAGTAAGCTTTCACAGACACTACAAACACCTTTTTCATCTCAGGCGCATCATCATTTTAGTCGCCATCATCGCCACCATAGTGCGCGTAAGCGCTAAAATGGTCTTTGGCCGTACTTGGCCAGAAACCTGGACTAACGATAATCTTTCGTGGATTACCCATGGCGTTGAAGAGTTTCACCCTTTTTCACTTTCTAATAGCTTTCATTCATTTCCATCAGGTCATGCATTGCTCACCTTTGCTTTTGCCAGTCTATTTTGGCACTTTGCGCCGCGATATCGGTTGCTTTGGTGTAGCTCAATGGTGGCTGTTTTGATGGGACAATTGGGTCAGAACTATCATTACTTAGGGGATTTACTTGCGGGTGCATTAATTGGCACCTTGGTCAGCCACTTAGTGATTAATGGCTATAGTCATTACAATCGAAAACACATGCCAGAACGAGACAGCTGAAATAAAAAAGGCTCATTACTGAGCCTTTAACGTTAACTTGTAAGCTTAAAAACTCACTTAAATATCGATACCAAAACCCACAATAAATTGATAATCATTTTTTTTCGGCGTCAAACCGTCTGAATCAGGTTGCGGACTGGCGGTATGATCCCATACGAACGATAAATCTAAATCAAAAATGTCGGTTAGCTCAATCTCTAATGTCGCCAAAGCATGGTGAGTATAGCCACCAGAGTCGTCATCACCGTATTGCACACGATAAGAAGTAATAAAATCCATATCACTGGTTAATTCAGTATCGTACACCGTTTCAACTACCACTGTAGCCGAACTGCTATCAGTGCTTTCACCATCTTCAACATTATTAAACTTGGTATATGTATATGCAGGACCGCCCGAAATACTCCACTCCGTTTTCGAGTTATCGATAATGTTATAACCCAAACCAGAACCTACAGTAACCTTGTATTCAATGTTTAAAAACTTGTCGGTATAAATTTCGGCAAACACAGGACGTAAATAGAACTGCTTTGATAAAAACCAATCAAAGTTGGTATTAATACGATTATTGTTAATCTTCTCTTCGCTGTCCGATTTTGAATAATTACCAATATAATCAATATTGAAACGAGATTCAGTAGTACGGCGTTTGGTTTTAGCAATGGCGCTATAGTCTATTTGTTCCGTATTACCTGAGCGAAAGTTTGCCCCTAAGCTAATTTTGCTCGACCAATAATTAGACTCAGATTGTTCACCAGCAATGATCGTTAAAATTTGATCTCGCTGAAATTCTTGCCCGTCTATATACATCTTGCCATCTCGGACTAATAGCTTGCCGCTTTGGGTGCTTAAATCCATAAAGCCAATACTCACCACATCAGCACTTTGCAGCACCTTTACATCTTCCCAATCGATAAATAAGGTGTCTAACTCATCACTTTCGAACTCTAATTGATCATCATAAAGGTTCTTAATTTCACCTTTTAGCAGTTCAAGTGAAGATAATTGCAACCAATCAAATTCGCTGTCTTGAGGCGTAGTGACTTGCTCAGGAGTAAAAGCTGCAGGTGGCATATCATTGCTAGCATTAGTTACTGCGGAGGTAGATGTGCCAGTAGGTATGCTATTAGCATCTATAGTGGCACTGAATAAATGATTACTGAATACTAAAGATAAACTGGCGCACGCCAACGCGATGCGAGTTAGCCGAAAAGAATAACGCATAAAACACTCCCTGAATCGAACTTCTTGGTTTTATTTACGCCAGTATAGTATGAAAAAACAACAAATTAAAATCACCTTTTGGCATTATTTCATCATTAGTTTAAAACACTTAATGATTAAGTACGCACTAGGTCCACATCACTAAAATTGCGGCGACTGCGATTAGCACTAACCCTAATACTTCATTTACCTTAATCTTTTGTTTGAGCCAAAAAACGCTGATGAGCATAGTAAAAAACACTTCAATTTGGCCTAAGGTTTTTACATAAGGCACCGCTTGCAATGACATCGCGCTAAACCAACCAATGGATGCGATACAACTGCAAACACTGATCAAAATTGTCAGCCTTGGTCGTTGCCATAATGCCAATAACGTCAATCGGTCTTTCATCGCTAGATAAGTCACTAGAATAATTGTTTGCAAGCCAATCACTGACAGCAGCACCCAAGCAGCGCGGTGAGTAAAAGGAATAGGAGCAGAAACTGCAGAGTCGACAATTAACAGCAAACTCGCCTCTCGTACCCATAGCGAAGTAAACGCAAACGCAATACCGCTACTAATACCCAGTACTATGGTATTAAGCGATAAGCGTTTAACCCCTTTTTGCGTACTCAGTAGCATGACAGCAACAGCACCAATAATAACCCCGAGCCAACCTAACAAGCTCAAGCTAGTACCAAAAAACAGTACACCTAATATGGCGGCCACTAAGGCTTCACTTTTAGCAAGCCCTGCCCCAACCGCAAAGTTTTTCAGTTGGAATAATTTAACCATCAAACCCGTGGCTAAGATTTGCATCAAGGATGCACCAATCACAAAGCCATAAAACTGATAATTAAAGCTCGGCAAGCTACTGGGTTGCAGTTGATAGAGACTAATGAGATATATCGCAGCTATTGGCCCAGCCCAAATAAACCGCGCGAGTGTGACCCCACTGACCTTAACTTGCTGACTGAGTTCACTTTGAAATGCATTACGCCAAGACTGCATAAAAGCGGCAAGGATTGTCAGCGCTATCCACATAGATTTATCCCAATAATACAGAGGTTTGAGACAGATAAAGTATCACATTATCTGAATAGCATTGTTGGTAATTTGTTCTAGCTTAGAATTACGAGATAGGTGGTGGAAAACATTAGAATATGTTCGCTTGCAAACTCATTAATAGAAGGTAAATGGTTTACGTCCCGACATGTTTATGAATAGAAATTGGATAGAGTCAAAGCTCTTATAGTGATGAGTCTCAGTAGTAGAAATATGGTAGGCGGATATTCGGTAACGCCTCATTAAGAGGCTAAAAATAGTTGGTTAAAATAAGCGACGAAGGAGCAAAAACCAACTGTTTTTTGTCCTGCTTTAATGACTTGTTATGTTTTGATCGAAACCTTAAATGATTGCCAAGTTGTACCAACAACAATTACGCAATGAGCTATGAATATACACCAAAAGCCAAAAGGCTCTTCTTCTCTATAATAGTAATCACCATCACCGTATATCTCTCCATTTAAAAAAGCGGAGTAACAAGAATAAGCAAAATATAAAGCGATACCAATTAGTATAATTCTTGTTGGCCAAAGCCAAGCTTCACTAACTTTAATTGCTTTTGGGGTATGAAACAAAGGTTCATTGGTTACTTTTGATGGCTTAGACTCCATTCGATACTCCTACCTAGAAAAACATAACATTTGTATAGTGCGCATACGCGTTTATTTGGCAAACACGCATGCACATTTAATAAACCTATTATTTAAGCCTTACTAAAGTAAAGCTATTGATTTATATACACTCTACCAGAGTGGTATTGGATAAACGAGCACAAATATTTCCAAAGTGAGCATTGAAATTGATGCCTTATCTGAAGTAATCAGCAGCAGTCACTTATCGATTAGCAAAAGTAGGTCAACGGGCATGTTACTCATCTGTACTGCTTATCGGATGTAAGTCGCAAAGGGGCAAAAACGTTTACCAGCACCAACTTTATACTTCATTTACATTGACTCAATTTCAGTAGTCCATGACTGCAATTTAACCCATTGCCTGCCGCAGGCTATCGTGCAAGCACGACTGTGACACGCAGCAAGTACGTCCATGTAAGCTCGGCCATGACGTCCATGTCATGGACGGTCACTGCCGCGCTTACACCGGAATTTTCACCTCTTCGATTTAGCTTTATGTGTTAAGACAAGTAAAAGCAAAAGAGATGTAAATCAGTTTGTTTCCGACTCAATTTGAATTGAGGACATTGAAGAAAATGGCGTGAGCCTGACAGGACGTCAGGCTAGCTTTCGTCGGGCCATGGATGGCCCATCGGAAGCGTTAGCATTTTCGAATAAGGCCGAAGCAGTCTACAAGCGAGGTTGAAAGCTGGATCAATCCCCGTTGAAAACATGCGCTTTTCAGCATTTTTCGTTGGGGCTGCGGGGCCTAATTCTTAAATAAGGAGTATAGAGGGAGTCGCAGTTCACTCCCTTTTAGTCTGGTGTGGGCGAAGCGCCACGACCTTGATCTAGATCTAGATCTAGATTTTGATTCGATTCAAATCTAGAAATCATTAGCTGACTAAGCTGCTAACAAGTTTTGGAGCAAAAACGAGTTAGCGACACAGGGATTATTATCTCTTCGATTCAGCTTTTGGGTGACGAAGTTTGAAGGCTGACAGGTTCGATTAGAATTGAGGTCATCGAGAAAAGGCCGTGAGCTTGGTATGGATACCCTGCTATAAATCTTTCGCTTCCCAGAAATGTCACTACAACACAGCCTTCTTGAAAGACCTCACATATATCAATATTTTATCGACAGGGTTATTATTCTATTACTCTCGTAGCAAACATTTTGGTTATCGCCTTCATGAACTTAAATCTTATAAAACACTTTCTTGCTGTTTATGACTTTAACAGCATTTCCAAAGCGGCAGATTTCATGAACATTAGCCAGCCATCAATGAGCGCTGCGATAAAAAACTTTGAAGAGCAATCAGGTAAAAAGCTATTTCACCGTACCAGTCGTTCAATTCAACCCACCGATGAAGCGCACTACCTTGCTGAGCAATGTAAGGATATTTTACATCGACTTGATATTGCATTTAATGAAGAACGTAAACTGAATGTTTGCTGCACCGAAGTGGTATTACAGTCATTGCCCAGTATTGAAGATGCTTATTTTATTGAAACGCCCGCTGTTGAATACAGTACGTTAGACCAATTAAGAACAGGGCAAATTGATATCGTTATCGATGATATTTCGGTATCAGATCATTCATTTACGGTTGAAAATATTGGCATACAAAAACTTGCTTTTGCTTGCAGGAAAGAGCACCCAATCATTGGAGATGAACTCACTCTTGAGCAATTTAAAAATGCTGAGCATATTGTACTAAGACTAAATAACCGCAATGTTAGCGCACTAGAAACTCGAACCGATGAACAGTTTGATAGAAAAGTCGTCAGAGAAGTATCGGGGCAATCAAACCTGTTACTCAATGTACGCAATTCAGACGCTATTTGTATTGTCAGCGAGTCAATGTTTGAACTGGCAAATGAGCTGGGGCTAAAAGTGTTAAACGCTCCTTTTACGCTTCGCGACTATGAAATGAAGATGGTTTACCACAAACGAAATATAAATAACCAACGCCATATTACTGTGCGTGAACAAATCAAAACACATTTAATCAGTTCCGCCATTGCATAACATATAACTATTCAAAGAATTGTAATTGTGGCTAACAACTACCCATCAAGCCTTTTGCATAGTTTTAAACTATAGTAGTTATAGGCTTTGCCCAATAGTTATCACTGAGAATCAATCTTAAAATACCTGCCATACAACGAACTTATTATTCTTTAAATGCTTATGAGTTTTCTCAACTAGAAAGCACAACACAGGTTATGACCTTTGTAATAAGCATTTTCTACTCGGTAGCAGGTATCTATATGAAAAAAACGATTTTAGCGTTAACTGTTTTGGCGTCATTTAACGTGTTAGCACATTCACCAAGTGCTTCAGAGCGCTTAATTCATGGCGACCATGATCATTCATTCGATGCCAGTGAATACTCGGTAGTGTTGTCACAAAACTATAACCCGACAAAGAATGGCATCAAATTTATCGATGCAAATAAGTCAGCTGAACAACAAAGCTACTTCCCGCTTGCACCAAATGCCACAACAAAACTTGCTGGCTCATTCCCAGAAGTTGTCTGGCGTGGAGAGCCACTATTTACCCCTGAGTTCAACCAAGAGAATATGAAGCAAGCGCTTGCTGAGGGTAAAATTCATCCAGAATTAGCTTCGATGGAAGAAGCGATGACAAATCCGGTTATCTTCAAATTATCTGACCGTATGTATAATGCATTTGGTTTTGAAGGTGCTTCAATTACCTTCATTCAAGGTGACGAAGGCCTCATCATCTCTGATGCAGGTTCAACCAAAGAAACGGCAGAAGCGATGCTTGCTGCCTATCGTGAAGCAACAGGTGATAAGCGCGAAGTTCACACTATTTTTTACACCCATCACCACCCTGACCAATGGGCGGGAACGGAAGGCTTAGCAACAAGAGAAGACTTTGAAGCGGGTAAAATTAACGTTATTGCCCATGCCGACTTCCAACGAAAAATGAACGAAGAGTCTGGTATTTACTTGAACCAGCAATCAATTCGAACGGCTTATGCATTCGGTGCATTCATTCCGAACAATAATAATTATGACTCAGGTGTTAACCAAGGTGTTGGATACCCTGCCGATATTGTTATGCAGTCGAAAAACAAAAGCTTTTTTGCGCCGAATATCTTAGTTGACGATTTGTTGATTCTAGAAATTGACGGTTTAACCCTTGAGTTTTTCCATACTCCAGGAGAAGCGCCTGATGGTGTTGCTATGTATGTCCACGAAACGGGCGATATGGTCGGCGGCGACACGATTCAGGGTGAAACGATTCCTAACCTATATACCATTCGCGGAACGGAATATCGTGATGGCCTAGAATGGGCTGACTCTATTGACCGTATGCGCAGATATCAACCAGTAACACTATCACTGCATCATGGCCGCTCAGCTGTAAACGCTGACCGAGTGGAAGATGTGATGAAAGCTTATGCTGATTCTTTACGCTACATGCAAGACCAGACGGTTCGTTACATCAACAAAGGTTACACAATGCATGAGCTATCTGACACCATTAAGCTGCCAGAAGAGCTAAAAGACCATGATTACCTGCGCCCACTTCGTGGTTCAGAATATCAAAATGTAGCCAATATTTATGCGGGTAATGTGGGTTGGTTTAACGGTGATGCTTCAGAATTCGCTAAACCTGATCATAAGAATATGGCTCAACTTTACGTTGATATGATGGGCGGTGCAGAAGCTATCAAACAAGCTGCGGCCAAAATGATTGCTGAGCAACAATACGGTGAAGCCATGCAAATTCTGACGCATGTTATTCGCGTAGATCAAGATGACATGGCCGCCCGTGAACAAAAAGCGGTAGCACTTGAACGTTGGGGTTGGCAACAATCTACACCAGGCTGGCGTCATTGGGCACTTACAGGTGCAGCAGAGTTACGTGGTCAGCTTGATGGTTTATTAGGTACGATGAATTTCTTTGGTGATGCCAGTAAATTTGTTGACGCGCCAACGGATGATGTTATGTCACTTATTCCTACGCGCTTAATCGCAGAACAACTGAACGATAATGAATCTATCAAGATCAATATGACGGTAGATGGTGCTAAGTATTTAGTGAACATCTCTAACCGCACGATGGCTATCGACAATGGTTTCCAATCTGAGCGAGCTAACTTATCGGTTGAGATGTCGAAAAAAGACCTAGTACACCTATTCTTGGTCAAAGACATTAACGTAAAAGAGTCTTCTGCCAAAGCTGTTAAGGGTGACATTGCCGACCTTCAACGCTTAGTCGATGTGATTGATACTTTCTCTCCTTTCTACCTACATTTACGCTAACCAAAAAAATGTTGGACGCCTGCATAAGGCGTTCAACATGATTTGTTGCTCTACTATCAGTTAGCTTGGCATTATCCATTTCATCACCTGTATTCATCATGTTGCGTCCCTTTTGTCACTCTTTGTAAAAGTACTGCCAGCGAAGCGCCACAACTTTGATTTTCTACAACAGCTTCCGATGTTTGTCATCGTGAATTAACGGCCAAATAAATACAGCCGCAATGACAATGACAATGACAATCAAAACAACTGATATCCAAACCACAAAAAAGCCCTGAACTTGGTCATAAAGTTCAGGGCTTTTTATAGAATCGATTTTCTACTTACTGGTATCAATCGGCTCAAATGACTTAACCAAATCATCTACCGCTTTCATCTGCGTTAAGTAGTTTTCTAACTGATTAAGTGGCAATGCACATGGGCCGTCACATTTCGCGTTATCAGGATCTGGATGCGCTTCAATGAACAAACCCGCAAGACCTAATGCCATACCGCTACGTGCAAGCTCAGTTGCTTGAGCGCGGCGACCACCGGCACTGTCTGTACGTCCACCAGGACGTTGCAGCGCATGAGTCGCATCAAAAATGACTGGGTAACCAGACTGCTTCATTTCATCCATACCTAGCATATCAACAACTAAGTTGTTGTAACCAAAGCTTGAACCACGTTCACAAAGAATAATGTTGTCGTTACCCGCTTCATTAAACTTTTTAATGATATGGCGCATTTCATGTGGCGCTAAAAACTGCGGTTTTTTCACGTTAATGATTGAACCCGTTGCCGCCATAGCAACCACTAAGTCGGTTTGGCGGGCCAAAAATGCTGGCAGCTGGATGATATCAACCACATCAGCCACTGGTTGGCACTGATGAATTTCATGTACGTCGGTAATGATAGGCACATTAAAGGTTGATTTGATTTCTTCAAAAATCTTCAAGCCTTCTTCCATACCTGGACCACGGTATGAGTTAACTGATGAACGGTTAGCTTTATCAAAAGAGGCTTTAAATACATACGGAATGCCTAGCTTTTGTGTCACTTCAACATAATGCTCTGCAATCGACATGGCCAAATCACGAGACTCAAGCACGTTCATGCCGCCAAATAAAACAAACGGTTTGTCATTTGCAATTTCAAGTTCGTTCAAACCAATGATTTTTTGTTCCATAGTCAGTTCTCTTTTATCAATACTCGTCGCGTTAAGTGTTTAACGCGACATAAAATGGGGCTAAACAGCAATAATCTGTAGTAACTGTCCACATAGCCATGCCATATAAGTTCCTACAGCATAGCCCAATACCGCTAATAACACGCCAACAGGTGCCAATGCAGGGTGGAATGCTGCAGCAACCACTGGCGCAGACGCTGCGCCGCCAACGTTAGCTTGGCTGCCAACCGCCATATAAAACAGCGGCGCTTTTATCAGTTTAGCGACAATCAGCATAAAGCTTGCGTGGACAACCATCCAAATCATACCAATGGCAAAATACCAAAGGTTTTGCTCGTCAGCGAGCTTTGAGACATCCATGTGCAAACCAATGGTCGCCACAAGGATGTATAAAAATGCCGAAGCGACTTTTGATGCGCCGGCCGCTTCTAACTGTTTAACAGGGCTAAATGATAACGCAAGACCAATTGAAGTCACTAGTACCACTAACCAGAAGAACTTAGAGGTTAAGCTGTAATCTCGTGTCCACGGGTAGTTAGTTTCAAAAAATGGCCCTAAAAAGTCAGCTGCAAAATGCGCTAACCCTGTGACACCAAAGCCAATAGCGACAATTAACATTAAATCACGCAGTGACGGAATACGTGCATGTTCAGCGTGGTACTTTTCAACTTTTTCCTTTAGCGCTTCAAGTGCAGTCGTATCCGCCCCTGTTTTAGCATCAATCTGTTTTGCCCGTGATGCCATGAGTAATAACACTGCCATCCAGATATTAGCCACAATCACATCAACCGTGACCATCACAGAGAAGATATTGCCGCCTGCTTCATAAATCTCTTTCATTGATGCTTGGTTAGCGCCGCCGCCAATCCAACTGCCAGCAAGGGTTGTCATGCCGCGCCATACTGCATCTGGGCCATTACCACCCAATACATCTGGGTTAATCGCTGAAATAATCAGTAAGGCAATGGGGCCGCCAATCACAATGCCCACGGTGCCAGTTAAAAACATCACAATCGCTTTGGGGCCAAGACTTAAAATCGCTTTTAAATCGACACTTAAAATCAGTAGCACTAAACAAGCGGGTAATAAGTAGCGTGAGGCAACGTAATACAGTTTTGAAGTATCGCCGTCGACAATACCAAAAGTATTTAATAACGATGGTAAGAAGTAACACAACAATAAGGCTGGAATGAACTTATAAAACTTTTGCCAAAATGGATGTGAAGAAGAACTGGTGTAGAAAACGAAGCCTAGAATAACGGCTAATAAGCCCAATGCCGTAGCATCATTAGTGACCATCGGAGTGGCAGTCATGAACAATCTCCCTTGCAAATGCATTTCATTGTGAATTATTTTTATTGTTGTGCTTTTTAGCACTTATTTTTGTTTATTATTTTTTAGCTTATCAACTCATAACGGTTAATTTTAACAGCTATTTTTTATGGTTTAACGTTACTAACTTAACGTTACTAACTCAGTTCTACTGCTTAAGTTTTACTGCTTAGGTCTTTCTACTTAGGTTTTATTGATGAATCGTTATTGATTTTCTGGGTGGTTATTATAAAAAATTCAGGCTCAATAAATGAGCCTGAATTCACACTTTACCAAACAAAATCTAATGGTAAGTTTGCGGTTGGTCGCTGAGTTCTTTTAATTGCATTTTAACGATTTCAGTCACGGGATCGTGTGGACTGCTATCAATAAAGTGCTGTAAATCAGAAATCGCCACTTTAATACACCCCAATTGCTGAGCAATAAAAGCACGTTCGCGATTTAAATTAACGTCATCAGGATGCCATTGTAGGAGTAAGTTACAGCACTCCATTGCCTGCTCAAATTGATGAGTGACAATACAGCCTGCTTTTAGCTCATGCAGCATGCGGGTGATTAATCGCTTAAGCGACGCCGTTTTAAGGTACTTTGGCTTTAGCATTGCAGAATTACCAAGTTCACCGCGCACTAACAGATGCAATTGGTGACGACTTAGCTCAAGACCCGTTAACGGATCGATATACACGATATTGTCATTAATTCTTGAACGGACCACTGTTTGACCAGGAAGCAGCACTGCATCTAAGGTGATATCAAGCTGCTTAGCCAATAAGATCATGACCGTTGCCAGTGTTGTACTATTGCCTTGACGGCTCATAATACAACTGCCTAAATCGGCAGCTTCAACACTGAAGTAATCTTCACGCGCACAAAAGCCTAAGTCGGTATAAAACCAACGCAGTAAACCTTCAAAACGTTGTTGCGGATCTTCAACATGTAAGCTCATTACTGAACCGGCAATTTCATACCAAGCCCATAATGCTTTTTTCTCTTGAGAAAAACCTAAATGCTGCGTAATTTCGAATGCAGTGTCGGGGATCTTCACTGCATCATTCATTTGATGTTTAGCCATGAAACTCTATTAACCCATTAATACAACTTGTTTAAAATGAGCCAGCCTGGCAGCTAATACGAGCCATCCAATAGCGCCTAAAAAGGCAAAGATTTTAAAGAATTTATTGCGGTCACCTTTTAATGCCATTACACCTAGACCGATGTAAGCAAGTACTGCAAGAAACTTCTCTGTCATCCACGCATCCACAAAAGGATACTGCTTGATCATGAAGCACAATGTCAGTCCTGACAATAATAAGAAGGTATCAATTACATGCGGTGCAACTTTGATGAACTTCTTGTCCATCACTGGAGATTGGCGCATATGCAGGACAAAGCGAGTAATAAAGAATACCACACTTAATAAAATGAAGGTTAAGTGTGTGTGCTTAACAGCAGGGTATAGACTGTAAAAGGTTTCCATTATTGTTTTTCTCTTTGAGCTACAGATAAAATGGACGCTAGTTTACTTCATCAAGCAACCGGATAGCAACGTTAGGCAAAACCGCCTTTTTACAGCCTAGTCAGCCATCGACTTTATTGAAGATAACCTTAGGTTCAAAAGCTTAATTAACCTTGCCATTGCCCTAATGTGCAGCGGTCATTACTACCAAAATCTCGCACTGTCGCCACATTGTCATAGCCAAGATCAATTAACTTTTTTCTGACCACTAACGCTTGCTCAAAACCATGCTCTAGCAATAAATAGCCGCCTTCAGATAGATAGGCTGTTGCATGCTCGGCAATATGGAATAAATCGGCATAGCCTTGTTCAGCTGCAGTTAACGCACTTGATGGCTCAAAACGTACGTCACCTAAATCAAGGTGAACATCGGTTTCGTCAATATAAGGCGGATTAGAAACAATCAAATTAAAATCTTGATGGGCAACTGCGCTAAACCAATCTGATTGCAAGATGTTTACCTGGGGCAAATTGAGGTTTTCACGATTGGCTTTAGCCAGTTCAACCGCATCGTCGACCTTATCGATTGCAGTCATATTCCATTGTGGTCGCTCTGACGCCAGCGAAAGTGCAATTGCCCCTGTTCCTGTGCCTAAATCCAATACTTTAGCATCTTTCTCCAAAGGCAAATTTAGAGCAGTTTCCACTAAAATTTCCGTATCAGGACGCGGAATAAGCGTAGTAGCGTTAACAATAAATGGCAGCGACCAAAACTCACGTTCACCAATAATATGAGCAACAGGTGTTCCCTGGTTACGCTTTTCAATCATGGCTTTATAAGCATGAAACTGATCGGCTGTAAGCACTTTTTCAGGCCAAGTATAAAGGTAACTACGGGGTTTATTAAGACAATGCAGAAGCAAGGCTTCTGCATCGATGTTAGCCGACTCGGATGAGTCGACTAATTGGCTATACGCCCACTGCAAAGATTCCGCAATGGTAGAAAAAGAAGATTGTGGCAACGTCGTTCCTTAGTCATTTTAATAACTATTGAAGCTAGCTATTGAAACTAGCTATTAAAACTTGCTATTAAAATAAGTCTTTGAAATTAATCGTCAGCTAATGCTGCAAGCAAATCGGCTTGTTCTTCTTGCATCAATGGCTCAATGATAACGTTTAAGTCGCCTTCCATGATTTCATTTAAGCGATATAAGGTTAAGTTGATACGATGCTCACTCATACGACCCTGTGGGAAGTTATAAGTACGAATACGCTCAGAGCGATCGCCACTGGCAACCAAGTTACGACGAGTTGATTCTTCTTCACTACGACGCTTTTCATCTTCAACCGCTTGCAAGCGTGCCGAAAGCACACTCATTGCTTGTGCACGGTTTTTATGTTGCGAACGTTGATCCTGACATTCCACCACAATACCTGATGGTACGTGAGTAATACGGATTGCTGAATCGGTTTTGTTGACGTGCTGACCACCCGCACCTGATGCGCGGAAAGTATCGACTTTTAAGTCAGCTGGGTTAATCGAAATTTGTTCCGCTTCTGGTACTTCTGGCAATACAACCACTGTAACAGCAGAAGTATGTACACGGCCTTGTGATTCTGTTTCTGGTACACGTTGAACACGATGTCCGCCAGATTCAAACTTAAGCTTACCGTAAACACCTTCACCAGAAACTTGAACGATCAATTCTTTAAAGCCACCATGTTCGCCTTCGTTAGCGTTCATGATTTCAAGCTGCCACTTGTTTGATTCACAGTAACGTGAATACATACGGAATAAGTCACCAGCAAAAATTGCCGCTTCATCACCACCCGCACCTGCGCGGATTTCAATAAAGGCGTTACGATCGTCATTAGGATCTTTAGGTAGGAGCAAAATTTGCAATTCGTCTTCAAGACGGGCAATTTCAGACTTTGCTTCTTTGATTTCTTCTTGCGCCATTTCGCGCATTTCAGCGTCATCTTCAGCTAACATTTCGTTTGCAGACTCAAGGTTACCTTGAGCCTCTTGAAATGAAGTGAAGCTTTTAACGATGTCTTCTAATTGAGAAAATTCTTTTGATAAGGCACGAAAGCGGTCTTGATCCGCAATTACACTCGCATCACTTAGTAATGCTAACACTTCTTCATTACGTTCAAGCAAGCCTTCCAGCTTGCGAATAACCGACTCTTTCATTTAACTCTGTTACCTTAATTTTTATCTAAACCAAGCGTGACGCGTAATTGGCCTAAGGTATTCAAGTCCCCTTGACGACTAGCAGATGTTAACGCTTGTGTCGGTGCATGGATTAAGCGATTTGTGAGGCGATTAGCTAACTCTAAAATCACTTGCTCATTGTCACCACCTTGAGTCAATTTGTTCAAGGCGCGTTCTACTAATTCGTCTTTAATTGCCAAACTTTGGCTACGGTATTCTCGAATACTATCTACAGACTCTAACGATCTCACCCACTCCATAAATACATGGGCTTGTTCATCGGCAATTATCTCTGCCTGCTCGGCGGCTTCTTTACGTGAAGCCATGTTCTGTTCAATGATGCTGTGCAAATCGTCCACAGTATAAAGGAAAGCATCGTCTAATTCGCCAACTTCTGCTTCAATATCTCGTGGAACGGCAATATCAACTAATAACATAGGTTGATGACGACGTTGTTTCAGCGCCTTTTCAACCATACCTTTACCTAATATCGGTAATGGACTGGCGGTAGAGGATATCACGATATCGGCTTTAGGTAGATAGTCTGGTATTTCTTGTAAGGTAATTGCTGTGGCATTGAACTCTTCACACATGGCCTGTGCACGCTCAACCGTGCGGTTAGCAACCACAATACCGGCGACGTCATTGTCTTTTAAATGCTTGGCAACCAGTTCAATGGTTTCACCCGCACCAATTAGCAACACATTGGTGGTACTCAGTGAGGAGAAAATATGTTTCGCCATGCTCACAGCTGCAAATGCGACTGAAACAGCAGCGGCGCCGATTTCAGTTTCGGTGCGCACTTTTTTGGCGACAGAGAAAGTATTTTGAAATAGGCGATCAATCGTTACTGCCGTTGTACCCGCTTCTTTGGCTTTAACGAAGGCTTGCTTCACTTGCCCTAAAATTTGCGGTTCACCTAGCACTAATGAATCAAGACCCGAAGATACGCGCATCAAATGCTTAACGCACTCTTGATTTTCATAGCTATAGATACATGGCAACAACTCTTCGTGAGTTAAGTCATGATAATCCTCAAGCCACTCAATAATGTCTGCTTTAGAGCCATTATTACAATAGAGTTCGGTGCGATTACAGGTCGACACGATAACGGCTTCGCCAGAACTAGTGCGGCTCGCCAGACTCTTCATGGCGTCATGAATTTTATCTGGTGAAAAAGCGACTTTCTCGCGAAGGTCGACTGTGGCGGTTTTATGATTTATTCCGATTGCTACTAGGCTCATTTGACTCGTTTTAAGTTCTTCGCGGGATCATTAATTAGGCTATTCTACTTAATTGATAAAACTAAAAACACAATTGGCTTAACAAAACCGAATAATTGTCTATATTTTTTCTAATTATTCTATCTTGTTAACAAAAATATAGGAAAGTTGACCAATTCTATTAAACATTATGATGCCTATAAACGCCTAACAAGCAAAGCTTTCTTACTATATTTACTTCTATAGGTTAATAAAAACCCAAATATCTAAATGGATTTTTACAATCGTGCTTTAGGTCAGTAGAATAAAGCATCACTATATATAGGTAGCGAATTCTTTTGCGATATTTAACATTTTTCCTGCAACGCATGATGTTAGTTTGTTGTCTTTTTCTTACCGCTTGTTCGGTTAAGCCTCCCCATAAACTCACCAATATTGATGTTAACCAAGCTAGTGAAACTAAAGCTTGGGAGTTACAAGGTAAGCTTGCTTTTCGTTCTGACGCCGACAAATTTAGTACTAATCTATTCTGGTTTCATGACCATAGCTTTAATCAGCCTCATGATGAATTAACACTCACTACTGTGATTGGCACAACGGTACTGTCGCTAAGCTCAAAACAAGGCCTCGCCAGTATCGATGTACAAGGCAAAACCTATACAGACAGAGATCCACAGCAGCTAATCTCACGTGTTAGCGGCATGCAGATCCCATTGAATAAATTGCCACTTTGGATTACAGGTCAAGTCACCAGTGACGACCAAATTGAAGCATATCACCCTGATGGCAGCATTAAAGCCTTTACCAGTAAAGACATCAGTGGAGATTGGCAAGTCAAGTTTATGAGTTATCAGCAGCAAAGCGGCGCCAATGTGCCAAGATTGTTACAGATTAATCGAGCTGATGTACAAATCAAGATCCAAATTAATCAATGGCAAGCTTTAGCCCCGATGCTTGAAAACCGTTAATTTACCGTCACTGAGTTAAGTGAAGTTAAATCAGTTCAGTTAAATCCGTTAAGCTAATAAAGTTAACCTAATAAGCCCTTTAATAAAGAAGCGTTATATGATCACCGCGACATTGAATACTCATGAAACTTCAACCTCTATTTCAGCAAACTGGCCAGCACCAGCAAAGTTAAACTTGTTTTTGCACATTACAGCCCAGCGCAGTGATGGATATCATGAGCTACAGACGTTATTTCAGTTTATTGACCAATGTGATTACCTGGACTTTTTGCCCACAGAAAATAAAACATTAACCTTACATTCAGAATTATCTAAAGTTGTCGCAGAAAAAGATAACTTAATTCTAAAGGCCGCAAAATCATTACAAGAATATTGCAATTATCAAGGCGGCGCAGAAATTTGGTTACGTAAAAATTTACCTATGGGGGGGGGATTAGGTGGCGGTTCTTCTGACGCAGCAACCACATTAATCGCCTTAAATCGGCTGTGGAAATTGAATTTACCGCAACAAACCTTGGCTGAAATCGGTCTCAAGCTTGGTGCGGATGTCCCTGTTTTTATTAATGGTTTTTCTGCTTTTGCCGAAGGTGTCGGTGAACGACTCATCAACGTTGAACCACAAGAGCTATACTATTTAGTGATCGTGCCAGATGTACATGTATCGACTCAGGCAATTTTCCAAGATCCATTGCTTCCTCGCAACACGCCTAAATTAGCAATAGATACATTAATGCATAAGAATTGGACAAATGATTGTCAGAAGTTGGTCGCAGAAAAGCACCCTCAAGTTGCCAATGCATTAAGCTGGCTGGTAGAATATGCGCCGTCAAGAATGACCGGAACTGGCGCATGCGTCTTCGGTGAGTTCGAACAGCAGCAAACCGCATTAGATGCACTGGCAAAACTGCCAACAACTATGCATGGTTTTGTTGCTAAAGGCTTGAATCAGTCACCTTTATTGACTCGATTAAGCCAAAGCTAAAATATTTCTAAAGGTGTAATACGGTAAAACCAACTGTTCAGTTCACAGTATTTTATCTACATTTTTAGCCACTAACATTAAAGCCAACACCTGAGGTTCATAAAGTGCCCGATATCAAGCTCTTTGCTGGTAACGCTACCCCTAAACTAGCCAAAAAAATAGCCGACCGTTTATTTTGCAAACTTGGCGATGCAGTAGTAGGCCGTTTCAGCGACGGTGAAATCAGTGTTCAAATCAATGAAAACGTACGTGGTGCTGATGTATTCATCATCCAGTCTACTTGTGCGCCGACTAACGACAACCTGATGGAACTTATCGTCATGGTTGACGCTTTACGTCGTGCATCTGCAGGCCGTATCACTGCCGTTATTCCTTACTTCGGTTATGCTCGTCAAGACCGTCGTGTACGTAGTGCTCGTGTACCAATTACTGCGAAAGTTGTTGCTGACTTCCTTTCAAGTGTTGGTGTTGACCGCGTACTAACTTGTGATTTACACGCTGAGCAAATTCAAGGTTTCTTTGATGTGCCAGTTGATAACGTGTTCGGTAGCCCAGTACTGCTAGAAGACATGTTAGGTAAAGAACTTGATAACCCAGTTGTGGTTTCTCCAGACATTGGTGGTGTAGTACGTGCTCGCGCTGTAGCTAAACTACTTGATGATTCTGACTTAGCAATTATCGATAAGCGTCGCCCACAAGCGAACGTTGCTCAGGTAATGCATATCATTGGTGACGTACAAGGTCGCGACTGTATCATCGTAGATGACATGATCGATACTGGCGGCACACTTTGTAAAGCTGCTGAAGCATTAAAAGAACATGGCGCAAACCGTGTTTTTGCTTACGCAACTCACCCAGTGTTCTCAGGCAATGCAGCGGCTAACATCGCAGAATCAGTGATTGATGAAGTCATCGTTACTGACACTGTGCCATTAAGCCCTGAAATGTTAAAAGTAGAGAAAGTGACTCAACTGACAATGTCAGCAGTACTTGCCGAAGCGATTCGTCGTGTAAGCAACGAAGAGTCTATCTCAGCGATGTTCCGTCACTAATCAATTATTTGAATTAGTCGCTGGCTTAAGGTATCTGGCTTAGATCTTTGAGTTAGGTCTTCGACTTAGCGCCGACATCGAAAAAACGCACTCAATCGAGTGCGTTTTTTATTGGCTGTTATTTGGCATAAATCAATCTAGATTAATAACCCATAACTCAGTACCCTATTGGCTATAAAAATAATTCAACAATAAGTCATTACCCATGTTTAAGCCTTTCTCATTAATCTCACTGTGTTTTGTTGGCCTAATCTTATCCACTCAAGTCACTGCGCAGTGGCATCAAAAGAGCTTTGAAGTCATGGGGACCCAAGCTCATGTTGAATTTTGGCTTTCAGAAGCAGATAAGAATACAGATTTAACTCAACAACAAACTGCAGATAACCTCATCATCGCCGTCGAACAAGAAATGCATCGCATCGACCGATTAATGAGTCCTTATAAAGCAGACAGCGAATTAAGCAAAATCAACCAACTGGCAGGGAAAGAGGCCGTTGTGATTAATCAAGAACTGTTTGATTTGCTGCTTGATTCACACAAGATTGCTGAGCTGACAAACGGCACATTTGATATCACTTACGCCTCAATTGGTTATCAATACGATTACCGCCAAGGACAAAAGCCAGCGAAACCCGAGATAAACCAAGCCCTCGAAGCTATAGATTACCGCGCAGTAACCTTAGACAAATCACAATCTAGTGTTCGTTTTAAAAACCAAGATGTACGGATTGATTTAGGCGGAATAGCTAAAGGACATGCCGTTAAGCAATGCTTAGCCATTTTACAAGCTGCAGGTATTAAGCATGCCTTAGTCAGCGCAGGTGGTGATACTGGACTGCTCGGTGACAGACGCGGCCGCCCATGGTTTGTCGGTATTAAGCACCCTAGAGCCGCTGAAAAAACAGCGGTGCAATTACCACTGGCTAACGAGTCAATTTCAACATCAGGTGATTACGAGCGCTACTTCATCGAAGATGGCGTGCGTTATCATCACATCATTAATCCTAAAACCGGCGACTCGGCCAGAAAAGTGGTCAGCGTGTCCGTCATTGGTAAAGACTCAACTTACGTTGATGCCCTATCAACAGCCGTATTTGTAAAAGGCTTACAACAAGGCATGACGCTGATTAACCAATTGCCAGAATACGAAGCGATTATTATTGATAATCAACAGACGTTACATGTATCAGAGGGACTACAACAGGATTAGATAAGTGGTGGATTAATGGCAGGTGCTGGGGGAGCGTTATAAGGCTCCACTTATTTTCTCTCACCCAACATATTTTCAGCACCTACTTAATTAATTTTCTTCTTCAAAAAATATCAGTCAGGTTATTTTCGACTTAATAGATCTTTTGTTACAACGAGAACCGTCGACTGCACCAATACACCATTATTTTCATGAGAGACAACCACATAATCATCAAGCTCATTTAGCAAAACAACTTTCAAAGGTTTTTCAGAATAAGGGAATTTTAGATATAGATATTTACGTAATTTCTTATCAGAATAATCTTTATGATTACCAAATAAATCAAAAGAAGCTGAATTAATTAATTTTTCAAGAGCAAATTGTGAGTAGTTAATCAGATTGGACGCATTATCCGATGACCAGCTGTTATCACCTGATATAGGGAGTGATTTGCCATTAAAAAAATAATAATTTTTAGTAGATTGAATATCCGATATTGGATCAATAATTCTAACTGTAAGTCTAAATTCAATTTGAGCTAAATTATCAGAATCTAAGATAAGCTTAGCTGATGGTAACAGAATTAAATTTGGTGACTCTGTATCATTTACAATCTTAAGTTCTCTATCAAAAACCTGTTTTTGGATAATATCCGTTAATACTTCATCAAACTTTACACTCAATGTTTCATTTTCATTGTCAAATGAAACTGAATTATTTAATTGATCGACTAAGATTCCCAATATACCAAAATGGTTTGATAAATTACTTCTACCAGAAAGAAATACTTGGCTATCAGCTACTAAATAATCACCAGCGGGTATTTCCGTGGTTGTAGATATAGTAGCCGAAGAAGATTGGATTTTTACAGAGCCAGAATATTCAGGGACAATAATAGGCTCATAATGTGTCGCACAGCCAGAAATCCAAAGAAAACAAATAAAGGCAAAAAACCTTTTTATAAACTTATAAATAATATTCATAACAACCTAATATTTGTATTGTGCGCATGCACATTTAATAAACCAAATACTTAAACCTTACTAAAGCAAAGCCATTGATTAATAAGCACTCTATCAGAGTCCTGTTGGATAAACGAGTATCTATATTGGAAAGTAAACATATAAGCTGATGCCATATTTGATTGCTTAATTTCCAAACTTCGTTTGGATTAAGTTCAACGTCGTGGCGCTTCGCCCACACCAAACGAAAGGGAAACAACAGCATTTCCCTTCTCGACATCCCTTGCCGCCCCTACGAAATTGCTCTAAAAAACGAGCAGGCCTCATGCTTATTCGAAAATATCTAACGCTTTAGATAGGCCATCCCTGGCCAACTAAAGCTAGCCTGACGTCCTGTCAGGCTTACGCCATTTTCTTCAACACATTTCAGCAATTTCAAGGGGAACATTGAGCCTGCAAGTTCTCTTGTTGTTTCTAATTTTGAAAGTTGTTTGTACTTATTATGCTTTTGAGCTTCTTTGAATGTTCAATTTGAATTGAGGTAAGCAAGAAAATCGCGTGAGTCCAGACATGGATGTGATGTGGTCAAGTAAATCTGTACACGCTTAGGGGAGTTATTATCATGCCGCCATTTCAGCTGCCGTAGGGGTCATATAATTATTGTAACTATGCCCGCGTTTTGTATTGTAATGTTTCAATATGTAGTTCAGCACATCATGTTTTGCTTCATTAAAATGTTGATATCCTTTCTTTGGCATCCATTCCGTTTTATAGCTTCTAAAAAAACGCTCCATTACGGCAT